>JAEXTA010000075.1 GCA_023453665.1 Bacteroidota bacterium | reverse complement strand
TTTCGTATGTATAGTCCCTCTCGTTCTGATCCTGTTCTGGATACTCGGGAACTTCCTGTCATCATCAGATGTTGAAGTTCAGATAAATACTCTCATCGATACAATAATTCCTTATGAAACTTATGCGGAATTTGTTAAGTCAATTCTCTACAAAAGAATTTATGAAGTAATTGAATTTAAAAATATTGCGGGATTCGTCGGTATCATTGGTTTGTTCTTTGCTGCAAGCGGGTTCTTCAGCAGTGTCAGGACTATACTGAACAAAGTATTCGGGACTGATCTTGATATTAATATTTTCCTTGGTAAGCTCAGAGATTTTGCAATCATACTTATTGTTATTCTTGTTTTTCTGGTTTCGACTATGTTTCTTCCTATGCTTGATGTATTCAGGAATGTATCTGAGCACATTCCGCTACTTACATTTTTACAGCACGGTATTTTCCAGAAACTATTTACCACCCTGATCTCACTCTTTATTATTTTTTCTCTGTTCGCAATAATGTACAAGTTCATTCCAATAAAAAAAATAAGGAAACGATCTGCGGCTGTTGGTGCTGTGTGGGCTGCAATTCTTTGGGAAGGTGCAAAACAGTTATTCGGTTATTACATTTTTAACTTTGCTTCGTGGGGACAGATTTACGGCGCTTATGCCTTAGTAGTTGTTGTCGCATTCTGGATTTATTATTCTGCAGCAGTGTTCATCATTGGTGCAGAAATAGGTAAGTTGTTCGATGAACGCCTGGAAGAAAAAATTCAGTTTAAACATAATCCCGTCTGATTTATTAAATCCATTTAAAAATTTTTAATTAATTACTTGACAAAAGGAAATTATTGTCTTAAGTTATAATCAGATAAAAAAATCTGAATTACTTTTGATAATATAACTGAGTTGAAATTGGAAATAAATTTTTTGGAACGATGAAATAGACAATTAAAATTTTTTGAAACATAATCAGACAAAAAAGTCTTAATATAAATAAAATAAGGAGCAGAAAATGATAACGAAGAGAACACAGAACACGACATCAGTTATTTATCTGATGATGCTGCTTGCACTGTCAATCATTGTAATAACTGGCTGTGGTGATTCACAGGGACAGGATCCTGCGCAGTTCAGCAATAATAAAACCGTAACTGCAAATGCCAACACCAGCGGTTTATCTGATTTTGAAATGAAGAACGGAATCGGACCGGTTAAACAAATTATTGAATTAAGTGCATTGGATATGAAGCTTGCAAAACAGGGCGAAGATATATTTTTAAGCAAATGTGCATCCTGTCATAAACTCGATGAAAGATATGTGGGTCCGGCTCAGAGAAATATTCTTGAAAGACGTTCACCCGAATATGTAATGAATATGATGTTAAATCCCGAAGAAATGTATAAAAAACACCCTGAAGCAAAAAAGTTATTAGCTGAGTTTATGACTCCAATGCCGAATCAGAATCTTTCTTTCGATGAAGCAAGGTCTATACTCGAATATTTTAGAAAAGCCGGTAACGAAAAATAAATTTTAAATATGAAAGGGAACAAAATGAAACCTTCAGGTAAGATCTTATTACTGACTTTTATATTTGCAGTAATAATCGTCAGTTATGTCGGTTGTAACAACAGCAAACAAAGTTTTTCGGGTGATGTATCTTCACAGGTATATGTCGCTCCTGGAACTTATGATGAATTTTACGCTTTTATGTCCGGCGGGTTCAGCGGACAAATGACTGTTTATGGGTTGCCATCAGGAAGAAAATTTAAAGTGATGTCAGTATTTGCTCAAAACCCTGAAACAGGATATGGCTATTCTGAAGAAACCAAAGCAATGTTGAATACTTCTTATGGATTTATTCCGTGGGATGATGCTCACCATCCGCAGCTTTCACAAACTGATGGTATTCCTGACGGAAGATTCGTTTTTATTAATGGTAACAATACTCCGCGCATTGCCAAGATAGATTTAAAAGAATTTGAAACTACGGAAATAATAGAGATCCCGAACTCCGGTGGTAATCATGGATCACCATTCATTACGCAGAACACAGAGTATATTGTTGCTTCAACGAGATTCAGCGTTCCGATTCCACAAAATGATATTCCTATATCATCTTACAAAGAAAACTTTAAAGGTTCGATAAGTTTTATAAAACTTGATCCCAATACCGAAATGATGAATCTTGAATTTCAGATAATTGTTCCGGGATTCAATTATGATCTTGCCAGAGGAGGTAAAGGTCCGTCGGGAGATTGGGCATTCTTTACTAGTTATAACAGTGAACAAGCGAATACACTTTTGGAAATTAACGCTTCAAAGAATGATAAAGATTTTATTGCTGCAGTAAACTGGAAGCTAGCTGAAAAATATCTGAAAGAAGGAAAAGCTAAAACAATGCCTGCCGAGTATTACAGGAATTATATGGATCATAAAACACAAACCGCGGTTTCTGTCAGGAACACTGAAGTAAAAGTGTTAGACCCGAAAGAATGTCCGGGGATGATTTATTATCTGCCAACACCAAAATCTCCGCATGGAGTTGATGTTGATCCAAGCGGTGAGTACATAGTTGCAGGTGGAAAACTTGCGACTGTTATTCCTGTTCATTCATTTTCAAAAATGATTAAAGCAATTGAGAATAAAGAATTTGATGGTGAGATACAGGGAATCCCAATTCTCAAATATGAATCAATCGTTGCTGGTGAAGTTAAA
>JAEXTA010000202.1 GCA_023453665.1 Bacteroidota bacterium | reverse complement strand
AAGTTAACATACTGGAGCTTGAACAGTAGTGAAATCTGAAGTAATAAAAAATATTTTTTCTTCGGATGGATTCTGGGCAAAAAATAAAAACCTGATCCTGATTCTCGTTAAGGTGATAATTACTGCCGGGCTGCTGGTGTACATAATAAACTATATTGAAACTGATAAAATAGTTGACGCTTTTAAAAGAGCAGATATTACATTCATTGCAATAGCTATACTGCTCCTTGTTTTCAATGTGTTCATTCAATATATAAAATGGAAAGAATGCTGCAATACGATTCTTGAAATAAAAAGCCGCCGGCAAATATTTCTTTCATTGTTTTATGGATTTTCTGCAGGTGCATTTACTCCTGCAAGAATAGGGGAATATTTTGGAAGATCCATGGCGATAAAGGAAAGAAATCTGCTGCAGGTTACAGTAGCAACTGTTGTTGATAAGTTATTCCCTTTGTTAAACGTTACTTTCTTTGGAGCAATCGGCAGTATAATTTTCATTTATTATTACTATCACGTAACTCCATATGTAGTGCTTTCGCTTTTTATTTTACTTTTCACATTTTTTTATTTGCTTGTGATGCTTTTGATCAGCCCGGATTTCTGGGATAATTATTTATTCAATAAAATAAAATCTTCTGAAAAGGTTGGGAATTTTTTACGAAAATTTATCATCATAAAACATCTTGAAAGAAAATTTGTAATAAAGATGTTTGCTTATTCTTTTATGTTCTACCTTTGCTACATAATTCAGTTTGCATTGCTTGTGGCCGCTTTCTCTCATAATAGTAATTATGCCGGATATTTATGGTCAGGTAGTTTAATGATATTCGCAAAGACAGTAATACCACCTGTGTCAATAGGTGAACTAGGGATACGCGAAGGTGCTTCAGTTTTCTTTTTAACATTTATCGGTGAGCCGGATTCCGCAGCATTTAATGCGTCAATATTTTTGTTCCTGATGAATGTTCTTATTCCATCAATAACAGGCTTAGTATTTTTCTTTTTACGAAATGATGACTGATACAGTTCTTATCCTGATTTTCAGTTTATTGCTTTTACATTACCTGTATTTTTTATCGGGTGTACTACGCGGGTTAAATAGATTAAAGCCTATCAATAACATTTCTGTTAAAGATGAATTCATTTCGATAATAATACCTTTTCGTAATGAAGCAGAAAATATTCTGTCCAATCTCAAAAGTATTGAAGAACAAAACTATCCTTTAGATAAATATGAAGTTATTTACGTTGATGATTTTTCAACTGATGATTCTGCAAAAATTCTTTTAGAGGCTATCGAACACCCGAACATTAAACTAATTTCAGTACCTGAGGATTTTTCAAAACACGCCCATAAAAAGAGAGCAATTCGTTTTGGTATTCAGAATTCAAAAGGCGAAATAATTGTAACAACAGATGCAGATTGTTTTCATGATGAAGATTGGCTAAAGTCACTTCTTTCAGCCTTTGAAGATAAAACCGGATTTGTAAGCGGGCCGGTTGAGTTTTATGATTCAGAAATTCTGTTCGGTAAAATGCAAAAATTAGAATTTGCAGGACTGGTGCTTGTGGGCGCAGGGCTAATAGGTATCAAACGACCAACAATTTGTAATGCCGCAAATCTTGCCTACAGAAAAAAAGCTTATGATGAAGTTAATGGCTTTGCAGACCAGATGAATCTATCTTCGGGTGATGATGAATTATTGATGCAGAAGATCAGCAAAGAAACAAAATATGAAGTAAAATTTTGTTTGAATAAAAATGCAATCGTTAAAACAGATCTGAATTCGTCTCTGAAAAAATTTTATAACCAAAGAAAACGCTGGAGTAGTAAAGGATTATTTTACGCTGATAAATTCCTGGTGATAAAACTAATTGGTTTTTATTTGTTCTTCATTGGTATGATTATTCAGCCGGTGCTTGGGATTTTTAATCCTCTTTACTTTATAACTTTTTTTATATCGATATTTTTGAAACTTATATTTGAGTTCAAGATACTTCGAAAAGGAACAACTCTTTTATTTAATAAAAAAATACTTCAATCATTTATTCCTGCAGAGATTTTTCACATTCCTTACATCGTTGTTGCCGGAATATCAGGTGCATTTGGCAATTTCACCTGGAAAGACAGAAAAGTAAAACGCTGAATTTGCTGTCTATCATTCTAAACAAAATCTTCACTCCTGTTTATAAAACTAAACATGTCAGTAAATTAACTTCACAATAACCCGGTTAATTATAGTTTTTGATTGGCATAATGATTGGCTTCTTCTTTTCAAAACCAAATGAGGTGATAAGATGAAAAAGACAATATTAACAATCGCATTTTTAATTCTGACAGTTACAGCAGCAGAAGCAAACACTCCTGTTCATCGTGCAGGGTTCGGGATATTCTACTCATCCCTTACTCCGTATGGCTCCTGGATGGAGATTGATTATGGCGTTGTTGTATGGCGTCCGACAATAATGAGACGTGATTGGGCCCCTTACAGAATGGGTCAATGGATATGGACTTCCGATGGCTGGTACTGGGATTCTTATGAAGACTTCGGTTACATCACATATCACTATGGAAGATGGTTCTATGATGATTATTATGGATGGC
>JAEXTA010000167.1 GCA_023453665.1 Bacteroidota bacterium | reverse complement strand
TAATGATCTTTTGCCGGCGTTTGAACTTAAAAATATCTCAAAATTTTTTAATGAATTGATACACAGCAGTAGTGAAAAATCAGTTCAACTTATTATGCTCAGCATTAATGGGGAAGAAATCAAATTTGATCTGAGATGTAGTGTTGATAGGAGCGCAGGCGAAATAATAAAAATAAATGGTATTGCCAAGAAGAGAATAGAAGATCAAACACTTAATGAACTTAATTCATTAGAACAAAAGCTGATTGAAACAGAAAGAATACTAAATATTGAACGCTCCAGGGTTAATCAGCAAAAAGTTATTCTTGAAGAACTAAACAGGATGAAAAATGATTTTATTTCTAACATCTCTCACGAATTCAGAACACCACTTGCTTCAATTATTGGATTTTCAGAAACGATAAATACTGAGTCAGGTATCAGTGAGGAAATGAAAAATGAATTTAACAGGGAAATACTTAACGAAGCTAAAAGACTTGCAAAACTTATTAATGAAGTCCTGGATACAACATCGGTTGCCGGAAGACAAATTAGTCTGAATAAAAGTTTGTTTGATTTATGCGGACTCATTATTGGTGTTTTAGAAAATCATTGGGAAATATTAAATGAAAAAAAGATAATACTGAATAAAAATTTGTGTCAAAACGAAGTAATAGTATTCGCCGATAAGAAAAAAATTTCTCAGATAGTTTATTCATTGTTGGATATCTCAATTACATTATGCAGTGCTGGGGGACGGATTTATATATCTGTTTCGGATTTTGGGGAGGAAACAGAGTTACAAATTATTGACTCAGGGCAAGGATTTAGTAAATTGGAACTTCAGCAGGTGTTTTCTAATCAATATAATATTCCAAAGGAAAATTTTACCTCATATCCCTTAGATAGCTTGGTTTTTGCTAAACAAATTGTAGATTTACACGGTGGATTATTCACAATTGATAGTGAAATAAATAAAGGTACAAGTTTTGTTATAAAACTACCCGGTATAAAAAATCGACAACATTCCTGAGGAATTAACTGTGAACAAACTGGTATTCATCGTTGATGATGAACAGGCAATATCAAAACTTTTAAGTTATTGGGTAAAAGATAAGTGGCATTATGATGTGGAAATATTTTCAAACGGAGAAGATCTCTTAAGAAGTCTTTCTAACAACAGCAAACCGGATCTGATCCTTCTTGATATAATGCTTCCCGGTCTTAATGGCATTGATACACTAAAACGGGTAAAACAAATTGATGAAAACCTTCCTGTAATAATTTTATCTGCTCAGGGAAGTATTGAAGTTGCTGTTGAATCTTTAAGATTCGGTGCATTCGATTACTTTCCAAAACCCATAGATCAGCAAAGACTTGAACCTGCAATAAAAAATGCGATCAGAAATTATGATCTGCACCGTGAGCTTATTAACCTTCGTGAAAATGTTAAGAAGGAATACAGCTTTGATAACATTATTTCCGCAGACGGAAGAATGCAGGATGTATTTAAACTAGTAACTAAAGTACTTAACAATGACATTACAGTTTTAATTTATGGTGAAAGCGGAACAGGCAAGGAACTGATTGCAAGAGCAATTCATTATAATGGAAAAAGAAAAGATAAACCTTTTATAGTTGTTAACTGTGCATCAATTCCGCGTGAACTTCTTGAAAGTGAATTGTTCGGACACGAAAGAGGTTCTTTTACAGGTGCTCACCAGAAAAAATTAGGAAAATTTGAACTTGCTAATGAAGGTACAATCTTTCTCGATGAAGTCGGCGAACTTGAAATGCTGCTTCAGGCAAAACTATTAAGGGTTATTCAACAAAAAGAATTTGAACGGGTTGGCGGCACGGAACTTATTAAAACGGATGTAAGAATTATTTCTGCAACCAACCGCGATTTAAAACAAGCTGTTGACAATAAAGAATTCAGGGAAGATTTGTATTACAGGTTAAATTCTTTCCCGATTTATATACCGCCACTGAGACAGAGAAAAGGCGATATATTGGTGCTTGCCCAGCATTTCTTTGAATCGTTCAACAAAAAACTTGGAAAAAATTTAAAAGGTTTTTCGAAGAAAGCTTTAAAACTTATATATGATTATGCGTGGCCAGGCAACATTCGCGAAATGGAAAATACAATTGAGAGATGTCTTGTAGTTGCTGAAAATGATAACGTGGAAGTAGATGATCTTCCGCCGCATATAAAAAATATGGAATTGATATCTTCTCCGGTTCAACCCGGATCACTTTTTGGCGATGATACTATTGTGCCTTTTGAGCGTCTTAAGGAAGAAGCTATAAGACATGCATTAAAAATTACAAACGGAAACATAGTTGAAGCGGCTAAGAAATTGCAGTTAGGGCGAGCAACAATTTACAGACTGATGGAAAAATATAATATTGACCATCATTCTTATGATTAAACAGAAAATAACAGAAGGTTAAAACATGGAATTCATAACCGAAGAACACGGCGATGTGCTGGTAAAAATGGTAATGTTGTCAAGAGCTACATTACGCGAGGCTGACGATTTTAAAAATACCCTTGCAGAAGATATTCAGAACGGTGCAAGGAAAATAGTCGTCGATTTATCCGAATGTGAATTTATCGATTCAACATTCCTTGGTGCATTGGTTGTTTCTCTTAAAAAGGTAACAAGTCTTGGCGGTGATATGCGGCTTGTTGGGTTTCAACCGGCGGTACATTCAATGTTTGAATTGACCAGGATGTACAGGGTGTTTGAATCCTTTAAAACAAAAGAAGAGGCTGTAAACAGTTTTAATTAAAAGCTGGTAAACTACTTTTGCTGTCTTCACTATCATAAAAAATTTTCAATAGTACTAAAAACTGCAGCATAATGATTTTACATAATCATTTCTTATTGATGTTCAGGGGAAAAAACCGGAACACAAAACCGGTATTTGATTCGAGAAATAACATAAATGAATAACGACGATAAAAAATCTGTACTTATAATTGACGATGATATTACCATCCGCAAACTTATTTCCCATCATTTAAAAATAAAAGATTACGGGGTTCTTGAAGCAACAAACCCCGATGAGGGATTTGAACATCTTCATAATCAAAAGGTTGATCTGGTATTATGCGATGTAACAATGGGTGATATGGATGGTTTTTCTTTTTGCAGAAAAGTCAGAGAGAATGAAAAGTACCGGCTGCTTCCATTTGTATTTGTTACTGCAAAAAACAGCATTGAAGATAAATCAATGGCACTTGAAGCAGGCGGCGATGACATAATAACAAAACCATTTGACGTAAATGACCTGTTAATAAAAGTGCAGGCTTTAATACGCCGTTCGGATATATACAAAGTTTACGGCGCAAAAAAACATCTTGAACAATCTTTTTCTTCCTCAGCAGCAAAAATTCTTATTGTTGATGATGATGTATCACTTGCAAAACTTTTTCAATTTAATCTGAATAAAGCTGGGTTCGATTGCAGTATAGCTATAAATGCTGAAGAAGGACTCAAACTTGCTCAGTTCCTGCAGCCTGATCTTATAATATCTGACATTATGATGCCGGGTATTGACGGTTATGAATTCAGAAAAATGATCCTCGCCGATCAGCAATTAAAATCAATACCATTTGTTTATCTGACAGCTAAAGGAAATGAAACAGATATTCTTGATGGTTATGATTTAGGTATTGCTGATTATGTCGTAAAAACCGCCGGACCAAGAGTCGTTGTTGCGAAGGTAAGTGCAATAATTAAAAGTCTTGGTAAGGAAAGAGAAAAGGTTGTTACGGAACTTCACGATGCTGCTGATTCATTAAGAGCAAAAGTAGTTCCTGAAAGTTATCCTGTACTTTACGGTTTTGATATCAAACACTGGCATATTCCGTATCAGGGAATTCCCGGTGGAGATTTTCTCGATTATTTCCCGCTTGACTCTGATCATCTTGCTGTTGTGCTGGGTGACGTTATGGGGAAAAAATGGGGTGCATGGTATTTTGCTTTTGCTTATGCAGGGTATGTTAGAAGTGCATTGAGAGTTGTACTACAAAACGCAAAAGAATTTACTCCAAGTGAAATTTTACAACAGGTAAATAATTCCGTTTACCAGGATGCAAAAGTTTCCGAAGTATTTGCAACTTTATCAATAGTTATTATTGATAAGGCAAGCAAAACAATCAAGTACACCGGGGCAGGTGATCTTCCTATACTTTATAAGAATGCTGAGACCGGTGAGATAAAAAGAATCCAATCTAATGGGCTACTTCTGGGATTTGCCGCTGAAGGAAATTATACTGATGTAACAATTCCTCTTTTCAAAAATGACAGTGTTTTTTTACTTACTGACGGTATTTTTGAATCGCGCAATTCAACCGGCGAACCTTTCGGCTCAAGAAGACTGGCTGAGGTTATCAGCCAACTGGATGAAAAATCAGACCCAATCGAAAAAATAAAAACTGAGTTTAGTCAATTCACAAACTCCAAATTTGAAGATGATATTAGTTTAATCGTTATTAAAGCCGATTAACTGCTCTAATATTCCGGATAACCTTCTAAACTTTCAACCGAATTTTCCGATAATTAAATCAGATGGTCCCTTTTGGAGACTGCACGATATTTGATACATAAAGCTCAGAAATGATTTTTTTGATTTATGTGTTCATCTTAACCAATTATTTGAGGATTTAATGAAAAGTTTTACCATTACTGAATCTACGGCGTATACAAAAAAAATAAGCGGAGAAATTTTACTTTCAGACTATATTCGAATACCGCTTAGATATGGTATGATGGGATTAGGAATTATGTTTCTGTTAACCACAAGTATGAAATATTTTGGATATTTAGCCGGAACCATTGATGAATTCAGTATAGGTACGGATGAACTTATGCTATCAACTATCGGATTTGTTTTTCTTTTCCTGATAAGATTTCTCGCCAACTATAAAAGTAATTTAACCGAAAAGGTTAAGGAGAGAAAAATTTATACTTCCGAGGCAGCCTGAAGTTTTTCAGTTCGTTCAGCAAGTTTTAACTGTTCGATAAGCTCATCAAGATCACCTTCCATTATATTAGAAAGATTATATAATGTTAATCCAATCCTGTGATCCGTCACACGATTCTGCGGATAGTTATATGTTCTGATTTTATCACTTCGATCACCGCTTCTAACCATACTTTTTCTTTGTGCAGAAATTTCGTCATTCTTTTCTTTCAGCTTTATATCATAAAGCCGTGCGCGTAAAACTTTCATTGCTTTCTGGCGGTTCTTTAATTGTGATCTTTCATCCTGGCATTGTACGACAAGCCCTGTAGGAAGGTGTGTAATCCTTACGGCAGTTTCAACTTTATTTACATTCTGACCGCCTGCGCCGCCTGAACGGAAAATATCAATTTTCAGATCATTCGGGTTTATATCAATTTGCACCTCTTCAACTTCCGGAAGAACAGCAACTGATGCCGCGGATGTATGTACTCTTCCGCTTGCTTCTGTTGCAGGAACTCTCTGCACGCGATGAACACCGCTTTCAAATTTCATTTCACCAAAAATTGAATTTCCGCTTATAGAAAAAACAGCTTCTTTAATTCCGCCAAGCCCCGTATCGCTGATGTCAATGTATTCAACTTTCCAGCCTTTGACTTCCGCATATCTTGTGTACATTCTGAAAAGCTCGCCTGCGAATAAAGCAGCTTCTTCACCACCCGTGCCTGCACGTATTTCAAAAATTACGTCTTTATTATCATTGGGGTCTTTAGGAAGCAGCAGCATTTTGATTTCTTCTTCAAGTTTTTCTTTTTCTTCCTCCAGATCTTTTAATTCAACCTGGGCAAGGTCGGCAAGTTCTTTATCCATTCCCGAATTTATTATCTCTTTATTCCCGTCAATATTCTTAAGCACATCTGAAAATTTTTCATAAGCAGATATAATATCTGTAAGGTCACTTCTTTCACGGCTCAGGCTGACTATTTTCTCCCTGTCATTCATAAATGAAGGATCAGACAATTGCTGATTTATCATTTCAAAACGGTCTTTTATTTTCTTAAGTCTGTCTATCAGTTCCATATTTTTCTTGTTTTAAATCGGAGTGCAAATATACTAAAGCCGGCAGTTAGAATAAATTTATTATTAATACAAACTTGGCGTCGGTTGATAAACAATTGTGCATTAATTTTAACCTGTCCCGCTCGTTCAAAAAATTTTACTGTTAAATGTATATTGCTAACCCCTTTACCAGGAGAAAAAATTATGAACAGGAAAGAATTCATATATAAATTCGGAGTAGGTACAGCAGCTTTAACAGTATGCAGTTGTATGATGGGATGTGGTGGTGAGGACGAAGTAACTGGGCCGCCGCCACCGCCTGCAAATGTTGATTTTACACTTGACCTTACAGATCCGGCTAATAGTTCATTAACTTCCAATGGAGGTTCATTATACAGAGGTGGAATACTTGTCGGCAGGGTCAACGCATCAACTTTTATTGCGTTATCACAGGTCTGTACTCACCAGGGAACAACAGTGCAATTTCAACTGGCAAACAATAGGATTCATTGTCCCAATCATGGTTCAAACTATACGCTGGATGGCACCGTTATAAACGGTCCTGCCGCACAAGCCTTAAGAAAGTACAACACAGAACTGAACGGAAATTTACTTAGAGTGTTCAGTTAAAAAAAATTGACTACTCATCAACACGTTCTTCAACGAGTAAGAATATTTTGGAGTCCATTTTATCAAGTACTATTGACGCACTGTTGGTAAACTGAATTTTTTTATTTGTTGCCAGGTCTATGATCGTATGAACAGTTCTGAATAGATTTTCTTCTTTTGTTAAAGTAAGAGTTTTATTTGTTTCATTATTATTAACAACAAACAATAGCTTTTCTTTACCAGTAGTTTTCAGGTAGTGGTAAATTTCATCCTTAACTGGAAAGTGAATTAATTTACCTGAGGAAACCGCTTCATACTTTTTTCTGATGTTTAAAAGATTTTTTGTGTAGTTAAAAATTTCATTTTCTGTTTTAGTTCTTTCAGCTTCTTTAAATGCGTTTTTGTTATGATGTGAAAAACCCCCTGGAAAATCAGTCCTGATAGTTCCATGATCAGGACCGCCGACCATTCCTATTTCTGTACCATAATACAATTGAGGAATTCCTCTTGTTGTCAGCAAAAGGAATAATACAATTTTTACCCTGTCAATATTTTCTTTTGAAAGATACATTGCTCGTTTCACATCATGATTATCAAAGAACGTCATAAGGTTGTCCGGATCAGCATAAATAAAATCTTTTGCAAATGCCTCATAAAAATCATACAACCTTTTTTCTCCGCGAAGATAACCGATGTATGTCCAGTAAATCCCAAAGTCGGTTAAAGCAGGAAGGTAAGTATCAAAGTCATTCTTGAATTTATTTCCTGACTGGTAGTAAGAAAGAAAAGTCGCATCATTCACCCATACTTCACCAACAATATTAAACCCGGGATATTCATCAAGTATAGCTTTGTTCCATTCGCTTAAAAATTTCTGATCAGGATACGGATAAGTATCCTCACGTATTCCATCCAATCCTGAGTATTCAATCCACCAGATCATATTTTGAATAAGATAATTTTTTACAAAAGGATTTTTCTGGTTCAGATCAGGCATGTAATTGGTGAACCAGCCGTCCGTTGTATTTGAAATTGTGTGATTGACGGAATATGGATCAGAAAAAGAAATCTTAAAATGTTCGGTTAGTTCATGATTTTCAATTGAACCATTCACCCAATCACTGAAAGGAAGATTTTTCATCCACGGATGATTGATACTTATGTGATTGCTTACATGATCAAAAATTATTTTCAAATTATTCTTATGCGCTTCATCAACAAGTTTTTTATAAAGTTCGTTCGTTCCGAAACGCGGATCAATTTTATAAAGATCAGTTGCAGCATAACCGTGATAGCTTGTGCGAGTGTTGTTTTCAACCAATGGATTAATCCATAAAGCAGTTACACCGAGTTCCTGTAAATAGCCCAGGTGATTGATCATACCCTGAATATCACCTCCGTGACGTGAGTATGCCTCATCAGGATCAAATTCATTTTTCATTCCTTCAACAACATCATTTGTTGTGTCACCATTTGCAAATCTGTCCGGTGTTATAAGATAGATTACATCTTTATTGCTGAAACCCTGATGTTTGCCATAGGTTGGTTCACGCTGATAAACAGGGTAAATGATTTCGATCTCATCAACATCTTTTTTTAATTTTAATTTATAATCACCCGGTTTGAGATTCGCAGGTATAGTTATGTCTATGAAAAGATATTCAGGGTTCTCTGCTTCTGTGACTTTTGTAACTGTGATAGACTTATCTTCGAACTCAACAGAAATATTTTTAAGGTTTTCCCCATAAACCATTAGTTGAACATTATTCCACTTCATTCCTGTCCACCAGTTGGGAGGTTCAATTTTATCAACTTTAATTTGCTGCCCGAACAATGGTAAAATATTTATAGCAATAGTTAAAGAGAGAGTCACAAAAAATCTTATCATACAAAAACCATTTAGTTGTGTTTAATAAATACGCTCGCAAGATAAAGATTACAAATTAAAAGCGAAAAATATGCGTCCTGTTTTTGCAGGTTTTATTTTATATTTTTGTCAACACAAAGCAAACAGTATTTAGTAATGAAACAATTTAATATACCACAATTTTACAGAAGCCCGGTAATTTCAAGGATAAAAAATCTGAGGAGGAATGACGATCCGAGAAAAAAAGATTTTGCTCCTACAAAATTAGATTTTGGCCCGGTAAGATTTTTAATAGCGCGTCACTTCGGTTTTTGTTATGGCGTTGAGAATGCAATTGAGATAGCTTACAAAACGATTAATGAAAATCCTGATAAAAGAATTTACCTCCTTAGTGAAATGATACACAACCCAGGAGTGAATGATGACCTTCATAGACGGGGAGTGAAGTTTTTAATGGATACTTCGGGAAATCATTTATTCAATTGGAACGAACTAAACAAAAATGATATTGTAATTATTCCGGCGTTCGGAACTACACTTGAGATTGAAAAACAACTCGGCGAATTAGGCATTGATCCTTATCGCTATAACACAACTTGTCCATTTGTTGAAAAAGTATGGAACCGTTCCGGACAACTTGGTGAAAAAGAATATACAATTGTCATTCACGGTAAACATTATCACGAAGAAACCAGGGCGACATTCTCTCATACAGTTAGTAAAACAAAATCAGTTATAGTCAGAGATATTGATGAAGCAAAATTCCTATCAGATGTAATTAATGGAAAAAAATCTGAAGAAGAATTTTATAAATACTTCAACGGTAAATATTCTGAAGGATTTAATGTAAAAACTGATTTGATCAAGATAGGTGTTGTTAACCAGACCACAATGCTTGCAACAGAAACGGAGGAGATTTCTGCTCTTCTGAAAAATGCAATGATAGAAAAATATGGTGTAGAAAATATTACAGAACATTTCGCTGATACACGGGATACATTATGTTACGCGACAAATGATAACCAGGAAGCGACATACGGACTGCTTAATGAAAAAGCTGATCTGGCTATTGTTGTAGGCGGTTACAACAGTTCCAACACAAGTCATATAGTTGAACTTTGTGAGGCTAAACTTAAAACATATTTTATATCTGATGAAAAGAAGATAATGTCAGATAAATCTATTCTTCATTTTGATCTTCATCAAAAGAAAGAAATTATAAGTGAAAATTTTTTGCCGATAAAAGATAAGGTTGATATAATACTAACAAGCGGCGCATCGTGTCCGGATTCAGTGGTTGATGACGTTCTTCAAAGACTTATATCATTTTATCCTTCAGCACGTTCCACTAATGATGTTATCGATGAGTTGGTCAAGTGATGAGCTTAATAAACACTGATGGTTTATTTGTAATTCTTTAGTGATATGGGTAAATTTGCAAGCCATTTATGAATAAAACTAAACCAATTGAATGAGAGCAATAATACCTGTAGCAGGAATAGGAACGCGCCTTAAGCCGCATACTTATTCAACGCCTAAAGTTCTGTTAAATGTTGGTGGAAAACCAATACTTGGACATATACTCGATAAACTTCTTGAGGAAGGCATTAATAAATCTACTTTCGTCATTGGCTATCTTGGCGATATGATAAAAGAGTACGTTGAAAAAGAATACCCGCAGATGGACTCTGTTTTTGTCGAGCAAACTGAAATGAAAGGATTAGGTCATGCTATCTACACAGCTGTTCCTTCCTTTGATGATAAAGAAATATTTATAATTCTCGGCGATACTATTTTTGATGTAAACATTAAAGATGTTTTGAAAAATAAAAAGAGTGCGCTCGGTGTTAAAGAAGTTGAAGACCCGAGCCGTTTTGGTGTGGCTATCTGTAATAACGGATATATCGAAAAACTTGTTGAAAAACCTCAGACGAAAATTTCCAATCTTGCTCTCGTGGGACTGTACTATATTTCAAATGCAGATGCACTCGTTAAAAGTCTTAACTGGTTAATTGAAAAGGACATTCGTACAAAAGGTGAATTGCAGTTAACCGATGCACTTCAGAAGATGATTGAATCTGGTGAGAAAGTCACAACTTTTCCTGTTGAAGGCTGGTATGACTGCGGTAAACCGGAAACACTATTATCGACAAATAAAATTTTACTTGATAAAAAAAGCACATCACAGAAATTTGACAATGTTGTGATAAATAATCCTGTATTCATTTCTGAAGATGTTGACATTTCAAATTCTGTAATAGGTCCATATACCACAATTGACAAAGGAAGCAAAATAAAAGACTCTGTTATTAAGAATTCAATTATTGGTTCTAATGCTGAGGTCTTTAAAGCTTTGCTGGAAAATTCGATAATAGGGAATAAAGCAATTGTCAAAGGTTCATTTAAAAGAGTGAACGCAGGCGATTCATCTGAAATAGATTTTTATTAATTATTAATTTCATATAAAGGTAAGTAAAAATATGTCATTCTTTTTCACATCAGAGTCAGTATCAGAAGGTCATCCCGATAAAGTAAGTGATGCAATATCAGATGGTATACTTGATGCAATTTATAAAGAAGATCCTAATGCGCGTGTAGCTTGCGAAACATTTGTAACAACAGGTTTGGTTTTAGTCGGCGGCGAGATTACCACTAAAGCTTATATTGAAGTTCCCGACATTGTAAGAGAAACTGTACGAAAAATCGGTTATACAAGTGCTGATTATAAATTTGATTCAGAATCATGTTCAGTGTTAAATGCTATTCATTCACAGTCTCCTGACATATCAATGGGTGTTGATACTGGCGGCGCAGGTGACCAGGGAATCATGTTTGGTTATGCTTGTACCCAGACTCCCGAACTTATGCCTATGCCTATTATGTATGCTCATCAGCTTGTAAAAAAACTTGCTGACATTCGTAAAAAACAAAACGGACTGATGCCTTATCTTCGTCCTGACGCAAAAAGCCAGGTAACAATTGAATATGATGATAAGAAAAATCCTTTAAGAGTTGATGCTGTTGTTATTTCAACCCAGCACGACGCTGATGCAAAACAAAAGACAATTAAAGAAGACGTAATTGAGAACGTTGTTAAAAAAGTAATCCCTTCAAAATATCTTGATAAAAAAACAAAATATTTTGTTAATCCAACGGGTCGATTTGAAATTGGCGGACCGCACGGAGACAGCGGTTTAACGGGAAGAAAAATTATAGTAGATACCTACGGTGGATGGGCTCCGCATGGCGGCGGCGCATTTTCAGGTAAAGATCCTTCCAAGGTTGACAGAAGCGCCACTTATGCTGCAAGGCACATTGCTAAAAATGTTGTAGCGGCAAAACTTGCAAAAGAATGTCTTGTACAGGTTGCTTATGCAATCGGTGTCGCTGAACCTGTTTCTGTTTATGTAAATACTAATGGAACAGGAGTTATTCCTGATATCGAAATTTCGAAAATGATTATGAAGGAAGTTGATCTTACTCCAAGAGGAATAATTTCAAGATTAAAATTAAGAAGACCAATCTACCAGATGACCGCAGCTTATGGTCACTTCGGAAGAAAAGAAAAAGAATTTACATGGGAACTTACTGATCTTGTTCCTGTGTTCAGTAAATATGCATAACATCAACTGATTGAATTTTAATAACAAAAAGAAAAGGTAAAAGAATGAGTGAAGTAGCTGAAAAAAAGATCGATATGTCTTTAAAGTATAAAGTAAAAGATATCTCTCTTGCTGAGTGGGGAAGAAAAGAAATAAGACTTGCTGAAGCTGAAATGCCCGGACTAATGGCACTCAGAGAAGAGTACGGTAAAAAGAAACCGTTAAAGGGTGCGCGAATTGCCGGATGTCTGCATATGACAATTCAAACAGCAGTATTGATTGAAACACTTATCGAACTCGGCGCAGAAGTAAAATGGTCTTCATGTAATATTTTTTCAACGCAGGATCATGCAGCAGCAGCAATTGCCGCAGCCGGTATTCCCGTCTTTGCATGGAAAGGTATGAACGAAGAAGAATTTAACTGGTGCATTGAACAGACTTTATTTTTTGGTGATGAAAGTCGTCCGCTTAATATGATACTTGATGATGGCGGCGATTTAACAAATATGGTTCTTGATGTTTATCCCGAACTTGTAAAAAATATCAAAGGGCTTTCAGAAGAAACCACAACAGGTGTACACAGATTATATGACAGGATGAAAAACGGAACACTTCCAATGCCTGCTTTTAATGTTAATGACTCGGTTACAAAATCAAAATTTGATAACAAGTACGGATGCCGCGAATCATTAGTTGATGCAATAAGAAGAGCAACCGATCTTATGCTTGCAGGTAAAGTTGCTGTTGTTGCCGGATTCGGTGATGTTGGTAAAGGTTCTGCAGAATCATTAAAGAATGCTAACTGCCGAGTTATTGTTACAGAAGTAGATCCAATTTGTGCATTACAGGCAGCAATGGAAGGTTATGAAGTTAAAAAGATGATCGACGCAGTTAAAGAGGCTGATATTGTTGTAACCGCAACAGGAAATATGAACATCATTGACAAAGAACATTTCCTTGCAATGAAGGACAAAGCAATAGTCTGTAACATCGGACACTTTGATATTGAAATTAATATGGCGTGGTTAAATCAGAATTACGGTAAAACAAAAGAAGTTATTAAACCACAGGTTGATAAATACACGATCAACGGAAAAGATGTAATTGTACTTGCCGAAGGAAGATTGGTGAATCTTGGCTGTGCAACAGGTCATCCTTCATTTGTTATGTCGAATTCATTTACCAATCAGACAATTGCACAGATTGAATTGTGGACAAACTCATCAAGCTATGAAAATAAAGTTTATACTTTACCAAAACATCTCGATGAAAAAGTTGCAAGACTTCATCTTAAAAAGATTGGTGTTGAACTTGAAGAACTTACACCTGCTCAGGCTGAATACATTGGTGTAAGTGTTAATGGTCCGTTCAAACCGGATTATTACAGGTACTAAAATTAAGCATCAGGTTAAATTTAAAAGAGGCTGATGAAGCCTCTTTTTTATTTTAAATAAGCTTCTGGATGAAAGAGAGAGATGACATCTTTCCGGGTATTACTAATAAAACATGTCATCTCTGTTGTCAGACTGATCTTGTCGAAGCCTGATAATTTTATTACAGTAACTTTTCGACAGGCTCAGGGTGACATCTTAAACGGAATTAAGACACACTATTCTTCAATAGTAAATCATTTAATGCATCTTCCAATTTTTCAAATCTGAATTTAAATCCTGATTTCAAAATTTTTGTAACATCCAATCTCTGGCTTGAAATGATTTCAGATGCTACTTCACCAATAACAATTTTAAGTATGAGTACGGGAACAGGGAAGAGGGAAGGACGTTTCAATACTTTACCAAGTGTATTTGCAAAATCTTTCATTGTAACCTGGTGAGACGAAGATGCATTTATGGCACCGTTGACAGATTCATTTTCAATTGAATGAACGTACAGGTTTACGATGTCATCAATATGTATCCACGGGAACCATTGTTTGCCGTTTCCTAAATGACCGCCAACAAATAATTTAAAAGGAAGCAGCATTTTTTTTAACGCGCCTTCTTCATTGCTTAACACAATACCGGTTCTTATTGAAGCTCTTCTTACTCCATTTGATTCAACTAATGAAGCTGCTGATTCCCAGTCTTTACAGACCTGAGGCAGAAAATCCTTACCGTCATTATCATTTTCGCTAAGAATTTCATTGCCCCTGTCTCCATAATAACCTGAACCTGATGAAGTAATGAATACCTTTGGTTTGGCTGTACATTGAACAATAGCTTCAGCCAGGTTTTTTGTGCTGACGATCCTGCTATCACGGATTACACTTTTATATTCATCATTCCATCTTTTGCCTGCTACGCTTGCGCCTGCAAGATGTATTACGGCATCTTTGCCTTCGATATGTTGTTTCCATATTTCAGGCTTTGTGTAGTCCCATTCAATGTAATCATTCGCATTTGGGATTGTTTTTTTTGCGGAGAAAACATTTCGCGTAAAAATAATAACATCATTACCTTTGAGGATTAACTCATCACACAATTTTTTACCGATGAGTCCCGTTGCGCCTGTTACAATTATTTTCTTTTTCATTAATAAATTCATTTTTAAGTATAACAATGTATTCAAATTAATAATTCAATTTGACGATAAAAAAAATTGTGCATTGTAATATGCTTTTTTATATTGGGATTGCCAGTAGGGCTGTCATCAATCGTCTTTACCTGTGAGGGCAGTTAAATTCCGGTTTCTACTCTACTACTTCCAGGACAATTACTAAAATATTTTTTCAAACAGTTTGAAAAACAAATTGCATGGAGGGTAATATGAAAACCTTAACACTTTTCCTGGTGATCATTTCTGGTTCACTTCTTTTTTCTCAAACTACAATAGTTGAATGGAATTTCCCGAATAGTCCGGATGATTCACTTTCTGATGCTGGAATTCCGCCGAACGCATTGAAGATTATTTCTCCTGTTGGGACTACTGGATCGATTTCTTATCCGAATGGCTTCACGACACAATCAATCTCAACAACTGGCTGGACTGATGGACTGGACACAAAATACTGGATGATTGAATTTAGTACTTCGCTGTATAATCAATTAACAGTTTCCTCAAGGCAACAAAGTTCTGGTACCGGACCAAGAGATTTCAAAATCCAGTATAGAGTTGGGTTGGCGGGTATCTGGACTGATCTTGCCGGAACTAATCCTATAATTGTCGCAAACAATTTTACCTTGGGAGTTGTAAATGAAATTCCACTGCCTTCTGTCTGTGATGATCAACCATCGGTATTTTTAAGGTGGATTATGATTTCAAATAATGCAGTGACAGGAGGTGTAGTAGCTGGTACAGGCACTTCAAGAATTGATAATATTCAAATTGTATCTGCATTAGATGAACCTATGCCTGTTGAACTTATTTCATTTACAGGAAAAGTAACTGAAAATTCGATTGTGTTAAAATGGCAAACTGAAACCGAAACAAATAATTTTGGTTTTGATGTTGAAAGAAAGATTCTGAATCAATTTCAGAATGATAATTTGGGTTGGGAGAAAATTGGTTTTGTTGATGGAAACGGTAATAGTAATTCACCAGCAGATTATATCTATGAGGATAAATCAGTGCTCGCAGGAAAATATTTATACAGGTTAAAGCAAATTGATTTTGATGGTCAGTTTTCTTATTCAAATATTGTTGAGATTGATTTAACGAAACCAAATATTTTCTCACTTGAGCAGAATTACCCTAACCCGTTCAATCCATCAACTAAAATAAAATATTCGATACCCTTCGGCGAGACGAGTTCTGCCACGTCTCTCCTCGTGTCATTGAAAATATTTGATGTATTGGGTAATGAAGTTGCGGAGCTGGTGAATGAAGAAAAACCTGCAGGCTATTATGAAGTTGATTTTAATGCCGGGAGTTTGTCAAGCGGAGTATATTACTATCGTTTATCGGCAGGAAACTACACTGAAACTAAAAAATTGTTATTTGTTAAATAAAATACTCCGGTTTTATAAAATTCCGGCTATGAATTACTCAATATTAAATAATGATTAAGATACCTTGCTTTCTTTGACCTCTGAACATTTTATGTTATTTTTGGATCAAATTAAAAAAGACTATTTATAATTTCCGGAGAATGCTATGAAAAAAACATTTCTATTACTTTTTACGCTTTTACTCTTCTCATACAGTTCTTATGCGCAGCTTCTGGTTGAAAATTTCAACTACACAGTAGGCACTACTTTAGTCAGCAATGGTTATACTGCTCACAGTGGCGCAGGAACAAATCCGATTTCAGTTATTGCAGGAAACCTTGTATATCCGGGTTATCCTTCATCAGGTCAGGGAAATTCAATCCGCCTCGTTAATACAGGTGAAGATGTTCACGATTCACTAAGTACTGTTGTTAGTACCGGAACTGTGTATGCATCATTTCTTGTTAATGTTGACTCAGCACGTAACGGCGGCGAATATTTCTTTCACTTAGGACCAGCTCCTGTAAGCACAACATTCAGAGCAAGAACATTTGTTAAATTAGGTTTAAATGGTAATCTCGCTTTTGGTTTAAGCAAAGGTTCAACAAGCGCTTCAGTTCCTCCAACCTATACCGATTCAATTTATACAGCAGGGACAACTTATCTTCTTGTTGTAGCTTATAAAATTGTTGATGGTGCTGATAACGATACCGTTAAACTTTGGGTTAATCCTGCAATCACCCCAAATGAACCTGCTGCTAACTTAGTTGTTTCTGATGTAAGCGCAGGCGCTTCAGATCTTTCTATCGGTACATACGCATTCAGACAGGGTACTGCTGCTGCAGGTCCATATCTTGTTCTTAGCGGATTCAGAGTAGCAACTACATGGAGTGAAATTCTTCCGGTTGAACTTGTTTCATTTAAAGCTAACGTAACCGGTAATGCAGTTCAGTTAAGCTGGGTAACAGCAAGTGAATTAAACAACCAGGGTTTTGATGTTGAAAGAAAATCAGCAAACAGCACCTGGCAGAAGATCGGTTTTGTTCAGGGTAACGGAACAACTTCATCAACAAAAACTTATTCTTATGTCGATGGAAATCTTCAGGCTGGTAAATATTCATACAGACTTAGACAAATAGACTTTGATGGTTCTTATGAATATTCAAATGCAGTTGAAGCTGATGTAACATCACTTCCTGTTAAGTTTGATCTTGCACAGAATTTCCCGAATCCGTTTAACCCGTCAACAACAATTAACTATTCAATTCCGCAGGCAACTAATGTAACTTTAAAGGTTTACAATATGCTTGGTCAGGAAGTTAAAACACTCGTTAACAGGTTTATGGAAGCCGGTCAGCATACAGTTAAGTTTGATGCACAGGATCTTAACAGCGGTCTGTATTTCTACAAGTTGGAAGCAGGCAGTTTTAATATGGTTAAGAAGATGACGCTGTTGAAATAAGAGTAAGATAAAGAATAAGATTAAGACAATTTTATTTTAAGGCGATTCGAGAGAGTCGCCTTTTTTATTTCCGTTGACAATCATTTTGAGAAAATTTGTTTAGTGAGTGATTTAATATCGAAGATCGAACAGGGAATGATGAATGAAGACTTGCACAAATTTCCTGCTTTAATGAACTCTTGAGTTTAATCACACCTTGCTATAAGTTTCGATTGAAATTCTTAAATGATATTGCGCTCTATCAGTTTTTGTTAATGTTAAGAGGGGTTATTCTTTATACAATATTTTTATTGGGGATTTGTTGTCATTTATGGAAAAAGAAAGAAAGTACAATTTAGATTGGCTTAGGGTTATAGCATTTGATCTGCTTATACTTTATCACGTGGGCATGATTTTCGTTCCGTGGAAATTTCATATTAAAAATGATATTACAAGTGACGCATTTATTCTACCGATGTTGTTTCTGAATCAATGGCGGCTGCCGTTGTTGTTTGTTATATCGGGAATGGGGACTTGTTACGCGCTGTCATACAAATCAATCGGCAATTTTATTAAGGAACGTGCTTTGAGACTTATGGTTCCGTTATTTTTCGGGATGGCGATATTAGTCCCGCCGCAGGTTTATGTTGAACGATTAAGCCAGGGTGTTAATTACAGTTCTTATTTTGATTTTTACTCAACTCTGCTTAACGGTATTTATCCAAATGGCAATTTAAGCTGGCATCACTTGTGGTTTATAGTTTACCTGTTCTTTTTTACACTGGTGTTAACGCCGCTGTTTGTTTATATAAGAAATAATCCCGGGCTGAAACCAATCGAATGGCTGAATAATGCGCTGAGTAAACATCCTTTCATAATTATGATTTTCCCGGTTCCACTAATAATTATTGAAGCGGTTCTTTATCCTTTGTTTGGATATACAATGGCGTTCTGGGGTGACTGGTACGCGTTGTCGTTTTACGGAATGTTATTCTTTTACGGTTTTGTTTTAATATCACTTAAAAATACTTTCTGGACGTTCATAGAAAAATACCGTCTGTACTTTTTAATATCGGCGTTGATACTAACAACGGCTTACTTGCTTTTGCTTCACATCGAACTTCAGATCATAACTTGCGTTGTAAGGATTTTTAATCTGTGGAACTGGATTTTATTACTGATAGGTTATTCAGCGAAGTTCCTTAATAAGCCGGGTGCAATTCTGAGATACCGCAATGAAGCTGTTTATCCTTTTTACATTTTACATCACACCGTGCTGCTTGTGCTTGGGTTTTATGTTGTTGATTTGAACCTGAATATCCTGTTAAAGTTTTTGTTGTTAGTTATCGGGACGTTTGGAATTGTGTGGATCATCTACGAACTGATTATTCGCAGATACCGGCTGTTCAGATTGTTGTTCGGGATGAAGTATAAGAGGTAATCTTTTTTTAGGGCAATGGTACACTGATCGCAACGCTATAGCAATGTTTTATGATTGTTATGATTTACACTGATGAATGCAAAGACAACCTCACCCCGTCAGAGACGGGCAAGCCACTTCCCCCTCTCTCCTAAAGGGATCTTCGACTTGGTGAGACTGCGTGAAAATTAAAAGAAAGCCGGTAGGCGCAGGCTTCAGCCTGCGGAAACTCGATAATTTCGCAACCTGAAGGTTGCGGCTACCACAAAAATATTTATTGTCACACAACCTCTGGCAAGGAGAGGGACCGGTGGTTAGAAATTTTATTCGGGGTTGAGGAGTTTTGTTCTCAGGGTTTTTATTTGTTCTGTGAATTCGGGGAGTTTGTCAATCGGGATTTCTTTGAAGAGGTTTGCAACTTGTTCAGGGACCGTTGTGCGAATTAGTTTTGTTAACGGGTGATTAAGGTTTTTGTGTTTCTCATCTGGGATCCATTCGAATATGTCATTGGGTGTGCAGTGTAGTGCGAGGCAAACTTTTTCGAGCTGTGCTACGCGGATATCTTTGAACCGGTGTGATGAGATGCGTGCGGCTGTCTGGTTGTTGAAGCCGTGTTTGTGAAGGTAACCAACGGGTTTGGTTATTCCTCTTTCGTTGAAGATACGTTTGAAGTTGTACTTTAGCATACTGACCTCCTGCCTTGGTTTTTGGTTACGTGATTATAGTGAATGGATAGCTGAGTTTCAAGGGGAGGAAAGTACGTGTCACCCGAAGTGAATGTACTTTTTCCCGAAGGAATTGTTAAATGACTGTATGGAATTGATAAATGAGTGTACGTGATGTTTGAATAAATCAATGTGATTAATAAATAACTATATGTGAATAGTAAATGACCCGACGGGAATGTTAAATGACAGGAAATGATTAGTTAATGATAGGGTAGGAATAATAAATGAGTGTATGTGAATGTTGAATGACCGGATGTGAGTAGTTTGTTAGATTTTGAAGGGAAAAGGCATTAACCACAGCGACACGGAGGCACAGAGAGGGGTTGTGTCGTCCCTGACGGGACTTTCGGTTTTGGTTGGGTTGATGCAGGATGGCGCGAAATTCCTGATGCTGGATGCCTAGCCTACCGGCAGTCAGGTACCGGGTATTTGAGAAGTTTTTGCCGACTGTGAACTGAAGACTGACACTTTGCCTACCGCCTATTGCCTATTGCCATTTAAGCAATACTATTGAGTTTTGCCATAACTTGCACTAAGTTGCTATTGATTTTATTGTGCGCCCCAGTTACCAAGTCCAGAATCCCGGGGCAGAGCTTTGAGGCAGTTGTACAGGTTGTGCTTGTATGTGGAAAGCGAGACGGGAGAAAAAAGTTTACGTGAGAAGTAAGACGAAAGACGAGAGAAGTTTTTTGCGGAATAACATTCTTTTATATCAGGCATGTTATATCGCAGTAAGTTTTGAATTTAATTTGAAATGAATACTTGAAAGGTCTTATATCATGCCAACAATAAGTGAATTAAACACAAACTAATCTTAGTGGAGATTATAGTATGTTTAATAGTTCGGACGTTAAATGAATTATTATTAGAGAGAATTGAAAATGAAAAAAACGATTACAAAAATTTCAAATAAAAAGAAAAAAGAATCAAAAAAATTATCAATTTTTAATTTGTTCCCGGATCATCGCAGAAGTGCATTTATTAATAAATCTACTTTGATAGAAAATTCCTCCATTAAAGAGTTGAAAAATGCTTATAGAAATAAAGGTCTGGTTTTATATTTAGGCGCCGGTTTATCAAGATCTATCGGTTTACCCAATTGGGTTGAATTGGTAAGATCGCTGACTGTAAAAATGATGTCAAAAAAAGTTGAATCTGCGATTGATGCCTTAGGAAAGTTGGATGAGGACGAAAGATGGAATGTAATTTATGGTTTAAATGATGAACCAATACTAAATCAACCTTCGGAGAAACCAATTTTAATGCTTGCTAGGTCACTGAAGGATCAATTTGGTGCTGATTTATCGAATGAAATAGGGAATGTTTTTTATCGTAGATTTTATCGGTCTCATCCTACCGTATCATTAGGCAAATTTAGATTAAGTTTTAAAACTCAAAAGACTTTAGAGCTTCCGCTTTTTAGATCGAGTGAATCGTCTTTAGTTGAAGCTGTTGCTGCATTGACAAGGGCAGAACGGGATGCAAAAGGTGTTCAAGCAATAATAAATTATAATTATGATGACTTATTAGAAGAGTACTTAAAAAAACAGAAGATTAAATGTAAGACAGTATTATCTGGTGTTGATCATGTCCCAGATGGAGTCCTCCCTTCATATCACGTTCACGGGTTAATTTCGTTTTCAGATTACGTTAACTTTAGAAAGACAGGGAAAAAATTACAATCAAAAGGAAATTTTGTTTTCAGCGAGGACGAATACCATGCTGAATATTCTGATCCTTATCGTTGGTCTAATATGACTCAGATGAGTCATCTAGGTAGATATACTGGTCTTTTCATAGGTTTATCAATGGAGGATCCAAATATTCGAAGATTAATTGATGTGACATATCGTCAGTTCCCTGAAACAAAAAATTATGCCATTATCACTAGAAAAAATTCTTTGAAGAAATCAAAAAATGATAAACAACTTATATTAAGAAATCTTTTTGAAGAGGTTGAAGTAACATCGTTCAGAAAAATTGGTGTCAATGTTCTGTGGGTAGATGATTTTACTGAAATTCCTCTCTTGTTGAATAGGATTGTTGAAGATGAGATCTCTGAGCATCTTTAATTTGTAGAGAATCAATTGAGTTTATAAAAAATTTAGTTGATGTTTTGGGATAGAATGCTTTAATGATTTATACGTCAATTTTAAATAGCTATCTGGATTTTTAAGTATGGGGAGACAAATTCATTCGATTGATTTATTTGAGAATTTAATTATTAATTAAAGTGTTTTGAAAAATAAACACACATGAAATCTTTTAAATAAAAATAATTGTGGCGTTGTGTTTTAATATAACAGAGCGTTATACCCCAATTGAGATAAAAGTATGGCTGATTTTACAGACTTATCTGTTGCCTTGGTTAATCAATCATTTACATTTTTTTTAGGGACTGGGTTTAGTAAGTACATGACTGATGGAAAGGCCCCTAGTTGGTTAGAACTGTTGGTCGATTGTGCTAAAGAAATTGATACTACAAAAAAATTGAGCAATCAATTATTTAATACTGACATCGATGGGAATATAACGGGAAGTAAATTTGAATTGGCGATCTGTGCTCAAATACTTGAATTGGAGTATCTAAAAAATAGAAGAGATATTAAAGAAAGTGTTAGTGAGATAATAAGAGCAAGAATCAATTCTACGACCATTGACACAAAGAAAATGGAGACATTTAGAACATTCTTTGAACTACATCCATATGTAAATATTATTACAACTAACTATGATACCATTCTTTCTGAATATGTTTTACCAGAAAAGAGTAGAGTATTTATTGAAGATAGTTCAATCTCTAGGATTAATAATTGTGTAAACATTTATCATATTCATGGTTGTATATCTAAACCAAACTCAATAATTCTGACACTTAATGATTATTATAGATTTCAAAACAGACAAAACTATTTTTCTAGAAAGTTCTTTACATTACTTCAAGAGACTACCGTTGCAATTCTTGGATATTCTTTAGGCGATTTTAATCTAAACACCATTTTAAGTGAAGTAAGATTTCAGAGAAAAGAATCTTATCGTACAAGTGACATATTCTATATTTCAAGAAATCCTGTTGAAGATATTTATGCAAAGTTTTATTCATATTCTTATGGAATTCAAGTAATTGATAATTATGATATTGACGAAATAGTTATTAGTCTTGCTTTGGGTTATAGTCGAGCAAAGAGTATCATTGATAACATTTCAAGTTTGCGAAAGGTATTATACGAAGGATACGAATACGATGATGACTTTTTAAAGTTAAGTGTAGCTCTTAATACTATCCTCATTCAAGCTGCTTCCTTAGGTATAGATAAATCTAATCAAGAATTCCTAAAACTCTTAATAAAAATATTAAATAAGAAAAAAGATTTTACACGTGAAAATGGTGCCTGGGCACAATATGCTCATTTAGCTGATTGGATTATTACTATTGGTTCACTTTTATTTATAAAAGGTTCGTCATTTGAAGAGGAATTTAATGAAATAATAAAATACTCATTAAGATATTGTAGTAGACGATTGTTCTTTGGTTATTCATGGGAATCGTTTAATGTTTGGAGAAGAAGGTGGAGTGAACTTAAAATTGAGAACCAATTTTATATACGTGAAATAATCGATTCTAATTATTCTGCTAATGATGAAAAAGAACGAAGGAATATTTATCAAGAAGATGGAATAATCGATGTATAACGCGACAACTAAGCAAATGCTGTCTTTCCATTCGGCATTTATACTATGAACATTCTAGCACTGAAGTAATAATGGAGGAAGAATCCACATTCATTTTCTTATGAAACGATGATTGAGTTGATTTGACGATAACCTAATAAATCCCAAAATTATTATACTTTTTTCTCATCGCATTATACATCTCCCATTGTATTGAACGCCTCTCCATTTAATCTTATATTGCGCCCGTAAAATCCATAGGAATTGATGAATAAGAATAATGTTTATATAGAGACGTACGGCTGCCAGATGAATCTTGCTGATACTGAGGTTGTGCTTGGCATTCTTAAAAACAAAGGTTACGCTGTAACTGAAAATATTTCGGAGGCAGACCTTGTTTTGCTGAACACGTGCAGCATACGTGATAACGCGGAACAGCGTATTTACGGAAGGCTCGGCAATATTAAAACGATAAAGGACACAAAACCTGGAATGGTTGTAGGCATACTCGGCTGTATGGCGGAGAGGCTGCGCAAGGACCTGATAGAAGAGAAAAAAATTGTTGATCTTGTTGTCGGTCCCGATGAATACCGCCGTTTGCCTGAGCTGATTGATGTGGCGTTCAACGGTGAAAAGGGAATTGGTGTCCGTCTTTCCAAAACAGAAACTTATGATGATATAGTTCCATACCGCGAGGATGGTCTTGTTGCGTGGATTTCGGTTATGCGCGGCTGTGATAAGTTCTGCACTTTTTGTGTTGTTCCTTTTACAAGGGGAAGGGAAAGAAGCCGTTCATTAAGTTCGGTTGTTGATGAGATTAAAACTTTAAGTCAGCGCGGGTTTAAGGAAATAACTTTGCTGGGACAGAATGTAAATTCATATCTCGATAACGGAAATGATTTTGCCGACCTGCTTGCCGCTTCCGCTTCGGTTGATGCTTCGATAAGAATAAGATTTACAACATCGCATCCGCAGGATATTTCGGATAAACTTTTATATACAATTGCGGAGTACCCGAACATCTGCAATTATATTCATCTGCCTGTGCAGAGCGGTTCAAACAGGATTCTTGACCTGATGAACAGGACGTATACTGTTGAACATTATCTTGAAATAATTGATAAGGCAAGGAAGATAATCCCCGGTGTAAGTTTTTCGACTGATATAATTTCAGGCTTCCCGACCGAGACTGAAGAAGATCACCAGAAAACTCTTGATGTGATGAAGAAGGTGCGATATGACGGTGCGTATATGTTCAAGTATTCGCCGAGGGAAGGAACGAAAGCTTTCAGGATGGAAGATGATGTCCCTGAAAATGTAAAGACGGGAAGACTCTCGGAGATAATTGAACTTCAGCAGCAGATAGCGCTTGAGATAAACCAGGCATCAATTGGTACTGAGGAAATAATCCTGATCGAAGATTTCAGCAGAAAGTCCGATAAGTTTTTTGCAGGAAGAACCGACACAAACAAAGTGGTGATAATTCCTGTCAGGGAAAATATCGGTGAAGGCAGTTATGTGAAGATCAGGATAAACAAAGTTAATCACGCGACTTTATTCGGCGAGTATGTTGAGAAGATCGAAATGCCGGGTAAGCCGTTATCATTAACAGCGTGAATTATAAAGAAGTTTTAAAATGAAAAGATTATTGGTACTGTTCATTTTTATTTTATTCGTTCCGGCGTTTGCGCAGGATGTTGACATCATACCATATCTTAAACAGATTGAAGCGGGCAACACACAAAACGCTTCTGAAGAATTGCCCTTGTTGAAAAAAAAATATCCTGACAGTCCTTCAATACTTTTTCTTGAAGGTGTGCTGACGGAAAACGGACAGGATGCGCTTGTGATATACAATTCCATCCTTACAAAGTACCCGCGCAGTAAATACGCTGATGCGGCTATGTTCAGGGTTTATTCTTATTACTACGCGCTTGGACTTTATGAAACCGCAGCAAATTATTTAAAGCGGTTGAAGAATGAATATCCTGAATCTCCTTACATAAAAATTGCAGACAGGACAATACCTCAGCAGGATGAAACGAATGAGTTATCAAGAAGTGAAGTGAAGGAAACACCAAAAGAAACTCCGCCAGTTAAGGACACGAAAAAATATTTATATACGTTACAAGCAGGCGCATTCAGCACAGAAGCAAACGCGATGCAGTTAAAAAAAGATTTTGAAAAATCCGGTTACTACAGCGAAGTTAAGGATAAAACAGTCGGGGGAAGTGTATTTCATGTTGTGTTCGTCGGAAGGTTTGTAAATGAAGAAGAAGCACGAAGCACAATGCAGGTCATCAATTCAGAATTTAAAATAAATGCCATTGTAACAAGCATCAATTAAAAAAAGTACCAACTTGAAAATTCAATTTATCGGAACAGGTTCGGGTAAAACTTCTTTACTAAGGGCACACTCATCATTTATCATCTCGGAAAAGAAAAATCATATTTTAGTCGATTGCGGCGACGGAATTTCACGCGCGCTGCTTTTGCAGGATGTTGATTTTCTTTCGATAGATTCGATAGTAATATCTCATCTGCATCCTGATCATTATTCGGGTCTGCCGCTGCTTCTCAGCCAGATGAAAATGAACGGGAGAAAGAGTGAGTTGAAAATTTTTGTTCATACTTCACTTGAAGAATTTCTTAAAAGATTTTTAAGGCAGTCTTATATCTTTAATGAAAGAATGGGATATGAAATTACTTTCCACGGGTTTAATCACACACAACCGTTTAACATTTGTGAAAAGATAAATTGTATCTCAAAACCCAATACACATTTACATAAGTACAAAAGCTCTGATCAGCAGAATGAATTAAGTTTTGAGTCATCGGGATTTTTGTTTACATCAAACTCAACTTCACTTTATTATACCGGGGATGTCGGCAGCGCTGATGATCTTTCACTTTTTGATGATCTGGATTATGATTGCTTAATAACTGAAACAACACATATTAGTATTCCTGATTTGATTTCATTCATAGAGAAGAGGGAAATAACAAAAGTGTTTCTTACTCATATCGGTGATGAAGTTGAAGATGAATTACGGCTTATGCTGAAGCAGCTTCCGGTAAATTTAAAGTCCAAGATTGTTTTGTCTTTTGATGGGATGGTGACGGAGATTTAGTTTGAGTGAATGATTGTTTTATCAATTTATAGTTTCAGAAAAACCTTTTATGTTGAAGTAAGAAAAAATAAATATTGGGCACCATGAAAAACAAAAACATCTTAATCTTATTCTTTCTCTTACTCTTTCTCCCATCCTGTAAAGATGAATCAATACCTCCAAAACCGGATGCAATACTAAGACTTGCACTTGATGATGTTTCTTGCACAGAAGCGTGGTTGACATTATCGACCACCAATCTCCAACTCCCAACATCACTGAATTTATTAAAAGATGATAACTCCATTAAAACAATAAACCTGGAAACAACAGACACACTGCTTTACATCGATTCACTTCTCCCAAACCAAACATACAATTTGCAGCTAACCAGTATCCAGAATCCTGTATCCAGCAACCAACTAAGCGTTACCACAATGGACACTACAAGCCACAACTTTACTTTTGAAAAATTTGAGTTTGGAACTATTGGCAGCAGTGTTCTATTTGATGTTGCTATAATAAATGAAAAGGACATTTGGGCTGTGGGCGAAATTATGATTGCAGATACAAGCGCAAACGGTTATACTACTTACAATGCAGTACATTGGGATGGACATGAGTGGCATTTAAAGATGATTGGAAATCAAGGAGGCTGGGCTTGTCACACGGTATATGCCTTTTCAGAGACAGAAGTTTGGTTTGAAGGAGTTATTAAATGGGATGGGGCAAATTATTCTGTTCACAATAATGGTTTTCCAAAAGAACCGAATGGCGTTGCATGGAGAATTAATAAAATGTGGGGGAGTAGCAGTACTGATTTATATGCAGTAGGTAACGGCGGCAACATAGCTCACTACAACGGTAGTCAGTGGCGAAGGATAGAAAGCGGAACAACATTGAATATAAATGATATTTGGGGAGATTATAATAACAAGACAGGGGAATGGGAGATATTGGCAGCAGGGGGAAATATTTTACAAGGCGGTGAATTAGAAAGGGTGATATTAAAAATTGAAAGTAGCGGTATCAGTACTTTAATCCCTTCAGGAGCTAATTGGCCATTACGCACCATTTGGTTTAAGTCAGCTCAAAAATATTTTGTTGCAGGAAGTGGTATTTATGAAAAAAATAATCTTAGTCAGAATGTGTGGTCAAATAATATTTTCGATATAACGAGTTACTCAATTAATAAATTGCGGGGTGATGATATTAATGATATCTGCGCGGTAGGCGGTGTGGGAGAAATAGTACATTTTAATGGTTATGATTGGAAGAGTTATTTTGATCAGACAGCATTAACTGGAGGTAACTATTATGGTGTGAGTATTAAAAACAATATGATAGTATCAAGCGGTCAGAGTAATTCAAGGGCTATAATTACAATCGGTAAAAGAACAAACTAAATCAAATGACTTTGTGTTCTCAGCAAAAAGTTTATGATTACTGCCTTTTTTTTAACCGCAGAGATCGCAAAGAAGAATTCAAACCACTTTTTATTTCGCAAAGAACCGCAGAGGGAAAAAGTTTAGTAACTGAACAGACGCAAAAGAGAGTAGTAAAAAGATGACATCTTTTTAAGAAGAAGATTCATCCTATTTATTAAATTATAATTTTATTCGATTTTCTTCTAGAAGTATAAAGATGTCATCTTTCAACGATGTGTGACATAAATTAGTTAGTGAATCTTAATTTTCTTTCTCTTACTCTTTCTCCCATCCTGCAAAGATAATCCGTAGTCACCCAAATTCCGTATTTATTAAACTCTTAAAAGATGGTATATTTGGCACATCAATTTTCTATTCTTTAATTATAAAAATGACGATAGAACAGTTCAAAAATAAATTTGGAATAATCGGCAAGACCAAGGAGATAAACGACCTCATCGATGTTGTAATGCAGGTTGCAAAGTCGGATATATCTGTATTAATAACAGGTGAAAGCGGTGTAGGTAAAGAAGTTTTTGCAAGGGCGATACACGGCTACAGTAACCGTTCTGACAAACAGCTTGTTAGCGTAAACTGCGGCGCTATACCGGAAGGTATTCTTGAAAGTGAATTATTCGGACATAAAAAAGGATCGTTCACCGGCGCAGTGGAAAGCCGCAAAGGTTATTTTGAAATAGCCGACGGCGGAACTTTATTCCTTGATGAAATTGCTGAAATGCCTTTAACAACTCAGGTAAAATTACTCAGAGTACTTGAGACAAAAGAATTCCTGAGACTTGGCGCAGAAACTGTAACTAAAGTTGATGTAAGAATTATTGCTGCAACAAATAAAGATCTTCAGCGTGAAGTTGATGCAAAAAGATTTCGTGAAGATCTGTACTTCAGGTTAAAAGCAGTATCACTAACGATTCCTCCGTTACGAAAACGAAAACCTGAAATTGAAATTCTTGCTAAAAATTTTATAACAGCTTATGCTCAGCATAACAAAATAAATGTACCGCAAATTTCAGAAGAAGCACTTTCTGTACTTACGGAATATAACTGGCCCGGAAATATCCGCGAACTTAAAAATACGGTTGAAACAGCCGTTGCGTTAAACAGAAGCGGAGTACTTGAGCCGTCATCATTCGGTGCAATACTTTTTGAAATGGAACCGAAAGAAGTAAACAGGAATCTTCCGGTTTTTCTTAATAAATCTTCCGAAGATCTTGACAGGGAATTATTTTACAGAGCTTTATTCGAAATAAAAAAGGACCTTGTGGAATTAAAAGATCTTATCATAAGCAAACAGAATGAAGTCTTTAATAACAACGCAACAAATAATGGCTCTAATGATGTGCGAGCGTTGCACGATATGGAAAAAGACGCGATCATCAATGCACTCGAAACTACCCGCGGCAACAAAAGGGATGCAGCCCGTTTACTGAGCATAAGTGAGCGGACTTTGTACAGAAAAATCAAGGAGTACAATTTAAGATGAGATACATCTCTGCTAACAATCATTTACAGCAAAAACAGGCTAAAAACGGACTTTTTAATAAACTTAAGCTTCTGTTTATAAGCTTGTTTATCACTGCCGCCATAGTTAATTTTGAAGCGTGTTTTTCGTACTCCTTTACCGGAGCTGCAGTTCCTCCGCATCTTGAAACGATTGCTATTCCAATCGCCGATGACAGAAGCGGTTCAGGTGAACCAGGATTGAGAGAATTACTGACCGATCAGCTTGTAACAAAGTTTATTTCAGATAACACATTACAGGTATCTGAAAGAACAACGGCAAACTCGGTACTTGAATGTGTTATTACATCTCTGAGTGACGCACCAGCAATTGTTTCGGCGGGTGAATCAGTAAGTACAAGAAGAGTTACAATAACTATTCAGGCATCTTTTAAAGATCTTGTAAAACGAAAAACGGTTTTTGATAAAAGCTTTTCAAACACCGGCGATTACCAGGGAGATGTATCACTCAGAAGAGGTGCAATTGAAGAAGCGATTGACAAGATTACGGAAGATATTCTTTTAGATACCGTCTCGGGATGGTAAAAATTTTTATAACATTTAAAGGCTAAGTCTTTATATGGATGATATAGTACTGATTGGTTACTTCGTTTCGTTGTTTATACTTTTTGTGTTCGGCTGCCATGGTTTTATTATGCTGTTTTATCACAGAAAATACCGTGGAGTAAAACACACTCAAAATAAAGAGTTCACAAACGATGCAACGGTTACAATACAGCTCCCGCTTTACAACGAATTGTATGTTGTTGAGAGATTGATAAATACTGTCTGCGAAATTGATTACCCCAAAGATAAACTGGAAATCCAGGTTCTTGATGATTCAACAGATGAAACGGTTGAAATTACAGCCAAAGCCGTAGCTGAAAAACTGAAACTTGGATACGATATAAAACATATAAGAAGAGAAAGCAGGGAAGGTTTTAAAGCAGGTGCTTTAAAAGAAGGACTTAAAACTGCTAAAGGTGAGTTCGTAGCAATTTTCGATGCGGACTTTATTCCTCACAAAGATTTTCTTAAAAAGACTTTATCATTTTTTACTGATGATAAAGTCGGTATGGTTCAGACAAGATGGGAACATCTCAACGGTGATTATTCAATACTGACTAAGGCACAGGCGCTTGCTCTTGACGGACATTTTGTAATTGAACAGACTGTTCGTAACAAGGCAGGTTTCTTTATAAACTTTAACGGAACCGGCGGAGTGTGGAGAAAATCATGTATTGAAGATGCAGGCAACTGGCACGCTGATACATTAACAGAAGATCTTGATCTTAGTTACCGCGCACAGCTTAACGGATGGAGATTTGTTTTCTTAAAAGATTTTACTTCGCCTGCGGAACTTCCTTCTGAAATAAACGCATTAAAGTCACAACAGTTCAGGTGGACAAAAGGTGCAATTGAAACATCTAAAAAAATTCTTCCTTTGGTCTGGAAATCAAAAGTACCGTTAAGAATAAAACTACAGGCAACTTTTCATCTTACAAATAATCTTGTATTTCCGTTTATACTTCTTGCAGCAATACTTAATGTTCCGTTGATCTTTGTAAAGAACAGCGGTTCGCATGAACTTTATTTTGCTGTTATGTCATTGTTCGTTCTTGCGTTTGTAAGTTCATTTATGTTTTATCTTTATTCACAAAAAGATATAAGAACCGACTGGAGAAAGAAGATAGTTTTGTTCCCGTTATTCATGGCTGGCAGTATGGGTTTTGCAGTTAATAACTCACGTGCAGTAATTGAAGGTTTACTTAGCCGTAAAAGTGAATTTGTCCGCACTCCGAAATTTAAAGTGGTTGATGGAAAAGATTCCTGGGTTGGTAAAAAATATACAGCTAAAAGAAAAATAGGTATGTCGGTTATTGTTGAATTGATAATGGCTGTTTACTGTCTCATTGGTGTTGCTTCATCAATTTATTTTCTTGAGATAGCTTCACTGCCTTTCCAGATACTATTTTTCCTTGGATTTTCATTTGTGTCGCTTACATCAATCAAGCACGCATATTCAAAGAACTAAAGGGTTATAATGGTTAAATCTCCGGCTGATTCAATTAAAGAAAAAGTTTGTTTAGTTTATGAATCAGACCGGAGCAGTCCTTTGTTTACAAGGTTTGCTGAATATGAAATTCAGAATAACAATCTTGATAGAGCACAAAACATAATTCAGGAGGGATTGAAAAAATATCCTAATCATCCTGTTGCTCACATTTTACTTGGTAAAGTTTATGCCAGGACAGGTAACTACACACAGGCGGCATTACACATCAAAACTGCTTCATCAATTTTAGGATCCGAAAAAACACAGGAATTTTACCTGAATGAATTCGAGATTTTCAAATCACAAAGATCAGTTTTTCAGTCAGCATCAAGAAAAGTTTTTCTTAATGAAAACCTGAACGGTACCGAAATTCTTCACGGAAGTAACGAATCAAATAAAAAATTTGATCAGTCACTCCTTGATACTATAAATGAAATAACATCGAATGAAAACAAAATCACCCCCAAGGATGTTAACACAAATTCTTTGCAGCAGGATAATCTGATAATATCAGAAACACTTGCAAAAATTTATCTTGCACAGGGTGAAATAAAAGAAGCGATAGATGTTTATAACAGGTTAATGATCCGTAATCCGGAGAAGATTGATTACTATCAAAAAAAGATTGATGAAATATCATCTGATCAGCAATAATATTTTTCTCTCAATTATTTTTCCTGCCGATGGATTTTTCTGACAACAATCAAAAACTTTCCAAAAAATTTTATAACGGTGAACTTCTGCAAACAGCTAAAAACCTTTTAGGAAAAATTATTGTCAGGAAACTGCGGAATCATTTACTTGCGGGAAGGATTGTTGAAGTTGAAGCCTACGACGGCAGTGTTGATGAAGCTGCTCATTCATTTAAAGGCATAACCGAACGTACGAAAGTAATGTTCCAGGAAGGCGGATGCCTGTATGTTTATTTTACATATGGAGCTCATTATTGTGCTAATATTGTTACAGGTAAACAAGGTGAAGGGAAGGCTGTTTTGATAAGAGCTGTGGAACCACTTAATCATTTTAATATTCTTGCAAAGAATCGTTTTTCAAAAAACACTCTAAATGATAAAGAAAAATTTAACCTCACAAATGGTCCCGGAAAATTTTGTAAAGCATTCAGCATAGATAAAACCAATAACGGAACCGATCTTTTAAGTGACAAAATTTATTTACTGAATAACAGGAAAATAAACAGCAGGAATATTATTGAAACAAAAAGAATTGGAATTACAAAGTCAGTCGATCTGCCATGGAGATTTTATATAAAAGAAAACCCTTATGTCTCAAAGCAAAGGTAACCTGAAAAATATTTTAGTGGTCAGGACAGACCGGATTGGTGATGTCATCCTTTCACTCCCAATTGCAAGGATCATTAAAGAACATCTTCCCGGCTGCAAAGTAACATTCCTTGTTCGTGAATATACTTTCGAACTTGTAAAACATCATCCATTTATAGATGATGTCTTAACGCTTAAAGAAATTGATGGTGATGTGGACTTAAAATCCAACATAACAATGATCAAAGAAAACGGTTTTGATTCGGCGATCACTGTATATCCGACTTTTAAAACTTCTCTGATGATTTTTCTGAGTAAAATTCCGCTGAGGATTGGTACGGGTTACAGATGGTATTCAATGTTATTTAATTCGAAAGTGTATGAGCACAGAAAAGATGCTAAAAAGCATGAACTTGAATACAATGTTGGAATGCTTAAGAATATCGGTATTGATATAAATGTCACAAACAAAAATGTTAAGTTTGATTTGAATCCCGCTGATGAGGCAGACAGGTTTATTAATAACTTGTTGAAAGAGCAATATATTTCGTCCGAAGAACCACTAATTATAATTCACCCTGGCAGCGGTGGTAGTTCAATCGACTTGCCTGTAAATAAATATGTAGAGATTGTAAAAAATCTTACTGAAAAGTTTTCTGTTAAAATTCTGGTAACAGGACTTGAAAAAGAAAAATTTATTTGCAGTCAGCTTGTGTTAAACGACAATGTAAAAAATCTTGCGGGAAAATTAACTCTCTCCCAAATGATTGCGCTTACATCAAGGGCAAAATTGTTCATTGCAAATTCAACCGGTACTATACATATTGCAGCGGCGTTAAATATTCCGGCAATAGGATTTTATCCGAAAATACCGGCTTGCTCAGCTAACAGATGGGGACCTTATTCAGACAAAAGTATTGTATTTAGTCCGCAAATTGATTGTAACAAATGTACCCGGGAACAGTGCGGGCAATTGGATTGTATGAATACCATAAACACAAACGATGTTATTGTTAGTGCACAAAAAATTCTTAATTTAGTTGAAAAGAATGGAGATTAATAATGTTATACATTACTCAAATATTGATTTCTATAATATTGTTCTCAACGATATTAACCGCGCAAACAGGCGAATTCAGAAAGGTTGAAAACAATGCATTCAAGGAAGGTGAAAAACTTACATTTGATGTAAAATATGGATTTGTAACTGCAGGTATCGCTGTAATGCAAATACCTAAGATCAAAAAAATTTCCGGCAGAAATGCCTACCATGTTACATTTGAAGTAAATACAGTACCCAGCTTTGATTGGATTTACAAAGTGCGTGACCGTTATGAAACCTACCTGGATGTTGAAGGACTTTTTCCGTGGAGATTTGAACAGCATATTCGCGAAGGGGGTTACAGCCGTGATTTCTCTGCGTTCTTCGATCAGCGAAAGGGTAAAGCAAAAACAACTGAAGGTGAATATGAAATACCTAAGTATGTAAATGATATTCTCTCTGCTTTTTATCTTGCAAGAACTTTTGATTACTCAAGTTTAAAAGTAAACGACAGGGTTCACCTGAAAAATTTTTATAAAGACAAAGTTTACGATCTTGATGTTAAATATCATGGCAAAGAAACGATTGAAGTTTCTGCAGGAAAATTTGCATGCATCATAGTTGAACCGCTAGTTCAGGAAGGCGGTTTATTTAAAAGTGAAGGTAACATAATTGTATGGCTGACAGATGACGATTTAAGAGTTCCTGTAAAAGTGAAAACCAAGGTCGTGATAGGTTCAATTGATGCTGAACTTACGAACTATGAAGGTCTTGCCGGAAAATTAACTTCAAAAAGATAATTGATAAAAACAGTTTTGTTTTAGAGAAGAAGCTTTTGCTTCTTCTTTTTTTGTTTGCTTTGCAAAAAAGATTTTAAAACTCTATAAGTAAAAAATTTATGACAGACTTTATTCCCGATCAGGGAAATGATGAACAAAAAGATTCAGATCCAGGTAATAAAAACAATCTGCCCGAGTGGATTCCGGGAATAAATCCTATAGGTGCTGCTTTTGTGGGATTGATCGGAGCTTTCATTCTATACCAGTTTGTTGGTGGTACTCTTACTTTATTGATCTTTGGTTTGAACATTGATGAAGCCCCGGTTGACGGTGTAAGACTGATGACATCGGCCGGGCAGATACTTTTTATTCTGCTGCCTGCATTAATTTTTGCAAAGTGGTTTTATGAAGATGTTGGAACAATTATAAGATTCAAATCAGCGGACTTGAAAGGTATTCTGTTATTTGTGTTTGGAATAATTATTTTAACACCGCTGCTTCAGTCATACATTGCGATACAGAATTATTTTTTCTTCAAACTTGCCGCTGAATACGAATTTGTAAATTCAATTAAATCAGCTTTTGACAGTTTGAATGAACTTGTTGAAAAAACTTATGGCAATCTTTTAAATGCAAATTCTGCTATTGAAGCTGTCTTTGTCATAATCGTAATCGCTGTAGTTCCCGCTGTCTGTGAAGAAGTGATGTTCAGAGGGTATGTTCAAAAAAGTTTTGAGTTTAAACTTAAACCACTCTGGGCGATTGTGATTACCTCAGTATTTTTTGGTCTTTATCATTTCAATCCTTATGGAATGATCCCCTTGATTTTACTTGGTGCTTATTTTGGATTTGCAGCATATTTAAGCAACTCAATTTTAATTCCCGTTATTCTTCACTTTCTTAATAATTTTACCGCTGTTATGTTATACTATACTTTAGGAAGTGAGGAACTTATCAAATCAGCAGGTGAACAGGAAATTGATTTGTATTCGACAGTTGTGTTTTTTTTCGTTATGCTTGCAATGTTCAGTTTCCTGATGGTTTACATTGTTAGGTATTATAAAAAAAATGATTAGGAGGTAATATGCCTTTCTGTCCGAATTGTAAAAGCGAATATAATGAAGGGGTTGAAGTTTGCCCTGATTGCAACCAGGTGTTAGTCGGAGAATTGCCCGTAGAGGATACATCTGAATACAATGAAGAAGATTGGGTTGTTGTTTATACAGCCAATGATGAGTATGAAATAGAAATGATCAAAGACAATCTTGAAAGTTCAGGGATACCGGTTACAGTACTTTCACATAAAGACAGAAATTTTCCTGCACCGGGAGATTTTACTCTTATAAAATTATTGGTTAGAAAAGAATTTGAAACAGACGCGCTAAGTTACATTGATCAGATGGGAACAAATACCGGACTCGAAGAGGGTGAAGAGTGATGAGCTCAAACACAACCAAACGTGTTATAGTCTCCATACTTTCTATCCCGGTAATAATCGGCGCAACATATCTCGGCAGGTACTATTTCTTCGGACTTGTTCTTGCAATTGCTTCAATTGCATTTATCGAGTTTGCGTTGATGATGAAGAAGAAAAATATTAGTCCTAACATTCCGTTAGGGCTGTTAACGGTTATTTTGCTACTTGCCGATACCTTCAAACCTTTTGTGGATGATTATTCAGTCTATCTTTCACTTATAATAGTATTGTCAGTTATTGAACTATTCAGGGATAAGGGTTCAGCTATATTAAATATGGGTTCAACATTGCTGGGAATTTTTTATATAGAATTACTTTCGGGTGCACTGATTAATATCCGTGAATTTTATCCTCCGATCGGAGAACTTTATTTCAGAGGAGGATTCGTACTCATTTCGGTTCTTGCAACAATATGGATATGTGATTCAGCGGCATTCTTTGGAGGCACTGCTTTAGGCAAACATAAATTATTTCCCAGAGTCAGCCCGAATAAAAGCTGGGAAGGCGCAGCATTTGGACTCGTATTTGCAGTACTAACTATGATACTTTCAAAAATAATAGTTTTGAATTTTTTAAGCTGGACTGATGTTATAGTTATTGGAATAATTGTCGGAACTGTTGGACAGATAGGAGATTTGGTAGAATCTCTATTTAAACGTGATGCCGGAGTTAAAGATTCATCCAATCTTATTCCCGGTCATGGCGGAATTTTTGATCGTTTCGATTCAGTATTGTTTTCGGCACCGGTAATACTGCTTTATATGAAAAATTTTGTAAGATAAGATGAAAAAGAATTGATAAGTGTATATGAAGAAAAATGAAAAAGTAAGTGTGATCACACTCGGATGTTCGAAAAATACAGTTGATTCAGAACGCTTGATGAAACAGATACAATTGAACAACATCCGTCTTGTTGAACAGCCTGAACGTGCGGATACAATTATAATCAACACCTGCGGTTTTATAGAAGCGGCAAAAGAAGAGTCAGTAAACACAATCCTGAATGCAGTTGAATTAAAGAAACAAGGTAAGATTGGAAAAGTGATTGTTGCCGGTTGTTTGTCTGAAAGATATATGGACGACCTTATTAAAGAAATTCCAGAAGTTGATGCGTACTTCGGAACTGAAAAATATGAGGGCATTGTTAATGAACTTGGCGGCGAACTTAAATACGAACTGCTTGGGGAAAGAATACTCACAACCCCGTCACATACAGCTTATCTTAAAATTTCAGAAGGCTGCGACAGACCCTGTTCATTCTGTGCAATACCTATAATGAGAGGTAAACACAAATCCAAACCTATTGAAGAATTAATACGCGAAGCAGAATTCCTTGCTTCGAACAACACCAAAGAACTTGTCATCATTGCACAGGATACAACTGATTATGGCACTGATCTTTATGGAGAAATAAAAACTGCTGAGCTTCTTAACAACCTGAGCAGGATTGATGGGATAGAATGGATAAGATTAATGTATGCATATCCTTCACACTTCCCTGATAAATTAATTGATGAAATAGGTTCAAATTCAAAAATATGTAACTATGTTGATATTCCGCTTCAACATATTTCTGATGATGTGTTGCGGTCTATGAGAAGAGGCGTTACCGCAAAAAGAACCCGGGAATTAATTTATCGTTTGCGCGAAAGAATTCCTGATATTACTTTAAGGACAACATTCATTGTCGGTTATCCCAATGAAACAGAGAAAGAGTTTAATGAACTTTGTGATTTTGTTAAGGAAATAAAATTTGACCGTGCCGGAACATTTACATATTCACCCGAAGAAGATACATCAAGTTTTATTCTTGGTGATCCTGTTCCTGAAGAAATAAAAAATCAGCGTAAAGAAATATTAATGGAAATTCAGAAAGAAATTTCACTCGAAAAAAACAGCGGCTTTGTCGGCAAAAAACTTGACGTATTAATTGAAAGCACCGAAGGAGAATATTTTATAGGACGATCTTACAGAGATGCCCCTGAGGTTGATGGTGAAGTTCTTATTCCACATAATAACAGAACTGAATATGAAGGTAAAATTATTTCAGCAGAAGTGTACGATTATAATGAGTATGACCTGTTCGCAAATATAATTTCAAAGAGGAGTGACTAAGATGTTCTCAAAGTTATTGCTGACATTATCGATTTTAATATCTGTTTCTGCGTTCCCTCAATTCGAAAAAAATCAAAGACAGAATTCTAATGTAACACGTACTCATTACTACCTGGACTTTCTCAATTTTAAATCAGATCAAAATGGTATGACACGTGTGGATGTTTTCGTTCAGGTTCCTTATACCGAAGTTCAGTTTGTTAAATCAGCAAATGGTTTCAGTGCTTCATATTCAATTACAATTTCTGTTTTTGATGAGAACAAAGAAAAACTGATCAGTGAAAAAAGCTGGACTGAAAAACTTGAAGTGAAAGATTTCGAGCAGACACAAACTACATTGAATTTTAACATAAGTCTTAGATCGTTTAATCTGCAGCCCGGCAATTATTTAATCAGAAGTGCATTAGAGGATAAGGATTCAAAACAAGAATTCACTGTTGAAAATAAGTTTGTTGTAAATGAACTTTCAAAACCTCTTTCAATGAGTGACCTGATGATTATCTCACGGCGTGATTCAACAACCGGACTAACAAAAATTTTACCCAATGTAACTAAAAATGTTTTAGCACAGAGAGATGGGCTTCCGCTTTACTTCGAAATTTATTCAACGAGAAACCAAAAAATTGGCCTGGAGTACAACATACTCGACCCTGATAATAAAGTATTATATTCTTTCAAAGATGAAAAAAATATTGATACTGGAAAAACACAAATAACGTATACTTTTAATGATGTAAAACTGAACCTTGGTTCATACAGTGTAAATGTAAATCTAAAAAATGCCGGCGGAGAAACTGTTTCAAATATTTATAAACCATTTATGTCTCGATGGATTGGAGTTCCTGAAAATATTTCGGATATGGATAAAGCAGTTGCGCAGTTAATTTATATTGCAACGCCATCAGAATTATCTGAAATAGAAGATGCGAATGACCAGGAGGAAAAAATAAAAAGATATCTTTCGTTCTGGAAAACAAAAGATCCTTCGCCCAATACAGAGAACAATGAAATATTCAATGAATATTATCGCAGGATTTCTTACGCGAATGAAAAGTTCTCACATTATTCTGAGGGCTGGAAAACCGATCGCGGCATGGTGTTTATTATTTTAGGTCCGCCGAGTAATGTTGACAGGCATCCGTTTGACTATGATTCCAAGCCGTATGAAGTGTGGGAATATTACGACCTGAATAAAAGTTTTGTATTTGTGGACGAAACGGGTTTTGGAGATTACCGGCTTATAACTCCGCTGCATGGGGATTTATATCGATACCGGTAAAATTTTCTTCACATAAAATTAACTGTATTTACAATGATACTTGTCGTCACTATTAATCCGCTGCTTGAACACCGGCTAACATATTCTGAAATTAAACCTGGTCAAACACACCGTAATCCTGCTGAGGTTTACCTGGCTGGCGGTAAAGGGATAAATGTAAGCAGGCAGTTAAACCATCTCGGCATAAAAAATATGTCAGTCACATTTCTTGGTGGAAGAAATGGCAAACATCTCGACGAATTACTTCATAACGAAAAAATTAATTTCATACACACAAGAATAAGCGACAACACGAGAACAAGTGTAGTTGTAACGGATTTACAGAAACAATCCGTTACAAGTTATTTCGGTAACAACAATTCCATTACTGATTCGGAAGCGGATGAGTTTATTCAGAAACTTGAAAAAGCAATTGTTAATTGTGAAATGGTTGTATTCTCGGGAAGTTCACCATGCCGGGAAGCAGATAAAATTTTTCCTGCCGGGATTGAAGCCGCAAACAAATCAGATAAAATCTCTGTATTAGATACATACGGTGATCACCTGGAACATTGTATAAATTGTTCGCCAACAATTATTCATAATAATGCTGATGAAATTAAATCTTCATTAAATGAAGATATAGATTCTGAAGAAGCAAAAATTCATTTTCTTGATAGGCTTTATTCTAAAGGAATAAAACAGGCGTTTATAACAGACGGAGCGAAAAATACTTATGCATCAAATTTTGAATTTCATTACAAGGTTGAAAATCCTACTTTAGTATCAGTTGATTCGACAGGCAGCGGAGATGCATTTGTAGCAGGTATAATTTACGGCTGGCACTACAGTAATACTTTTGTCGAGACTTTATTATTTGCTTCGGCTCTTGGTGCATTGAACTCAACGAGATTTGATGTTTGTAATTTAAAGAAGGAAGAGGCCGAAGTTATCATTAATAAATTTCAACTTTCTCCGGTTGGTAAAAAAATTAAAATAATTGATGATACACCCCGTTAGGAATTATATAATCTTTTCACTCTTTGCAGTAACAACTGCATTCACTCAAAGTATAGAATCAATATCAGTAACAGGTAATAAAGTATTCTCATCGCAGGAAATTATAAACTGGAGTAAACTTAGGACAGGAACTGTTTTTAATGATGCCTTAATTGATTCTGCAAAAAAAAATATTGCGCTATCATTAAATGACAGAGGATATTTCAACCCTGTTTTTGAAGATGACAAATACGAATTAAACCCCGACTCCACCCTAATTAAAGTAAATATAAATTTCAATGAAGGCGACCCAACATTTATAAGGCTGCTTGAATTTTCTGATGCTGATAGTCTGGATTCGGCTTCGGTTATAACGGGTTATTCTTTTTTGCAAGGTCAGGTATTTGATAAATTCGCACTGGAAGAAGTCATTACAAGTTCATTATCATTTTATGAGAATAACGGCTACCCGTTTGTCCGTATTCTTATTCATTCATTTGTTGCCGGGTATGATTCATTAAATAATCAAAACTATTGCGATCTAAACCTTAAAATTATTAAAGGTAATGCAAGCCGAATAAACCGAATTGAAGTTAGCGGAAACACTGCAACACAGGATTATGTCATAACAAGAGAACTCCGTATTAATAATGGTGAAGTATATTCACAGCAAAGAATTGAGGAACTTCCCAAAAGATTGAACCGGTTAAGATTTTTTGAACCCGTTCCAACCCCGCAATACTTTCTTGATAAAGAAAACAATGGAGTGCTTCTCGTTAATGTAAAAGAAAAACAGACAAATAATTTTGATGGAATTATCGGTTACATTCCCGGTAAAGACGCTAATGAAAAAGGATACCTCACCGGTCTTGTTAATGTAAGTCTTAGGAATTTATTTGGAACCGGAAGAGCTGCCGCGATACGCTGGCAGCAGTATGACAGGTACTCACAGGAACTGGAATTAAAATATCTTGAACCATGGTTTCTCGGTTATCCTTTCAATTTAAACGGAGGTATGTTTCAGCGTAAACAGGATACAACGTATGTGCAGAGAAAATTTGAAGGCGGCATTGAATACCTTGCCACTGAAGATATAAGCGCATCTCTGTTTGCCGCCTCGGAAAATGTAATTCCTACTGAAAATGAAAATTCTGTATTTAGTGTTTATAATTCATCCGCATTAACAACAGGAATCACTCTTAAGATTGACACAAGGGATGATCCTTATGCACCTACAGAAGGAATACTATTCAGTAATCTTTATTCTTTCAGTCAAAAAAAAATTAATGGCCCGGAAAAATATTTAACTCCCTCTGTTGACCGAAAAATTAATATCCAACGTCTGCAGGTTGATGTAAACTTGTACTACCAGTTGTTTACAAGACAGGTAGCAGCATTGGGTTTGCACGGAAGAGAAATGCGCGGTAATTCATTTGAACAAAGTGATCTGTTCAGGCTTGGCGGTACAAACTCACTGCGAGGTTACAGAGAAAGTCAGTTCTTCGGGTCGCGTGTTTTCTGGTCAAATCTTGAATACCGTCTGTTACTTACTCAACGAACATTTGCATTTGTTTTTTTTGATACCGGGTACTATCTGAGAAAAGAAGAGCCTGAAAATCAAATTGAAAAACAGGAAGGGTTTAATTTGGGTTACGGACTTGGACTTAACATTGAAACCGGCATTGGCGTATTGTCTGTCAGTTTCGCATTAGCAAAAGGTGATTCCTTTTCTGAAGGAAAAATTCATTTCGGAATAATAAATGAATTCTAAATAACCACTTAAATTTTGTTTATCTTGCGGATGAACAATCAAATCCAATAAATGAAAAACATTACGGCATATTTTGAAATAATAAGACCTGTAAATTTATTCATTACATTTGTAACAGTTTTACTCGCCGCGATTATATGCTCTGAAGATAATTTTAACCGGACAATCGTTCTTCTGGCAGCAATGTCAGCAGCATTAAGTGCAGCCTCCGGCAATGTTATAAATGACTATTTTGATGCGGCAATAGATAAGATAAACCGCCCGCAGCGCCCTATACCTTCGGGAAAAATACCGATAAGAGTAGCATCATTTTACTATCTTCTGCTCGTAGCTATATCATTAATCTCTGCAGCTTTCATTAATATTTTTGCTTTTGTGATAGTGTTGTTTGCTGATAATCTTTTATTCATATACTCATATAAATTAAAACGAATTCCCATTGCGGGAAATGCAGCCGTTTCATTTCTGACCGCACTTGCGTTTATCTACGGCGGATTTGTTGTCGGAAATATTAACTCTGCGTTTATTCCTGCCATCTTTGCATTTCTCGTTAACTTTATCCGTGAATTAGTTAAGGATATTGAAGATATGAATGGTGACAGTATGAACGGTATAATAACGTTTCCTTCAAAGTATGGAATAAAAAGCACCAAACATTTAATCACATTAATTACATTAATATTAATTCTGTTTACTGTTTATCCGTACTTTTCGGAAATATACACTATAGAATTTTTGTTAATTGTTTTGTTAACAGTAAACCTGATGCTTATTTATGTATTGAAAAAGATCTACGAGAATGATTCTCAGGATAATCTGAAGCAGGCAAGCAGTATGTTAAAAGCATCTATGGTATTTGGATTAATAGCAATCTACTTCGGCAAATGAAAAAATTTGATGACAGTTTCAGAATCAACGGCATAAAATTAATTGCAGGCGTTGATGAAGCAGGAAGAGGTCCGCTTGCCGGTCCTGTTGTTGCAGCTTCAGTAATATTTTCTCCCGTCGAGTTTATTGAAGGTGTGAATGATTCAAAAAAATTAAAAGAAGATGAACGAGACAAATATTATTCACTTATAATCAATAAGGCTCTGGCATATTCAGTCTCTGTTATTCAGCATAATGAAATTGATGAAATAAATATTCTGCAGGCAAGTCTTAAAGCGATGAAAAATTCAGTTAATGATTTAAGTATTAAACCGGATCTGATCCTTATTGATGGAAACAATGTTTTTCATTCCGATCTAAAAACAAAAGCAATTGTTAAAGGCGACAGCAAATCATTTTCAATTGCAGCGGCATCAATACTTGCAAAGGTTATGCGTGATAAAATTATGAAAGAACTTGATGAAGAGTACCCGGTTTACAACTGGAAACAGAATAAAGGATACCCGACTAAATTTCATATTAGAACAATCAGGGAATCCGGAATTTCGCCATATCATCGTTTAACATTCTTAAAAAAAATCCTCCCCGATGCTGCAGATATTCAGCTTCAATTTTCTGATGAGCGTTCATGACATTTCAGACTAAAAAAGTTGGTGATGAAGGTGAACAGCTTGCAATCGATTACTTAAAAGAAAAAGGTTACGAAATTGTCGAAACGAATTACCGTTATGGAAAAGGTGAGATTGATATCATTGTAAAAGAAGCAGAAAAAGATTTGCTGATTTTTATAGAAGTTAAATCAAGAAAAAATCTTGAATTTGGTGAACCCGAGTTCGCTATAACAAAAAATAAAATAAAACAGATTAAACGCATGGCGCAGCTTTATTTTTATGATAAAGAAATTCATGAAGCCGAATGCAGGTTTGATGTGATTACTGTTTTATTTAACAAGAACAGAAAACCGGAACTCAAACATTACATCAATGCATTTGATTAATGTTGAAACTGAAATGCAAATTTATTTTAACTCGTTTTTTATTTATTTTTCATCAGTTCTAAAACTAATATTCTAATTAATGTTCAGATTAAATTCATTATTCACACCAAAAAACCCGTGAAATCAAAAATTGCCAGCGATAAATTTGTATCTGACTTTGAAAAAAAGGTAACGGAATTTTTTGAAAATATTGCAGGACTATTTCAATTTTCAATACTATTCTTTAAGAATGTATTCATTCCTCCGTATGAAGTTGAACAGATACGCAAGCATATGGATGAACTCGGGATTAAAACTTTACCAATCGTAAGTGTAACAGGATTTATCATCGGACTTGTTCTTGCAATGCAGACACAACCAGTGCTTGTAAGATTTGGTGCTGAAGCTTTTCTGCCAGGATCGGTGGGTATTTCCATAGTACGTGAACTTGGTCCTGTTATTACCGCTCTAATTTTTGCAGGTAGAGTAAGTTCAGGTATCGGGGCTGAACTTGGTTCTATGCGTGTTACCGAACAGATAGATGCTATGGAAGTTTCAGCGATAAACCCGTTTAAATTCCTGGTAGTGACCAGAATTTTTGCCTGCACTTTTATATTGCCGCTTCTCACTGTTTACGTAATTTTCATATCACTTTTCGGAAGCTACATAGCCGTTGTGCTGGTTCAGAATATGAGTGTTGAATATTATATTGATGCTGTCATAAGCGCTGTGGAATTCGGTGATGCAATTCCTGGTGTGGCAAAAACATTTGTGTTCGGGTTTATTGTTGGAGTGGTTGGTTCTTACAAGGGTTACACTGCAACAAACGGAACTGAGGGTGTTGGTCGTGCATCAACCACTTCAGTGGTTGTATCATCCTTGCTGATCCTGATCTTTGATATGGTTCTTGTTAAAATTACATTATGGTTGTGGCCAACGATATGATCCGGATAAATAATCTGTCAAAAGCGTTTGGAGATCATATTGTACTTGAGGATGTTTCTTTAAAAGTTGAAGCAGCCGAAAACCTGGTTGTTTTTGGAAGAAGCGGAACAGGAAAAAGTGTACTTCTGAAATGTATGGTAAGGTTAATGCAGCCTGATGCAGGCGAAATATTTATTGAAGAAAAAAATGTTTTAAAACTCAACCTAAAAGAACTGAATGAACTAAGGAAAGAATTGGGATTTTTATTTCAGAGTGCTGCCTTGTACGATTCAATGTCAGTAAAAGAAAATCTTGAATTCCCTTTGATACGGCATTTTAATCTGACTGAATCTGAAAGAGAGAAAAAAGTTAAAGAAGTGCTTGAAAAAGTTTCACTTGAGGAAGCAATTAATAAAATGCCGGCTGAACTTTCCGGCGGAATGAAAAAAAGAATCGGACTTGCTCGTTCAATTATTTCTGAACCGAAAATCATGTTGTATGATGAACCGACTACCGGTCTCGACCCCATTACCGCAAAGGAAATAAGCGTACTTATCCGTGATCTTCAGGCTGAATTGAAAATGACATCAATAATTGTCACTCACGATCTGCTCGCTGCAAGCATAATAGCTGATAAAGCAATCGTTTTAGATGAAGGAAGGGTAAAGTATAAAGGGACAATTCATGATCTTGTTGAATCTCAGGATCCGTTCTTAAAAAATTTTTTCAGTAATGAAATCATAGAAGAAAGATGAGGTAAAAGCCAATGTTTAAACACCTGGCTTCAGCAAAACTTGGAATTTTTATTTTTCTCGGCAGTACACTTCTTGTCACTTTAATTTTTCTGCTTGGGAATAAAGAAGCTCTATTCAAATCAACGTTCACTGTAAAAGCATACTTTAATAACATTGAAGGTTTAAGAAACGGTGCTCAGGTAAGATTAAGCGGTATTGATGTAGGAAGTGTAAAATCAATTGAAATTGTTGATGATACAACCGGAAGAATCCAGGTTGAGATGAGGCTTGTCACAGACATCGAAAGATTTATCCGAAAAGATACTAAAGCAAGTATCGAAACAGAAGGTTTGGTCGGGAATAAAGTTGTTATTTTACAGATCGGAACAAGTACTTCGGAACCTGTTTCTGACGGCGGAGTAATTCAATCAAAAGAACCTCTCGGTTTTGCTGCAATCATTGAAGAAACACAAGGGATAATGGAATACACAAAAGAGATGACAAAAAATTTATCTGAGATTGTTGCCCGTGTGAACAGGGGGGAAGGTTCCATCGGTAAACTTTTGAATGACGAAGAGTTGTATAATAATGCTACAATGTTGACAGAAAGTGCGGACAAAAGTTTGAATGCTATTACAAGAGAATTGGAAGAAGTAACTGAAATATTTAAAGAGCTGGGAAGCGGTGTCCAGGAAGTGGTTGAAAATGTTAACCAGGCTGTTGTTGATGTTGACACAATAATCAGCGGTGTTAAAAAAGGCGAGGGTTTTCTTGGTTCTCTTCTTGCTAAGGAGAGTCCATATGATACAGTACTTACACAGACTCTGGCGAATGTTCAAAAAATTTCTGAAGAAGGTCGTCTTGCAGCATCACGTCTTGCCGAAAATATGGAGGCACTAAAACATAACTGGCTATTCAAAAGTTACTTTGAAGAAAGAGGTTATTGGGATAAAGCAGAGTATGAAAATGAAATCAACAACGGTTTAATCGAACTGAACAAAAAAATAAAATTGCTTGATGAAAAAATAGAGTTGTTAAAGTCTTTGGAAGAGAAGAAATAAATTATTCATTTATCTGCTTTTCAAAACACACACTGTTATCAGCTTCTGCATATTGACCATAGTTTGGTATAAGTTCGTATCCGTTTTTTTCATAAAGCCTGATAGCCTCAGGCTGCTTTTTTCCGGTTTCAAGAATACATTTTTTACATGATAATTCTTTTGCCCACTTTTCAAGTTCATTCAGAAGAACAGCGGCAATTCCTTTTCCACGATAATCTGGCAAAGTGAACATTCTTTTAACCTCCATTGTTCCGGGTTCATATTCTTTAATTGCGCCGCAGCTTACCGGTTTGTTTTCGTAATATCCAACCACAACGAATTTTATTTTGTCAATTTTATTGTATTGAGCATAAAACGGATGATCAGCGCCATCTCTTTCAGCTAGTTCAAGATCAAGCAGTTTTACAAGTGAAATAAAATCGGGATTATCCGAACTTGTTCTTACAAAATTTATCATTTCAGTATTCAGATCTATCAAAAAATTTCAAAACAATATTACAATATTTTCTCTAAATGAGGTAATATCTAAACACTTTGCAAAATGGTTCTTTATTTTTATTATGGTTTTAGGATTAGATCAGAACCGTATTTTTCACTTCAATTATTCAAAGCTGTAATAAATTGGAAACAAACTACACATTGATCGATAATGAAGAAAAAAAACAATATGAATTTCATATCGATCATCGTATTGCAAAGATAGAGTATATAAAAACTGATGACAAAATTATTCTTACTCATACAGAGGTTCCAAAAGAATTAGAAGGGATGAGTATCGGAAAAAATTTAGTAAGGATGGCACTTGAGGATATTGAAAAGAAAAAATTAATACTTGTGCCGTTGTGTCCGTTTGTCGCAGGTTATATAAAACGAAATCCCGAATGGAAAAAATTATTAATGAAAGGAGTTAATGTTGACTAATATTGAAGGAAGAGACATAAAGAAAAAATATTCCAACGGCGAAATAACCATTCTATGGCAGCCAGCGAAGTGTATTCATTCAGGCGTATGTGTTAAAACACTGCCACAGGTTTATAACCCAAAAGAAATACCCTGGATTAAAGTTGAAAACGCTTCAACTTCGGAATTAAAAGCACAGGTTGATAAGTGTCCATCCGGCGCGCTAAGTTATTTTATGAATAATGAACTTGAAGAGTAGAGTCATCAAAAATAAACTGGTTAAGAACTGTCAATAGAATGATCTGATTATTTTTTCAACATTCTCAACAGCATTAACTAAAGGTATTTATATCTTTTTTCCCTTCATAATTATTCCTTCCATAATTCTCTCAGAAGTTTTCGGATAATTAATTATTTTGACAATTAATTATTAAACATAAATAAACCGGATTGCTAAAATGAGTTTTAAAATTGTCTGGACAAAAATTGACGAAGCGCCTTCGCTTGCGAGTTACTGCCTTCTTCCCATTCTTAAATCATATACAAAAGGAACAGGAATTGAATTTGTAGAAAAAGATATTTCGTTAGCCGGAAGAATAATCGCAAACTTTCCTGATTATCTTACTGAAGAACAAAAAATTCCGGATTTTCTGAATGAGCTTGGACAGATCACTCTTCAACCTGATGCAAACATCATTAAGCTTCCGAATATCAGTGCCTCGATACCACAGCTTCAGGCTGCGATTAAAGAGCTGCAGGGTAAAGGATATAAAATTCCTGACTATCCCGAAGAACCAAAAACCGATGA
>JAEXTA010000105.1 GCA_023453665.1 Bacteroidota bacterium | reverse complement strand
CTTGATTACAGCGCTATATCTGTCGAAGGTGTACAATTCTTTTTAGGAAATGATACAGGAGTAAAACATTCCTTTAAAGACACGACAGTAGTAAATGGTCAAAGATATTTTTATGCAGTAACATCCTACGACAGGGGAATTGAACAGCTTGGTATATATCCTTCCGAAAGTGCTATATCAGTTAATCAGACATTGAGAGGTGGAATCATACTTCCTAAAAATGTTGCGATAGTTTATCCGAATGATCAGGCTCCCGGTTACAAACCAGGAACATACAGAAACCTGGAACATGCTGAGGGTTATGGATTTGGCCGTGTAGAACTTGAAATTCCAAATCCTGATTTAGTTCCAAGAGACCGTACTTATGAAATCAGATTTAAATCCCCGCAGGATTCAATAAAAGCTGTCTCTTATGAAATGTTTGATGTAACATCAGGTATAAGGGATACACTATTTGTTGGCGGTACAGATTTCCTTGCGTTGGGTAGAGGTCCGGTTGGATCCGGAATTTTACCTCTGGTATTTACCCCGTTTAACATGGAACCAGATACAATTAATTCAGGATTTTTAGCTAACAGTCAGTCAAACCTTGTTTTGAACGCAAGGATTTCTGCAACTGTTACCTCTCCAAATGAAGTAAGACCGAATTATCCTGCTGACTACATGATCATGTTTTCAAATGATATCGTTGATACTTCCGTTGCTGCTATCGGTATTCCTTCTGTGTTTACAAAATTTAAAGTAATTGGTCTTTCCAAATCCGGACAGGAATTTCAGGCAGACTTCAGATTCAGAGATGATGACGGAAATCAAACAATAAGTGAAAAGGATGAGTTTATTGAAATACTTGCAAACACATCAACAGGCGAACGAAGAGCTGTGTGGAGGGTTACTGTTGATACGATCAATGGACCAAAGTATGCAAACTCAATTTTCCCGGTTGGCGGTGATGTTTACCAGTTATTAATAAATGTTCCTTTTAATGAATCAGATGTTTTCAGATTTACGACTGATTCATCTTTCATTGATGTTAACCAGCAGGCAAGTGATTATGTGGAAAAACCTTATGTAGTACCCAATCCGTACGTTGGTATGGCATCATTTGAACAAGCACCTTATGCACAGACCGGCAGAGGCGACAGAAGAATTGAGTTCCGCGCATTACCGGTGAATTCAACAGTAAGAATTTATACTGTTACCGGTGAACTCGTTCAAACACTTCATCACGACACAGGATTCCAGGACTATATTGCATGGAATATGAGATCAAAAGACAATCTTGAAATAGCACCCGGGTTGTACATCTTTCATGTTGAAGCTCCGGGGTTAGACGACTTCATCGGCAAATTTGCAATCATTAAATAGGCGGAGGATGAGATGAATAAATTTTACAAACTCTATGCTGTAATGATTTTTGTTTTAACAATTGTCAATACTTTCGGTCAAAGCAAAGTTGGTACTACAGTTGGACAGTTTTTGAAAATAGAACCAAGTTCCAGATTAGTGGCAATGGGTAATGCCGGAACGTCATTATCTAATGAAGCTTCTGCCGCTTTTTACAATCCTGCAAGTCTGGGGAGACTTCGTGGTATAGAAATTCAGTTTACTCATAATCAGTGGCTGGCAGATATAAAATATAACTATGCCACTGCTGCATTCAATCTTGAAGGCTTAGGTACTTTCGCACTTCAATTGACATCTTTAAACTCGGGTGATATAGAAGTCAGAACCGTTGAACGTGAAAAGAATACCGGGCTCTACTATGATGTGACAAATTTATCATTAGGTGTTGCATATGGATTGTCTCTTACAGACAGAGTCTCTGCCGGAGTTGCAATCAACTATATCCAGGAGACGATCTATAACACAAGCCTGACCAATTTTTCACTCAATTTCGGAGTACAGTATCAGACTGCTATAGATGGATTATCAATCGGCGCCAGCGTGTCGAACTTTGGACCAAGATCATCTTATGATGGAAGAGATATACATTTCAACTATGATCCCGATCCTAATGTACACGGAAATCATCCGGCACTTCCGGCTGAATTAAGAATGGGCTCATTTAGCCTGCCCACATTATTCAGAGTCGGAATATCTTACTCAATGCAGTTGACAGACTGGAACCAGTTTATTCTTTCATCTGATGCTCTGCATACAAATGATAACACTGAAAGAATTAATATCGGCGGTGAATGGTTGTTCTTAAATACATTTGCTATAAGAGGCGGCTACCGTGATCTTTTTCTTGAAGATGTTGAAGGAGGATTGGTTTTAGGTGCTGGTGCTAAAGTCGGATTTAACGGTTTATCAAAAGTCAGTTTTGATTACGCGTGGGCTGATTATGGTAGACTTAACGGTACACACAGGTTTACAGTAGGTATTCAGTTTTAGTTAAGATTACATTATGGAAAAAATTCAGTTACTGAATCGGATTTTTTATATATGAATTCAGGATAGCCATAAAGAATATGATTAAAAACTTTTACAGAGTTATTTTCTTTCTGCTTTTTTCTACTTTACAATTTGCGCAGGAGGAACAGGTAGTTGCAAAAGTCGGCGATTATATAATTTATGAATCTGAATTTAATGAACGGTTTGATTTTAGTGCCCACCCGAAGTTGATGCAGAAAAGCGATCAGCTTGAAGCAAAAAAAGAATTCCTCAAACAACTCATCGCAGAAAAACTTCTTTCACTTGATGCAAAAGAAAAAGGTTATGATACATTAAAAGTTATTACTGATATAATTACTCCGCTTGAAAATATGTTTGTAAGGGATGCATTGTATTCACATGAGATAAAAGACAAAATCAGCCTTAAACCGGTTGAACTTCGGGAAGGTATAGAACGAATAAAAAAAAATCTTTCTGTCGGATTCATCTTTTCAAAAAATGAAAATGAGAGCCGTCAATTGTACAATTCACTTTTATCCGGTGCTTCGTTTGATTCCTTAATGTCTTTACGGCCCGAAGCGAAGGACAATCCTAAAGAAATTACATTTGGCACAATGGAGAAATCCTTTGAAGATAGTTTATATAAACTAAAACCCGGCGAATTTACCCAACCAATAAGTACAACTGATGGTCATTATATATTGAAAGTGTTCGAGATAAAAAATAACACCGAAATCAAAAACGAAGAAATGATGGTTGAAGATGTAAGAAGAATTATTTCAACCAGGGCTGAACAAAAACTCTATCTCGACTTTTACCAAAATTTTTTTAATGATACAAGAATCACTGCTGATAAAGAAATTTTTGAATTATTCATAGATGGTTTCGTTCCGGCATTTCAAAAAAAATATCCTGAAGAAGATAAAGACCTTGTGAACAAGTATCATCTCAATGGTGTTGAAGTTACTTCGATATTGAACACACTTTCTGCGGACCTTAAACTTAAAAAGTTTATAGGAATTAAAAACAAAATCATAATGCCTGATTATTTTCTGAATCAGCTTAGTCATACAGGATTTTATGTCAGAGACATTACAGAAAAGAATATCCGAGCTTCATTATCTTCATACATAAGAAAATTTATTGAAGATGAACTTCTGACACTTCATGGGTTACAACAAAACCTGGGTAATTCGCCTGATGTAAAAAAGTACATCGGTATGTGGAAGGATTCATATCTGTCAAAACTTTTAATGACAGGTATGTTTGATTCCGTAAAAGTATCTGAGCAGGAAGCATATTCGATCTACGAACAGAACGAATGGAAAGAAGAAGTACCTGATCTTGTAAACATTATTGAAATACTGACCGACAGTCTTCAGGTTGTTGAGACTGTATTAAATGAACTGGCAGCAGGAAAGGATATTCGGGAACTTGCAGCCCTTTACACAATTCGTGATTCATTAAGAACACGCCGCGGTGAAACTGGTTTTTTCTCGCCAGTAAAATTTGGTGAAATCGGAAAAGCTGCACTGGATATGAAAATCGGTGATGTATATGGTCCTATTAAACTTAACGATGGTTATTCTATTTTTAAACTCATTGACAGAATTCCTGACACAACAAAGTTCACGAAAAGTTATGATGAAGTTAAACAGGAATTAATTTCACACCTGACTTTGCTGAAGTTTGAAAAATATGTGAACGAGTACAATGCAGCATTGGCAAAGAAATACGGCATAACTATAAATGAAAATGTACTGGAAAGATTAGAAAATGTTTATTTGAATTTAGTTGTAGTTCGCTATATGGGTTTCGGCGGACAGATTTTTGCGGTACCATACACTGAACAATTTTCAGGATGGTATGATATCTGGCAGAACAATGTAAAAGTTGTACCATAAAAATTTTAATGGTGCAATGAAAGGATGTATGATGCTCTCTAAGATTTTTTTTATTAAGATTTTATTTCTGGTTTTATTCGCTTGGTTTTCTTTGCCTGGTCAGCAGTATGTTTTTTTTAGTGATAGTCCGAATAACTCCTATTATGATCCCAGCTTTGGTTACTATAATAATGGCAGCGTCGTTGTCCTTGTCAACAGTACAAAATTTCCGGTTGATGTAAACAATAAATATTCAGGTGTTAATTCATTAAGACTGAGATGGAAATCTGTTGCCGGAGGTGATTGGGGAATTGCCGTAGCTAAACAGGGATGGATTCCTCATGATGTCACTTTGAAAGATTCAATAACTTTTCAGGTTTACTCATCTTCAATAATAAACTCTTCATCTCTCATTTCAGTTTACCTGGAAGATACGCAGAACAGAAAAACACCAAAACAAAAATTATCTGATTTTGTTACTCAGATTAACGGTGGAATGTGGAACAGGATTTCAATTCCATTAATGCCGTTTATTCAAAATCCCGGTGATGTTGATCTGACAAATATTAAAACAATTTATTTTGGTCAGGATGGTGCTGATGGAATACTTCGTACAGTCTATTTAGATGAAATCAGGATGAAGTCTGTCAATGACTCTGATTCTGTTGCACCCGAAATTCCGTCGGGATTGACAGCACAGGGATTTCATACAAATATTCAGTTAAGCTGGACACCAAACTCTGAAACCGATCTAGATGGTTACAGAATTTACAGATCAAACGATGGAACTGATTTTTCAATTATTGCTTCAGTTCCGGGAAATGTTTCTTCATATAATAATCCGACCGGTGTACCACCGGCATCATTCCATTATAAAATTTCTGCGTTCGATTTAAGTGGTAATGAATCAGGGTTATCCGCTGCAGTTTCCGCTTCAACCACATCTTTACCTGATAGTGTTTTGCTTGATTCAGTTCAGAGAGCAACGTTTAGATATTTCTGGGATTTTGGTCATCCTGTTTCCGGGCTGGCCAGAGACAGGTTCGGAGGCAGCGATGAAATTGTAACATCAGGCGGTTCAGGTTTTGGAGTGATGGCTATACTGGTTGGGATTGAACGTGGTTATATTTCGAGGGCACAGGGGATTGAAAGAACTTTGAAGATTCTTAATTTCCTTACAAACCAGGCTGACAGATTCCATGGTGTTTATCCTCACTGGTTG
>JAEXTA010000049.1 GCA_023453665.1 Bacteroidota bacterium | reverse complement strand
ATATAGCGCTGTAATCAAGAATGTCATTTACAAGATCGAAAACTGCAAGTGCTTTTCCCGGCCCAAGCGGACCAAGACCCTGAGCATCATAAACTAATTGCGGATCCAGAAAACTTTCATCTGTACTTCTGTAAATTTTATAACCTTCAAAATCATTTGTGTTGGTGATTGGATCGAAAGCATCTTCGGCTGCATTATCCCAGGTAAGGTTTACGAATCCATCTCCGGCATAAGCATGAAGTGTTGGCAAAGGAGGCGGGGTTGCAAACTGATAATTAGCATCATAAATAGTTTGAACAACACGAACTGTTTTTCTCATCTGGTTAAGGTCTGCACCGAAGGCAAGTGCAAGACTGAACCGTTCAGTTTTTGCTGTACTTAAATAAAATGTACCTGAAGCAAAAAGGAAACCTATATTGTAATTGGACACAGCTAATACCGGCTCAAATGGTGAAGGACCTGTCCACATATTATAGAGATACCTTGGCCACATTTTAGCATCCATATAAAAGATTATGTTGTCTGTTTCTCCAACGCCGCCGCCGCCAACACGGATACGGTTAAGTTTGAATCCTGTCAATCCAATCTGATCAGATTCATTTAAATCTGTTTTATCAAAATTCTGTTCACCTAAAGTAGGAATTGAATCGTTCTCACCGGTATCGAATGTCCCGAATACACCGTCAGCGCCTGTATCATTGTTTAAAGTCCAGTCTAGATCTTCATCACCTGTCCATAAAACACCTCGTTGAAAAGCAGGACGAAGTCTGAAGTTTGCATACTTGTTTAATTTTACTGTATCGTAGTTGGTTGCTATATAATTTAAGATGTCTCCCTGTCCAACTATTTTAGTTCCCGGACCACTGTCTCTTTTTTCATCGATAATTCCGTCTTCATCATTATCGATAAGATCAACGGGATTTCCGGGTGTTTCAAGATATGCATAACCAAGGTAACCTGTTTTTCCAAATTGTCCGTTGCCGTTAAAGTCCCATGTATAAACCAGATCCATTCCATTTGTTGTATCATAAGCCGCATTGTCATCATCACTTTCATAAACAAGATCGAACGGACTTAACGCACCGCCGCCAACTCCAGAATCCATATACAAACCAAAGATCACATTGTAGTCATAAACTGTAGTTCCTTCGTTTGAAATATCATAATGCCAGAATATTACATCGCGTGATTGAATATTAGCCCATTGAAATCCTCTTTGTTCAACACGAAGCGCCATTCCTCTCCTGGTGTTGTCTCTTACATCAGGATAGAAATTCCATTTACCATAATAGTCATCATCATACACACAAAAACTTTCCTGATCTGCATTTGGCAGTTTTCCAAAATATCCGTTCCAGCTTCCTGCCAAACCCGGATCATCAGGATCGTTTATTTTGTCAGGCCATGACTGAGGCCATGTTCTTGGATCATAACTGACTGCGGGACTTCTTCCAACGTTTATGGTTGGGTCAAGTTGAAGATAACCAGGTCTTGGATTAAATCTCTGTAATCTTCCCGTGATAGGATTTGTTTCCTGTCTTTCACGATAGCCCGTTTCCATTATATAAAAGTCCTGCAACTGTCCGTTTACAAGTTCCTGTAATCTTGCAAGAACAAACGGTGTTACTCCATCACTGTAATTTTCCAGTTGACCTTTAGGCCATTCCATTGAGTGAAAGATTGTATAATCAACATTACCGGGATCACGCGGGTAATCTCCAACCATTCCATAGTTATAAAACATCGTTCGTATTCTGTTTGCATCGTGTGTGCCCTGCCTTACATAGTCTTCATTACCTCTTTGATCCTGTGGAACAACTTCAAAAAATTGAGCGTTAATGTCTATTGAAGTTATTACTATTAAGATTACACTTAATATGAAGGTGGTTATTAAACGTTCAACGAATATTTTTTTTGTATTCATCTTATAAACTCCTGAATGAAATACCAAGCTCAATTCTGCGTGGTCCATTAAACCTGTTTGGATCAATAGATTCACCTAACTGTTGTTTAATAGTATAGTACGGACTACCTGTGTCTGGAAAAACCGCACCGTTAACAAAATCCTGATTGAATAAATTGAAGACACGCAGGAAAACACTTAAATCTGTAAAATCCATTTTAAAATATTTTTCAGCTCGCAAATCGACTGTTGTATAACCAGGTTTTCTTCCCGAGTTCTGTTCCTGTTGTGAATTAAATCCAAACCCCAGTTCCGGTGTATATGGCTGACCTGAAGCGTAACGTATAATAGCACTGATCGAAAAATCACCGGGCATTTGGTATAGAGCTGTAATGTTAAGCGTGTGTCTCTGATCCCAGTCAAAAGGAATTTCACGAGGTCTTGGATCTTCACCACCTAAAGCTCTGTTTGCTGTTTCATCGGGGTTGCTTGAGTTACCATTTGCAAACATCAGACTATAATCAACTGATGCGCCAAAATTATTAATAGGTCTTTTCACAAGTGATAATGTTACACCGGAAACACTTCCGTAATCACTGTTCGTATTTCTTGCGTATACTCCGTAGTTATATGTCTCAATTACTTCAGTACCGAGTAATTCCCTGATATCTTTATAAAAGAAGGTCAGATCAGCACCGAAGTCGTCCGTGAATGCCTGCTTCAAACCAACTTCATATTGAACTGTAATTTCAGGACTAAGATCAGGATTGCCGAGATATTCCTGCTGATATGTTGCCCCGCCGGTTAGAAAATCCAGTACCTGGTAATTAGCATTTTCATAGAGCGAACTATAACGAGGCATCTGGTAAAAATGCCCATAAGAAAAATGCAATGCAGATTTTTCAGTAAGTGGAAAACCGAAACCCAACCGTGGGGCTATTGTATGTTTTATTTTTGCTTTTTGAAGTACCGAACCCGGTGCTTCGGAAATTGTATTTGCAGGATTTTGCAGATTGCTTGGAATGTATGCCTGCGGATCAAAATATTCGTAACGTAAACCGGCACGAACAACAAGGTCTCCAAGTTCAATTCTATCCTGAATATAAAAAGCTCCCTGAATCGGTTTATAAGTTTCGATCTTTTTAAAGCGAGGATCAACAGGATCAATTTCTTTCGGTTGAAGTGTAACAAGCCGGGTAACCGGATCATCAACTTCAACAAGCTGTCCGGGAGGTCCGAACTTAAGATTATTAATTTGTCCTTCGATTCCGGCTTCAACAAAATTTTCTTTATTGATTTGCCATGTGTAATCAAGCTTTGTTATAAGGAAATTTGTTTTTTGTGAATTTCGTCCGTAATCAACTCCCTGAATGATCGCACCATACTCATAACCCGAGATACTTTTAGGCGCGTTAGCCTGAATATATCTCGGATCATAAATCGATTCATATTTGTATTCTTTATAATCATAAAGATTGTGCCTGATGCTCAGCTTATAAAACATTTCATTGCTCAGTGTATGTGTGAAATCAAATCCATGATTTATAGAAAAAGTATTCCAGTCTTTTAAGCCATCCGGGTTAAATCTGTATGCAAAATTATATGCTTTGCCTGAAAGATGATTGAGTATTGCCACATAACTGATTGTAAAATTCGAAATTGAAGTGTTGGTTAATTTGAATTGTCCGCTCCATTCTGAATACGGATTCATTGAAACCATTTTATTATCGCCTGTTGCATAAAGAATCTGGCTGCTCAGATTATTCGTATCAGTCGGATTAAATCTCCTTGTCCCATAGAGCCATCCATCATTTTGAAATCTTCTGCCGCTTATTAAAAAAGTTGTTGATGGTAAGTAAGTCGGTCCGCTAAGTGTAAGCTGATAGTTTTGTAATGTATATACTAAAAAATTTTTGTTATTGGGATAACGATTGTTATCAAATGGTAAATAGTCACCACCGTACACTTCACCGGAATAAGTGAATTTATCCGTACCGCTTTTTAATGTAGTATTAACAATGCCTGACATTGCCTGTCCGTATTTTGCATCGAATGTACCTGTAACAACAGCTACTTCTTCTATAATAGAACGGTCAAGTGAAAGACTTGACTGGTTATTAAACGGATTGTTAATACTTATTCCTTCAACCTGAAATTGTACTTCACCGCCTCTTCCGCCGCGAATATGAAATTCACCATCCGTTGTTTGAACGCTGCCAGCCTGAAGGTTTACTATATCTGACAGACTCTGTACTGGTAAAGCTTCGATATCTTCAGAAGAAACATTTTTAACAGAACTTGTCTGGTTAAATTCAATAATAGGTCTGTCAGCAATAACGGTTACAACTTCACCCATGATCACTTCAGGTGTTAAAGTTACATCTAAGTTTGTTGTTTTGTCAGCATTAACTCCAATGTTCTGGATAATCTTCGTCTGGTAGCCGATATATCTGAATGTTAAAGAATAGGTACCCGGTCTTATATTCAAAATTGAATAGTGACCATCAACGTCAGTAGCAGCACCCGAATTTGTTCCATCAACCAAAACGTTCGCAGCTATCAGTGCTTCACCGTTTTCATCGGTAACTCTGCCGGAAATTTTACCTGACTGTGAATAGAGAGATGTGGATGCCAGGATTAAAAATACCAGACATAAATGAATCATAAATAATACGGATCGTGGTAAAATATATTTCATAATTCACCAAGTATGTGATTGAAAAAAAATTCTGATTTAAATGAGTATAGGGATTATTCATCCCTATACTCAGCAAATAAATACTACTTAATAAGAATCATTTTGTTTACGCTTGTATTAACAACTTGTGAGTTAGATAAATTCTTAACTTTAAGTTGATAAAGGTAAACACCTGATGCTAATGAAGAACCGTCAAATTTGAATTCATCATATCCGGGTGCAACATTTGATTTCTTCATTACAGAAACCTGCTGACCAAGAATATTAAATACAGATAAAGTAACATCTGAATTTACATTCACCGAATATCTTATTGTTGTTGACGGGTTAAATGGATTAGGATAGTTGTCGAACAATTCGATTGACATTGGAACAGGAAGTTCTTCATCAACACCAACCGGAACCGGGTTTCCTAATGCTACCCATGAAGGAGCATGCTGTCCTGGCTGCTGAACGAACCACCATGTTTTGGCATAAGTGTTAGATGAAGTATCTTCAAAAACATCAACGTCATTTACCAAAGCACCTATGAAGATTACACTATCACCAAGGTTTGCCGGATATGACATTGCAGAGAAAGGAATTTTAAGTTCAACATAAAATCCATTGTCCGGATCTGTGATATTGCCGAGGTTTGTTCCCGGATCTAACATCAGATCGAATGTAACACCGGCAGTATCTGCAAGTGCAACAAGGTCATCACCTGCCTGTGCATTTCCGGATGAATCAACATTAACAGTCAGAGTTTTTGCCGGGAAAATGCCGTTGCCATTCATATAGTTTCTAGGAACCATAAAGAAAGATATAGCATCTTTTCTTCCCTCTTTGGGAACAGTAACAATTTGATCTGAAATTTTAGCACCGACATACAGATTTGCATCATCAAAAGTTACCCAGTAGTCGACTTCAGGTCCGTCGACAACTGTTTGCAATCCGTTCCAATCTAACTGCTGATAACCGCTTGCCCAGGCACCCGTACCATTGATCTGTTCGAAACCGGCTTCATCTTCCCATTTAGCACGGAAGTGGAGCGTATTGTCGGTTTGCCATTCAGCAAGGTTTCCATCAACGGTAATTGATGCCCCTGCTCTTAAGTGAGGAACTGTGTAATCTGCTGGTGGAATTGGCGAACCGCCTGTTGAAGTGGTAATACTTGGGTCAAGGAATAGAGCTGAATAATACCAGTTCTCATTCCAGGGGCATCCCCACCAGGTTCTTGTATGAGTGTCGTTTGTTGTTGATGAATCAAGATAACCATCAGCATCAAACATACTGAAACTGAACGGAAGTACATCACCATTCATATCGAATCCAAGTGAATCTACTCTTATTCTGTGTTCTGAAACCCAGCCTAAATCAGGCAATGAGTCATTTGATTGACCGCCAAGAACTGTAGTATATGCAGTCCATCTTTCTTTCTGTCCGGTATTTCGCCATTCATCTTTACCACCGGCAACTGCATTGTTACCCATAAATAATGGCTGTGCACCGATTGGCGGACTTGAGAATGAATCGGGATAAGCCCATTTCCAGCCCCATGTGTAGAAGTGTTCAATTCGTTTATCCCATGCCTGAACCCAAGAATGATCCTGAGTATTATCTTTGAATGCCATTATGATAGCATCAAATTGTGACCATTCTCTTCCGCCAACATATTTGTCCTGTACTTTAAATAATAAATACAGGTATGGAGCCTTGAACAGAAACTTGCAAACTGCATTTGCAGAATCACCGGGAACTGAAGTACCTGACCATAAATCATAGCCGCTTCCGGGCAGATATTTGGTTTGTCCATATCCAACAACAATAGAATCAGCAGAAGACCAGATTGCATCTTCAACACCATCTATCGTCACAGATTCTGAACCCTGCATATAACGAACGTATCTTGCATCTTCACGGGCATGTTTATTAACAGCCCATTGTGCAAGCATATTACCTGACAAGCAAAACACAATAGTTAAGCTTGTCAAAAAGAAGACTACTCTCCTCATAGTGCACTCCTTTCTGGTTAAAGAAATAATGTATTTAGTAACAGCGTTAAGTATCATTACCCCATATAAACTTCTACGTCTATCCGGGATTTTTTAGTTTGAGTCAATAAATTATTTTCGGTTCTTTTTCCATCCACAATTAAATATTTAACCCCGTGAGATTTATGTTCAGGATTATATACTTTAATATTAAATGTTGTGTTTCTGAAAACTCTTTTAACTGAATATTCATTCCACTCTTCCGGAATGCAGGGATCTACCAGCAATCCATCAGCTATAGCTCTTATACCAAGTATCCAATCAACAATGACCTTTTGATACCATGATGCTGAACCGGTGTACCATGTCCATCCTCCCATTCCATAATTTGGAGAGTCAGGTCCGTCAATGTTTCCAGGAGTTACATATGGTTCACAGGTATACTCATCGGGGTTCAAACTATTGTATATGGGTGAAAGTCTTACATATGTTTTAAAAGCGAGCTGGTTTTGCTTTAATAAAGAATATGCCCAGATAGACCAGGTAGCTGCATGCATATAAACACCGCCATTTTCACGTCTGCCGGGAGCGTAACGCGAAAGGTAACCGATCATTTTATCCGGTTTGGAATAAGCCGGCGCAAGTAAAAGAGGACCATTCTTTTTTAATAAGTTTTTTGTAACCGATTCCATAGCTTTTTCTGTTTTTTTCTTTTCACCGATACCGCTTATTACAGACCAAGTTTGTGCGTTTAAAAAGATTTTACCTTCTTCATTATTTCTGCTGCCAATTCTTTTTCCATTATCTTTTGTAGCTCGGAAAAACCATTCACCATCCCAGGCATATTTATCAAATGATTTTTTGAGTTTATCAGCTTTTTGTAAATATCGTTTCGCAAGTTTTGTCTTTCCTGTTTTTTCACACAAATCTGAGAACTGATTTAAGACTAAATAAAAAAACTCTGCGAGCCAGATTGATTCACCTTTCATATCAAGACCAACTGCACTAAGTCCATCATTCCAGTCACCGGCTCCGATCAATGGTAATCCTCGTTTACTGAATCTGGTTAGTACTTTTTCAATTGCGGCAACACAGTGATTAAATAGTGTATCTTTTTTTGATTTGTTGTCGTAATAAGGTTCTGTAATTGTTAATGATTTAAGATCATTAGTCTCTGTTATATATTGATAAAGAACAAAAGGAAGCCACAATAAATCGTCCGTCATTTTAGTTGGTAAACCAGTCTCAGTAATCGGGTGCCACCAATGTAGTACTGAGCCATCAACGAACTGATGACGTGCATGCAAACGTATTTGTTTAAGCGTTAATGAAGGATCTATAGGAAGGAAAACCAAACTATCCTGTAACTGATCTCTGAATCCGTAAGCACCACTTTGTTGATAGTAAGCCGTCCTTGCCCACAACCTTCCTGCAACTGCCTGATACTTTAACCATTTATTTACCAAAAAATCAAGTCCTTCATCTGGTGTATTAACATCTGATGTGTTTAAAAAGTTCATCCAGAAACTTTTCACCTCGTTAAGAGCAGATTTTATTTTTTCTGAATTATCAAATTTTTTAATTGTAGAGGATATTTTTTTTAGATTTTTTTTAATGCCAATAGTAAAATGAAAATTGGAAAATGATAAAGGTTCAATAGATATATTTGTTTTGACAGCTGCAATAGAATCATTCCATTTACCGGTTTTCTGATTCAATGCGTCTCTGAAAACTCCCGCAGGTTTTTCAACGGATCCAAAACTGCCTATAAAACTTTCTTTGTCAGCATCGTAATCGACAATAGAATTAGAACAAGTGATAAAACCATGATAAGGATACTCGATATTCCAGTGTCCTCTATCGCCTAATGGAATTTCCCAAAGACGTTTTGTGGCTGTAAGACAGTTATTATCTCTGTCAAAATATGTTTCTATAAATGTTTTATGAAACTCCCTATGATGATCTGCGGATGAGCCTAAACACCATTCAAAGTATGAATACACTGACAATTCTAATTTCATATCAGTATTATTCTCAATTTTAAAATCCCAAATTTCGATTTCTTCATTCAATGGGATAAAAACTGTTAGAGTAATTTTAATGTTTTTAAATTCACTTTCATAAACTGCATAACCAAAACCATATCTAACCCGGTAAGCATCAAGATTTGTTTTTACCGGCATCCAGGTTGGTGACCAGATATCGTTTGTGGTATTATTTTTTATATAAAAATATTTTCCCCAATTATCCTGTATCAAATCCTGATGCCATCTGTTCAGTCTGTTGAATTCAGAATGTTCAAGCCAGCTAAAACCTCCACCAGCCTGGGATATTACGAGTCCGTACATTCCATTTGAAATAACATTTACCCATGGCTTAGGAGTTATATGATCATTAATTATATATTCATTACCTTCATCTGAAAAGTGGCCATATTTATTCTGAAACTTTGGCATTAGATATTCTCCGTTTAACAGGATTCCCTGATAATTAATTCACTAGAAGCTTTAAATGTTACACTTGATGATTTTATTTCATTTCTAATCCGTTTAACTAAAATTTCTGCAGCATTTCTTCCAATTTCTTCTATTTGAATTCGGACAGTTGTTAGTGCTGGCGATAAATATTGAGAAACAAAAATGTCATCGAATCCTGCTACCCCGATATCATCCGGTATCTTTATTTTATTCTGCTGCAGGTGCTCGTAACAACCAAGTGCCATCATATCATTGCCCGCAAAGATTACCTGTGGTTTAGTCTTTCCTGAGAGCAGATTTTTGCATCCATTAAATCCACTTTCTCTTGTAAAGTCACCCTTCTCCACAAGATACTTTACCGCAAAATTTTTACATGCATCAATAAAACCTTTTTCACGCTGCTGTGCATCATCGTTATTGGCAGGTCCTGTTATGTGGCCTAAAACTGAATACTTTCTTTTAGTTACAAGATATCTTACCATTTCATAAGCACCTTCGTAGTTATCCAGTACTATCCTATCGAATTTTTTTAGTTTAATATTTGAATTGATCAGCACAATTGGTTGATTACTATTTATTAGAATCGATTCAAGTTTTGAATTCAGATCTGAAGTGAGCAGTATTAATCCGGAAATAAGACCATTATTAATAAAGGTTATAATTTCATCATCAAGACTTTCATACTTATGTGAACTCGTAACTATAGTATAAAAACCTTTGCTGTAAAGTATTTCATCTACGCCTTTTATTACTTCAGTAAAAAATTCATCAGATATTTCAGGAAGGATTAAGCCGATAAGATTTGATTTCTTTTTAACGAAACTCTGTGCGAGGATGTTTGGTTTGTAGTTTAATTCTTCTGCAATTTTAAGAATTCGATTACGAGTTTCTTCAGTAACTCTTGAATCTTTATTCAGAGCACGCGAAACTGTTGCAATCGATACTTTCGCTTTTAATGCTACTTCTTTTATTGTTGCCGACATAAATCTTTCTTAAAGCAGAAAATTATTTATGCGATTTTCAGGAGGGAGAAAATTTTTCCAAAAATTCTAAGCAATGATAGTCAGTCCGAAAATATATACAACTAAAAAATCAAAAAGTAACTCAATGTTCTGACTTTTTGTTTTATTCGATAGTATCAATTGCCTGAAAGTGACCTCCTGTTGATCGGGTTAATTATACTTTTTAGAACTACAAGTTTGTTAAAATGACACGCTTAAACTGATAATCATTATTACATTCGATTGAAATCATTAAAAAATGTTGAATGTAAACGTTTACATTACATTGTTATTTTACAGATTAATTTTTATAAAGTCAAGTATCAGCTGGATAAAAATATTTGGAATTATTTATTGATGTGGAGAAGAAAGTTTTTTTAGGACTTGATTGGCTACAGCAAATGAAAAAGGATAATAAAAAAATGCCTGAATGAAATATAATCAGGCATTTGATATTTAGCGGGGCCGACGAGACTCGAACTCGCGACCTCCTGCGTGACAGGCAGGCGTTCTAACCAACTGAACTACGACCCCTAAAACATTCTCAAAAAACGCTCACAAATATATAC
>JAEXTA010000192.1 GCA_023453665.1 Bacteroidota bacterium | reverse complement strand
TCTTTAAGAGTCTCAGCACCGGTCACAACTCCAATCCCGCCGCCGGTTGTGTTGCAGGGTTTGATAATAAAAGGACGCCCTAATATTGCCAGATCATCTACAGAAAGCAGAATATTTTCTTTATAGTTATACGGGGGAATAATTATAGAATGTGGTACTTCTATCCCGTTAGTAATAAACTCAAGGTGCATACTTGCTTTATCAATTGAATGTTGAACGCTTTTATAATCATTAAATATCCTGATCTTTTTTCTTGTCAGTATTCTTGCCAGTTCTTCAAATTCAGTTGCAACATCGGAAGCGCGGTCCAGATAAGATCTGAAATAAATTTTCCTGTTACGGATTTTTTCAGTTGTCTCTTCAATGTTATGATATTTAATTACATATGTTGATAATCCGGAATCCTGAAGTTTTTTTTCAATCAGCGAAATAAAATCTTCATCATATTCCCACACGTATGAAACAGCAAAGTCGAATATGTCCATAGTATTTTACAATTTTTACAAAGATATTGTTTGCTATATTTGCAAGCAAGATTCTGAACTGAATAGATAAGGAAAAGAAATTTTCTTCACTCTAAATTTAAAATTATTATCGTAGAATATTTAATGTTTAAAGAATATAAAATAGAAAATATGATTAGAACTCTGGTATTGATTTCATTACTATTAATTGCCGGATGTACAACCCAACAGCAGACAATTGATGATCCGTCATTGAATGAAAACACTAATAAACCCGGAAGCAATGAATTAAAGAATCGGGCTTTAGAGCATTTTATAGCCGGCTCAACCGCAGAAACTAAAGGCGATTATGCTTCGGCAATTCTTGAATTTCAGGATGCACTTAGATTAGACCCTTCGCCTGGTGTGCATTATGCTCTTGCAAAAAATTACTTATACCTGAACAGGCTTCCGCTTGCATTGCAACATTCCAAAAAATCAGTTGAAATGGATTCTTCCAGTATAGAATATTACGATTTATTATCAGACATTTTTTCAGTTACAAGACAGTATGATTCTGCGGCTGCGGTGCTTGAAAAAATGATAGAACTGGATTCATCTCAGTTTAATTCTTACTATAAACTTGCAAGGATATACGAAAACTCAAAACCACTTCAGGCAATTGCTATATATGAAAAACTATCGAATGTCTTTGGACCCGATTGGTCAATACTTGTTCGTGTCGCTGAACTTTATGAACAGCTTGGTAGAACCGACGATGCAATAAAATCAATAGAAGATTTACTCACAATTGATCCGGCGAACAGTGCTTTACAAAAACTTTTATCGGAATTATACCAGCGTTCAAAACAGTATGATAAAGCCCTGGAAATAATAAATGAAATAACTGAATTTACTCCTGATGATCTTGACGCAAGAGAACGCAAAGCCCAGATATTTATTGAAATGGGCGATTGGAACTCAGCAGCTGATGAATACAAATATTTTTTAGACAACAAAAATATTCCTCTTGAAGTGAAGATCAGAATTGGCTCGGCATATTTTTCAAAATCTTTGCAGGACAGTTCATTAACCCCGGTTGCAAAAAACTTTTTTGAATCAATTGATAAAGATACATCCGACTGGCAGGTTAAAATGTATCTTGGTGCAATTGCATTAAATGAAAAACAGGATTCAACTGCTATAAAATATTTTGAAAAAGTTACAGAACTCGCCAACTGGAATGTTGAAGGCTGGGTGCAACTCGGCGGTTTGTACTTCGATAATCGTAGATACAACGAAGCCGCTAAACTTATGAAGGAAGCAATTGAACTTTTTCCCGATGACTTTGCTGTGAATCTAATACTTGGATTGTCGATGGCTCAGGAAAACCAACATACCGAAGCAGTATCTTATCTGAAAAAATCTGTTGATCTTAATCCTAATGATATTAACGCGTTATCTGCATACGCATATACGCTAAGCCAGTTGAAACAAAATGAAGAAGCAATCAATTATCTTAAACGCGCACTGGTTATTAGTCCCGATGATGTTAATCTTCTTGGAACACTTGGACTGATTTATAATTCACTTGAAATGTGGAATGAATGTGACAGCACTTATTCAAGAGCATTAGAAATTGACTCGATGAATGCGCTTGTAAATAATAATTATGCTTATTCACTGTCAGAACGTGATGTTAATCTTGATGAAGCATTAAGAATGGTTAAGATTTCAATTGAAGCTGAACCGGACAATACTTCATATCTCGATACTATCGGATGGGTTTATTACAAACTTGGAAATTATGAAGAAGCAAAAAAATATCTCGAACGCGCAATAGAGATCGGCGGAGAAAGAGCCGTGATGCTTGATCATCTTGGTGATGTAATATTCAAAATGGGGCAGAAAGAATTAGCACTTGAATTATGGCAGAAAGCTTTTGATCTTGATACAAGCAACCAGGAAATAAAAAATAAAATTGATAAAGGTGAAATTTGAAATTCTATCATAAAATTTTAATCGTACTGATTGGAATACTGAATTTGATGTTTATAGAAGGATGTGTCCCTTCTAAACCAACCGAGGAAGTTGAAATCCTTTCTTCAGAAAGATTAATAAATAAACTTGAAGTGAACCGGAGACGAATAAAAAACTTTGAAGGCAACGGAACACTTACAGTTAAATCTGCACAATTTGATAATTCAGCATCATTCAGGGTTGTGCTGCAAAAACCGGATTCAATTTACCTTTCTGTAATGGGCCCTTTTGGAATTGAACTTGCACAGGCACTTGTTACAAAAAATAATTTCATCTTTTATGATGCTCTGCAAAACACATCTTATGAAGGAAAACCTGATGATGAAATACTGAGAAGTATTTTTAAAATTAATCTTGGTTTCAATGAGTTGATGGATGCATTTATTGGCTCAGTTAATCTTACGGAGAATCTTTATAAAAATCCCGACAATTACGAAGTTATTTACGACAAGTATGAACTGACCTACGTTGACAATGAAAGAGAAAAAATCTCCAGGTACCAGGTCGATGTAAGGGAACTCGGAATTACCAGTTACGAAGTTTCAACATTATCAGGCGAAACATTGTTGTCAGGTCAATATTCAAAATTTCAATCAATAGAAACAGTTGCAATACCATATCACATCGAAGTTCAGAACAAAAGTGAAAAACAAAAAGTTACTATCGATTATAAAAAAGTAAACGCGAACGGGAATAATATTTTTATTGATTTCAAATTACCCGGTGATGCAACAAGGATTAAATGGTAAAGCTGAATAAATATTTTTTATTGATTATAACATTCGGTTTCTTATTTGTTTTTGCCCAGGAACAAATTAAAGAAAAGCAGGATGAACTATCTGAAATAAAAAATGAAATTATTCAACTGGAAAAAGAACTGAATCAAAAAACAAAAAAAGAAAAAGAATCTTACTCCGCTCTTGAAAACTTCAGCAGGCAAAGTTTTTTAATCAACAAAGTAATAGGGCAGTTAAGGGTTGAAGAGAAACAAAAAGAAAACCAGATAGTTCTTACGGAAAACCAAATTGACAGCCTTGCACAGCAGATAAAGATCCTTCAGGAAAATTACTCAAAGTATGTTGTGTCGGTTTATAAATATGGTAATCCAAATCAACTGATGAGCATAATTGATTCAGATAACTTTAACCAGGCACTGCTTCGTTATAAATATTTACGGGAATTTTCCAGAAGAAGACAAACAGATCTGGTAAAATATAATGAAAGTAAACAGCAACTTGCTGAAGCTAAATCGAAACTTGAAATTGAGAAAAAAGAAAAATCAGAACTTGTCAGGAAAAAAGTTGACGAAGAAAAAGTGCTGACTGCCAAGCTTGGTGAGCGAAAAAAAATAATTGCTGCAATAAGCAATGATAAAACAGAACTGAAAAAAGAAATTGATACAAAAAAACAGGCAGAAGTAAAAATCCGGAATCTTATTTCAAAATTAATTGAAGATGCTGAAAGAAGAAAAAAAGAAGAAGTCCGGCTTTTAGCAGAAAGAAATAAAAATCAGAAAAACATAACAAGCACATCGAAGAATGAAATTAAAAGCGAAACAAATGAAATAGTAACTGATTTTAGCATTGATACAAAAGGGCTTTCATCATTTTCGGCTTTAAAAGGAAAACTTAACTGGCCCATACTAAATGGAAAAGTAATAAAGAAATTCGGCGAACATAAAAATCAAAAGCTTAACACTGTAACACTTAATTACGGAATAGATATTAAAGCTTCGTCTGATCTAAATGTTAAATCGGTTGCCGATGGTATTGTCTCTGCTATCGACTGGATACCCGGCTACGGAAGTGTAATTATTATAACACACAAAGATGAATACAGAACTGTGTATAGTCATCTTTCCGAGATTTTAGTTTCCGAAGGTGATAAAGTTAAAGCCGGTTCACTTATTGCTAAAGTCGGTGAGAGTATAGACGGTAACATTCTGCACTTTGAAATATGGAGTTCCAGGAATAATCAGAATCCTGAAACCTGGCTTGCAAGAAAGTAATTATTCCTTCTAATAATTTGAACAACCCATTTAAAAATAGAACAGGGGAAAAGAAAAATTTAATAAGTAATTTTTCATCGCTTACTGTTTTACAGATCAGCAATTACCTTATTCCAATGATTACACTTCCTTACCTTGTCCGTGTTTTAGGACCTGAAAAATTCGGACTTGTTAATTTTGCAACAGCATTTTGTGCATACTTTTCATTGTTAACAGATTACGGCTTTACTCTTTCTGCAACAAAAGATATTTCAGTTAACAGAGATGATAAAGCAAAGCTAAATGAAATATATTCTTCAGTACTTGGTGTAAAAATATATTTGTTCCTCCTATCCACAGTCTTTTTTCTAATTATTCTTTTCTCATTTGAAATCTTTTACAAAGAAATATTACTCTACGTTTTTGCATTCGCTACGATTTTAGGTTCTACATTTTTCCCGGTTTGGTTTTTCCAGGGCATCGAAAAAATGAAATACATCCTATTCATTAATATTTCAGTAAGAGCATTGTTTACAGGTCTTATATTCATTCTAATCACATCAGAAAATGATTACCTGATGCTGACTGCAATCAATTCATCAACTCAAATTGTAATCGCGTTGGTCGGATTATTTATTGTGAGGAAATCATTTTCAGTAAAATTCAGTTTCCCATCTTTTAGAGAAATGAAGTATCAGTTAAAAAGCGGCTGGAGTATTTTCTTATCGCAGATTTCTATTAATTTGTACACGACTTCAAATGCATTCATACTTGGATTGTTCACAGACAATAAAGTAGTTGGATATTATACCGCCGCTGATAAAATCCGATCTGCACTTCAGGCAATGATGAACCCGTTATTGCAGACTGTATTCCCTTATGTCAATCATCTGTTGTCCGTTTCTCAGGAAGCCTTCATAAACTTCAATAAAAAAATACTCCGCATCGCACTTGTCGGAGGAATTTCAATTTCTTTGATCCTGTTTTTCTTTGCCGGTCAACTTGTGGATATAATTTTGGGTGAAGGTTACATTCAATCTGTTCTTGTGCTTAAGATTATTGCATGGCTTCCATTCCTGATCACTTTCAGTAATGTAACAGGTGTACAAACTATGCTTCCGCTAAAACGTGACAAAGCTTTTGCAATTATTTTATTTATTGCAGGAGTATTGAACGTAGTTGTTTCATTAATAATTGTTCCGCTTTATTTTGAAATAGGTACATCTGTTTCTGTTGTGATCACGGAGACATTTGTAACTTCATCTTTTCTTTTTTACCTGTTGAAACGTAAGATAAAAATTATATGAAGTGCGATTATTTAGTTGTAGGTGCCGGGTTCGCAGGCTCTGTCATGGCGGAGAGGATTGCTTCACAGCTAAACAAAAAAGTTATAGTTGTTGAAAAAAGAAATCATATTGGCGGCAATGCTTTTGACGAATATGATGAACACGGTATTCTTGTTCATCGGTACGGTCCTCATATTTTCCATACAAACAGCAAAGAAGTATTTGACTACCTTTCCAGGTTCACAGAGTGGCGGGAATATGAACACAAAGTCCTGGCAAAAATAGGTCATGAATTTTATCCGATCCCAATAAACAGAATTACATTGAATAAGTATTATGGATTAAACTTAAAAACAGATGTTGAAGTTGAAAAATATTTTGATAGCATAAAGGAAAAAAGATTCCCGATAAAAAATTCCGAAGATATAATTATAAACCAGGTAGGAAAGGAATTGTTTGAAAAATTTTTTAAACATTACACATTCAAACAATGGAATTTATACCCGGAGGATTTATCTCCAACTGTATGCGGAAGAATTCCCGTGAGAACAAATGATGATTGCAGGTACTTTGCTGACAAATACCAGTTTATGCCCAAAGACGGTTACACAAAAATGTTTGAGAGAATACTTTCGCATAAAAACATTGAAGTTGTTCTCAATACAGATTACAGGTCCGTTCTTGATTCAATTCATTTTAACAAAATGATATATACAGGGCCGGCGGATTATTTTTTCAACTATGGATTCGGAAAACTACCGTACAGATCGATAAGATTTGAATATGAAAATTATAAAACAGATTCCTTTCAGCCTGTCGCGCAGGTTAATTATGTTGATGCTGCTCCGGCGTATACAAGAGTTATTGAGCATAATAAATTGAGTGGTCAGACAACTGAATCCACAACGGTATCTTTTGAATTTCCGACATTTGAGGGTGAGCCATATTACCCTATCCCAACGAATAGTAACAGGGAAGTTTATAAAAGAATCAAAGCTGAGGCTGATAAACTTACAAACGTATTTTTCATAGGCAGGCTTGCTGAATATCAATACTTCAATATGGATCAGACTGTCGCAGCAGCTTTAAATAAATTTGTGGAAATATCGAAACAATGAATAGCAAAGTTGCCGCAGTTGTTGTAACGTTTAACAGGCTTGAATTGCTTAAAGAATGTATCTCAAGCATTCGAAAACAAACATATGCAGTAAATGAAATAATTATCGTAAATAATTCAAGTACAGATGGGACTAAGGAATGGTTAACCGCCCAAAATGATTTAACTGTAATAACACAGGAAAACAGTGGCAGTGCTGGCGGACAATTTGCCGGAATAAAAGCTGCTTATGAAAATGGAAATGAATTTGTATGGTGTATCGATACAGATATTGTCTTTGAAAGCGATGCTCTGGAAAAAATGTTTGGTTATAATCTTACTAAAGAAGCAAGTACGGGATTCATCAGCAGTACAATTTATTTTACTGACGGCAATCTTGCTTATCCAAATATCCCAGAACTCGTTGAACCTTATAGTTTATTGAATTCAATATCCTCAGAAAAACCTGTACCCATTCTTTCAGCATCATTCGGCTCTTTACTTATCCGGAGAGATGTAATAAAAAAAGCTGGTTATCCTTGCAGAGAATTTTTTATCTGGGGCGATGATGCGGAGTTTACTCTTAGAATAATCAAGCAGGGCTATAAAGGGTTTATGATTGTTAACAGTAAGGCAACACATTACTGTGGTTCAAACAATCCAAAGCCATATCTCAATCTTAAAACATCGGACATCAAGTTTTTATTTGGCGTAAGAAATATGGTTTATGTTGCGATACTCCGGAACACTATTACTCACAGGTCGAGACTTAGAGGTTATTTAAGCGGATTACTCTTTGTTATCAGATTATATAAGGATCAATTATTTCACTCAGGAAAACCTTCACTTAATTACCTTTACAATTTTTTTATTCTCTACTTTAAAGGAATATTTTTCAATCCTAAAATAGAATTCCCTGAGAAATAAAATGAAACTTAAACCTAAAAACTGGTTGCAAAGAAAGAGTCAGGATTTCAAGTTAATTTTTACAAAACTACGCGCGTACATATTTCAAATCTCATATTTCGTTTTGGTAAAACCATTCCTAACTAAAAACAATGAGGGTAAGTCGGCAAGCGTATTGATCATCAATACAGAAAAACTTGGGGATTTAGTCTTATCACTTCAGTTTATTCATAATGTCGCATCAATTGAGAGTGATAAAAATGTTGTTCTGCTTACTGATATTAAATTTTTTAATGGAATTTTTTCAGATGACAAACCTTTTAAAGTTTTCGCAGTTGATATAAATAAATACAAGCGGTCACCGATATACCGTATTATTTTCCTTCACACATTACGAAAATTTAATTTTGATAAAGTACTGAATATCAGTCCCTCACGCGGAATTCTTAACGATGAAATTTCTCTGAATTGTAACGCACGCTTTACAGCGGCTGTAGTTAGTGTCTCAAACTATCTGCCCGGTTCAATTCTTACAAAGAATATAGCGAGGTACACTTTTGTTTTGCAATCCAATGAGATTAATGAAAGCACAAGATTACATTTACTTTTTCAGAGTGTTTATGGAACTGTATATTCAGAGCAAAATAGTTTTCCTGGATTAATTTCTTGTAAAGAAACGCACATTGATTTGGTCGATAAGTACATTCTCATTGCCCCATCATCATCTGAAAATATCAGGAACTGGCCAAAAGAAAAATTCAAAATACTTGCAAATAAACTCGCTGAAAAAACCGAGGTTATACTTTTAGGGACCTCAGAGCAGGAATCAATTATTAATTTTATTTCGGACGGCAATAAGATTAAGGGTTATGCCGGAAATTTTAATTTTGCAGAATGCGTCTATCTCATCAGGAATTCTTCTTTATTTATCGGACTTGATTCGGGATTTACTCACATCGCGCAGTTATTTGGAAAACCCTATGTCGCCATAATCGGCGGCGGCAACTTTAAAAAATTTTTCCCCTATACTAAAAGTGAAAACTCTTTTTGCAAATATTTTCAACTGGATTGTTTTAATTGTGAGTGGAACTGTATTTATAAAGAGACCTACTGTCTCTCTCTTGTTGAGGTGGATGAAGTTTATAGTAATTGTATTGAGCTGATGGAAAGAAATTAAGGTGAACATTTTACTCATATCACCCGATTTCAACTACTCCTGCGGTGTTAGCAAACACGTTTATATTTCTCTCAAAAAACTATGTCAAAATCCAGAGTACAAAGTCTTTTTCATTTCAAATTCCGGGGACTCATTTGATAGGTTGACTTCAATTGATAATCTTAATTTTTTTAAAATGAATTTTAAGAAGGACCATAAAAATCCTTTTTTATTGATAATTAATTTCGTCAGCTTGTTTTTATTCTGTGTGAAAAATAAAATCAAATTGATCCACACACATCATCGTTATCCGGAACTTCTTTCTGTATTGGTTGCAAGATTCCTGAAAATAAAAACAATAACAACTGTTCATAGTTTTGTAACCGGGATGAAGTATCTCAGTTTCAAGTCAGACAAAATTATCGCTGTAAGTAAATCAGTTGAGAATCATTTAAAGAAAAATTATCCTGACGCAATTGCCAGAACTATCACACTTTACAATTGTATCGATGATTCTTTTTATGAAGATATAAAAACGGAACCGGATGAATTCAGGAAATCATCAGGATATAGTACCAATGACAGAATAATTCTGTTTGCAGGCAGAATAAGCAGGATAAAAGGCAGTGATGTGCTTATCAAAGCATTTGATAAAGTTGACAAATCAATAAGTGTGAAATTATTAATTATTGGAACAATATCAGATGATGATTTGAGAATACAAATTAAGGGAAGCAGCAGGATTAAAATTCTTGAACCACAAAAAGATTTGAGACCTTATTACAAAATTGCTGATGTAATTGTTCTTCCTTCTATTGAAGATCCTTTCCCTTATGTTATGCTTGAAGCCGGCGCAATGAAAAAAATATTTATCGGAAGCAATACCGGTGGTATAGGTGAATTTATCGAAGATAATGTGAATGGCTTTCTTGTAACACCGGGCAGTGCTGACGAATTAACAGAAAAGATAGAATATGTATTAAATAGCTTACCATTAATTTCGAAAACAGGCGAACACCTTTACAATAAAGTTAAATCAAATTGTGATTACGAAAAATATTTCTCAGATCTGATTAACACTTATAATACTCTTATAAAAAATGGTTGATAACATTTCGTCAGGCATCAAAAAATATAACTTACTCGGGATTACATTTTCTGATCTGGATTTTAATACAATAATCCGGTTAGCTGAAGATTCAATTCTTGAGAATAAAAAAATCTCAGTGGGTTATGTTAATCCGCATACGGTAAGATATTCTGCCAAGAATAATTCGATGCAAAAAAATATAAATGCATTTACGTATAATCACATCGACGGTATTGGGATTCAGTTTGCCTGCAATCTTTTACTTAAAGGAAAAAAGTTTCAAAGATTAAACTGGACAGATGAGGCATTTAAATTTTTATCCAAAGCTTCAGAAAAAAAATGGAAAGTATTTCTGCTTGGTTCTGATAATGAAACTTTGAAGGATGCTGTGAATAAAATCAAAACATTATTCCCCGAACTTACTATATCAGGTTCACTGAATGGTTATAATGATATAAATGAAAACACAGTAGATAAAATTAATAACGCACGCACAAACGTATTGTGGGTTGGGCTTGGTTCCATCAGGCAGGAGAAATGGATAGCCGAAAACTTTGACAAATTGAATTGTAATAT
>JAEXTA010000136.1 GCA_023453665.1 Bacteroidota bacterium | reverse complement strand
TTATAATGATATAAATGAAAACACAGTAGATAAAATTAATAACTCACAAACAAACGTACTGTGGGTTGGGCTTGGTTCCATCACGCAGGAGAAATGGATAGGCGAAAACTTTGATAAATTGAATTGTAATATTATTCAATCGGTAGGAGACTTGTTTAGTCACATTGCCGGTAAGCGACTAAGAGGTCCCGCAATTTTTCAGAAGTTAGGGTTGGAGTGGATGTTCAGGTTAATTCAACATCCAATAAAATATTTTGACAGGTATGTTGTTGGTATTCCTGTTTTTCTATTCCTTGTACTGAAAAATATTTTTAAGAAATAGTGTTTATTTCATTCAGGCGAACAGGAAAGAGTAGCTTTTTTTTCTTATAATTATATAGTGATGTTTGGGTCTTTCAGTTCTGTATATGGAAACACACATAAACTAAAATTGAAAATTTATGACAAAAAAATTTTTACTTCACTTATTACTCTTCTTAACATTACATTCTTTTAACGCGTATTTGTTTGCACAGGTTACAGAAACCTCGTTGCAAAGAACTGAAGTTAACAGCGTATCAATAAAATTTATAAATAACCAGAGTGCCGTTAAAAAGGATGTTAATGGAAATGTTTATGTGGACTATCCCGAAGGTATTGATGAAAACTCACCCGGAAAACCGATTCTGCCTTCAAGAAGTTTTATTGTCGCAATTCCGCCGATGTCAAAAGTATTTGCGACTCTGAAAAACAAGAATGAAACAGAATATAAAAATGGTAAAATCGATATTAGTCCTGATGTTGTGTTTAACCCTGATTCATCCATCGAATTAAAAGAAAGAGAAATAGATCTAAAATATCTTACTACCGATACGTACCCCGAAAGAGAAGTTGAAGTTATTAATTATACCTGGTTACAGAATTTTTACTGCGCTGTGATACAGGTTAATCCATACCTGTTTAGCTGGAAAGATAAATCCCTGAAGGTTATTGAATCAGGTGAACTGGAAATTACTTTTACTGACTTAAAACCTTTTTCAAAAAACACAAAACCATTAAATGAATATGAAACTGACCTTCACTCAACAATATTAAATTATGAACAGGCGTTGGATTTCAGAAGTAACAGAAAAATAATTGACAACTCTATTTTTTCAACTGACTGGATTGATTATACCAAAACACATTATAAGCTTGGTGTTATACGAGATGGAATTTATAGAATCAATTACAATGATCTGTTGAGCTATGGAATATCGCCGTCATCAATAAATCCAAAGACAATAAAAATATTTGTAAAGGGTGAACAACTGCCATTGCTTGTCAGTGGTGAAGATGATCTGGTATTTGATGAAAGTGATTATATAGAATTCTGGTGTACAAAAAATTATAGTGGTGATGATTACCGATCTATTGTCAATACCGGACAGGATTATTTAAACTATATGAACCGGTATAACGATACCACAAGTGCATGGCTTGTCTGGGATGGTGAAAATGGTTTACGGCTTTCTGAATCCTCTGGTTCACCAGTCAGCGTTACTGATACAGTCACAAGTCATCTTGTAAAAACTCATCTTGAAGACGAACAACGCATCTGGTATTATGATGCAGAATTGCCAAGAACTCAACTGCCTTTCTGGCAGGAACATAAAGTATGGACATGGCTTACTGTCAGTAATAATCAAACTCAGCAGATTAATTTTCAGGCGACAGATTTTTTGCCTTCAACACCTGTTAGATCTTATGTTAGATTGATCAGCAATGCAGGTAACATTGTAACACAAACTCACAAACATGGAACAAGTATAAATTCCACAACGGCGCAGGATACAATTACATTTGATTACAGAGCAACGGTTAATTTTAATTCAACTTTTTCATCTTCGCAGCTTAACCAGGGCAATAATGTTTTCAGAGTGTTTGGATTGGCAACTGCAGCTTTATTCCATCGTTCTTTAGTTGACTGGATTGATATTGAGTACTATCGCCAGAACAGGGCAGTGAATGATTCTTTGCTCATAAATATTCCCGATTCAGTTACACAAGGTGTAAGAAATATCAAAGTTACAAATGTATTATCTGTTGATACTGCAATTGTTGTTTATAAAGTTATTCCGCTTGTTAAGAAGATAACTGGTTTCCAGTTGATCGGTAATGAACTTGTTTTCAGTGATACAGTTTCAGGCGGCGACAGATATTTTGTAATGAAAACTTCTTCATTACCAAAGCCTGTTTTCAAATATCAAAAACAGTTTGTGAATCTTCCCGATCCATCAAGAGGCGCTGATTATATTATTATTACGAATAAACTTCTGTCATCATCAGTACAGCAATACAATCAATTTATTAATCAGAATTATTCTGAAAGAACATCAGTCATTTATGTGGATGATATTTATGATGAGTTTGCTTTTGGTGATAACAATGCAGAAGCCATTAAAGAATTTCTTATAACGGCAAATCAGAACTGGGTTGCACCTGCGCCTACTTATCTTGTTCTGGCAGGAGACGCAAACTACGATTACAAAGAAAAATGGAATCCCGCTCCTTCACCCCGCAAAAAAAATCTTGTACCTTCTTACGGATTTCCTGTAAGCGATAACTGGTTTACATGCTGGGATACCACAAATATTAATATTCCACAAATGTATGTCGGTAGAATTTCAGCAAATGATAATGATGAAGTCATTAACTTTTTAAATAAACACCAGAATTATTTATCAAGACGGTTCGATGACTATAACAAGAGATTCACTTTTTACAGCGGAGGCGATCCTTCCAATATATCTGAACTTGCCCAGATAAAAGCAGCAAACGATTCTCTGCTTAATAACATTGTAAGACCTTCACCTGTCGGTGGTAAAGGAATTCATTTTTATAAAACTGTAAGTCCGCCAACAAACTTTGGTCCATACACAGTTGAAGAAATCAGAAACGCAGTTGACAGCAGCGGATTATTTATTTCATATATCGGTCACAGCGGCACGCGAACCTGGGACAATGGCATAACAGAAGTTGAAGACATAAAAAATATTTTTTCAGACCGCCATCCTTTGATGTCTGATTTTGGATGTTCAACAGGAAAATTTGCTGAACCCGATGTGGATGCGTTTGGTGAGTTGTTTGTTTTTCAATCAGAGAACGGACAGGCGATCGGTTATTTAGGAAATTCCAGCCTGGGGTATGTTTCAACTTCACTTAGATACCCGGGTTTGTTTTACAAGCTGTTAATGGTTGATACCCTGACTAATATTAGCAAAGCACATTTCCAGGGTAAAATAAACCAGATGAATCTATATGGTTTTAATGAAGTGAACCGTGTATTCAATCACTGTAATTTATTGTTCACTGATCCGATAATAAAATTTGCAACACCAGTAAAATCAAACTTCGTTCTTTTAAATAATTCGGTAAATCTTAACACAACACAGTTAAATGATCTGAATGATTCTGTACTGGTCTCATTGGATATTAAGAACTGGGGCAGGGTGAATAACGACTCACTTCAACTGCTTGTTGAAAACAGGTTTGCCGACAGTTTAATTTATTCAACTTCTTTTAAAATTCCTTCACCCGTACTTGAAACCACAATACAGTTTTATGTTATAACAAATGCATTGCTCGGTCAACACTCACTTACAATAAAACTTGATCCGGATAATTTATTAGAAGAGATATATGAAGATGACAACGAAGTAAACACTGAGTTCACGATTTATTCTACATCCTTAAGAGCGTTGGAAAGTGAACTTTATTATACATCAGAAAGGGATACTGTTCTGCTTCTTAATCCAACTTACGAAACAGAAGCAGGTGTAAACGATCTTATTTTTTCAGTTGCTGATAATGAATCATTCAACAATGCAATGGAATTTAATGTTGATTTAGCTTCTGTTTTTACAAAGATTCCGTTAAATAGTTTATCAAATAATCAAAGATACTGGTACAGAGCTCGCATTAACTCAGGACAGATTGCATGGTCTTCAAATTATTCATTCAATAATATTGACAACAATTATGACTGGTTTGTAAATCAATCTCACCGCAGTTCTGATATAAAACTTAAGAATGTAAAATTTGATTCCTTACTGAACAACTGGAAGATAACGGAGACCACAAATCAGTTAAAGATTACTTCCGCAGGATCCAATGACGGAAAGTTTGCTTCAATTTTGTTTAACAGTGAAGAACGTTTACCGAATACTTTTTTCTGGGGAATGGTAAGTGCGGAAATTGATTCTATAACTTTGGAACCGACAAACATACGTTATTTTGCAGCGCCGAATACCATCACACAAAATGCTGATTCATTAATTGCCTACATTAATTCTTTGCCTGATGGAAAAATGCTCGCGCTTGCAATTAGCGATGATGCGGCACAAACTGTACTTGGTTTTAGCGGTAATACTCCTGTAAGACATGCAATCGAAACGCTTGGCAGTCTTTATATAGATAGTGTTCGTTACAGGGAATCGTGGAGTTTGCTTGGTGTTAAAGGCGCGCCAATGGGTTCTGTTCCTGAATCATATAAAAAACTATTTCAGGGACCGGCTATAATTGACACATCAAAATTTGTAATTAATGAAGAAGGTTATATTGTTTTTCCCGTAATCAGTAAAAGCACTGAATGGGAAAGTGTTTTTAAGAATGATTCACTCGTTACAGGATCAAACATCGATTACATACCACTGGGAATTCAAAAAAATAAAACTGTTGACACACTTTCAACATTAGTATTTGAAGGTGACAGCGCATCGATTAGTTTTGTTAATGCTGAAGTTTATCCTGAAATGAAAATACTTGCAAAGTTATCCGCAAACGAGTTGAAAGAATCTCCTGCTATTCAATCACTTGGAGTTAATTATTCATCTGTTCCTGAACTTGCAATAAATTACCAGGTTGTAAGCACGAACAAAGACAGTGTTTTGCAGGGAGAATCAATTAATATTTCGTATGACATTTTAAATGTCGGAGATTCAGACGCAGATTCATTTTACGTAAAATTAAATTTGATAAAACCTGATTTTAGTGTTTCGGTTTTAAGTGATAGTTTGATAACACAATTATCTCCTTTTCATAAACTTAGTTTTTCAGGAATATACCTTAGTAATTCTGCAGATGGTTATGGAAATATGTCGTTCAGGATTTCTATCGATGATGTCAACGATATTTCTGAACTATTTGAAGACAACAACCTGTTTGAGAAAAGTTTTTATGTTATTCGCGATACAGTTACTTCAATTAGCGAATCAGCTTTATCAGTTACTTTTGATGGAAGAGAAATTACAGACGGCGAATATGTGTCATCTAAACCGGAGATTAAAATTAATCTTAATTACCCGATATGGTTCCCGCTTGAAGACACAACATCATTGTATATTATTCTTGATACCGAAGAAATAAATTACTCAAGGCTTGATACGGATTATGATACCATTAACAGAATAGCCGAATATTCATTTTCTCCAGCTATCGTAACAGGCGAAAACAGGTTAAGGATTTTTGCTAAAGATGTAAGAGGCGTTTTAAGTACATCGCCATTGTACGAAAAATATTTTACAGTATCTGACCAGTTGAAAATTGAAAACGCGTATAACTTTCCAAACCCGTTTTCTGAATCAACATATTTTACTTTTGTACTTCCTACAGTTCCCGATGAATTAAGAATAATTGTTTACACAGTTGCCGGAAGAAAGATCCGTGAAATAAATTTTACTGCACAGCAATTAAGAGTCGGATATAACGCACTGTTCTGGGACGGAAAAGACCAGGATGGCGACATTATTTCTAATGGTGTTTATTTCGCTAAAGTAATTTTAACTTCAGGCGATGATAATTATCATATTACTCAAAAACTTTCGGTAATAAGATGAAATCGCTTTTGTATTTAATAATGAGTTTTTTGTGCGTAAACATCTCTATGCTCAATGCAGGTGATAAGTCTAAAATAAATTCATATTTAAAATCCGATGACAGAGTACTTCCCGTAGAACTTGTATATTTTTATGCGACTGTAATCCCAAACGGAGTACAATTAAATTTTGGTACAGCAACCGAAACAAACAACTACGGTTTTGATGTTGAACGTTCAGATTCAATTTTTAGTTTTTCGGCAATCGGATTTGTCGAAGGTAACGGCAACAGCAATTCCCCTAAACATTACATTTATATTGATACCTTAGTTGAAATGACAGGCAAGGTTTATTACCGTCTTAAACAAATTGATTTTGTCGGAACGTTTGAATACTCAGATACAGTTTTGGTTGATTTTATTTCAAAGGTGGAAACGGTAGATAATAACATTCCTGAAATGTTCTACATGTCAAACGCATATCCGAATCCATTTAATCATCAGACAAAAATTGAATTTAAAATCCCTCAATCTTCTGAAATAAAGCTTGAAGTATTTAGTCTTTCAGGAGAGCGATTAAAAATAATTGACAATGGTTATCTTAGTGCAGGTTCATATTCCTCTTCAATAGATTTTGAAGAGTTTGGTTCAGGCACATATCTGTTAAGATTATCAGCTAATAATTTTTCTTCGACAAAAAAAGTTATTCTGCTTAAATAAAAAAATTATTCGGTAATTATTTATCACAATACAATTATAAATAACCTGACAGGAAAACAATGAAAAAACTATTCGTGTTTTTAGTAGCTGTTATATTTACATTCGATTCATTAGCTCAGTTTAATCAGTACCCTAAACAAGATGAAGGTCATATAACCGGTGGATTGGGTTTGATGTGGATTGATGGAAAACCACACTACAGGTTCAGTTTCAGACCGGAAGTTTCATTCGCCAATTTCGGCGTTGGACTTGATCTTAACCTCGACTTTGATTCTGACGGTAAACTTCGCAAAGAAAATTTTAATGAAACCTCAGACTATCTTAGTCTGATAAGATATGTACGTTACGGAGTTAAGAACGATCCTGTTTACATTAAACTTGGCGCACTTGATTATCATACACTAGGGCACGGAAGTATAATGTACTTGTATAATAACAGCCCGTCGTTTGATACAAGAAAAATTGGGATGGTACTTGATATAGATTTCGGCAACTTTGGTTTTGAGTCTATCTATAGCCAGTTTGCTGAGGCAGGTGTAGTTGGATTAAGAGGTTATGTCCGACCGCTTCAGTTTACCGAGCTGGGAATAATTCCTGTTATTGGAGGAGTAGAACTTGGCGCAACAGTTGTCTCTGATCTTCATGAAAACGCCGGGGTTATCAGAGGATTTTATAATCCTATCACAAAAAAGTTCGAAACTA
>JAEXTA010000086.1 GCA_023453665.1 Bacteroidota bacterium | reverse complement strand
CGAACAGATGAAAGAAAAATTCGGCAGCGATTTTTCTTGTGATATATTTATTCATAAAGGAGCAGGCGCTTATATCTGCGGCGAAGAATCTTCGCTGATGAATTCAATTGAAGGACAACGAGGATACCCGAGAATCAAACCGCCATTTCCTGCTCAGAATGGTTTGTGGGGATGTCCAACCACAATTAATAATGTTGAGACCATCACCAACGTTCCTCCGATTATAAATAAAGGCTGGGAATGGTTTTCAAAAATTGGTGAACCGAAACATCCTGGAACAATACTCTACGGAATAAGCGGACACGTAAACAAACCTGGTGTTTACGAATTACCAAGCGGAACTTTATTAACTGATTTGATTTACAAGTACGCAGGCGGAGTTCCCGGTGATAAAAAAGTTTTATGTGTAATACCCGGCGGATCATCAATGCCTCCAATCAGAGGTGACCAGATTGAAGGCGTTAAGATGGATGCTGAATCACTCAAAGCGGTCGGTTCTGCAATTGGTACGGCAGGTGTTATGGTAATGGATGAAGATACTGATCTTGTAAAAGTTCTTGCACGAATCTCAAAATTTTATCATCACGAAAGTTGCGGACAGTGTACACCTTGCAGAGAGGGAACAGGCTGGTTAGAAAAAATTCTTAACAGGCTGGTTCGCGGAGAAGGTTCATCAAGTGATCTTGATCTGCTCATTTCTGTTGCAAATAATATTGAAGGAAATACAATCTGTGCTTTGGGAGAAGCTGCTGCATGGCCGGTAAGGTTTATGGTAACAAGATTCAGAGATTATTTTGAGGAAAGAGTGCAGAAAAATATTAGTCTGCCCGTTGCAAATAAAGTTCATTCGATGAGGCAGACAGCAATACCACTTGCTGATGTGAGCAAATAAAGTTTCAGATAAAGAAAAATCCCGCATCTGCGGGATTTTTTATTTTAATTATTTCAGAATCCTATCAGGAAGATGCTCTCATACCCATTTCGCGGTCGAGTAAATAAATTCCATTCTTAGTATCGCCAAGAAGTTTCATTCTCTCTATTATACGAAGTGCTGTCGATTCCTCTTCAACCTGTTCGTTTACAAACCACTGCAAAAAGTTTGTGACTGCATGATCTTTCTCAGCCATTGCAAGATCCACTATTCCATAAATTGAAGCAGTAACTTTTTTCTCACTGTCATAAACATCCTGGAAAACTTCGAGGAATGATTTCCATTTTGCTTTCGGCGTATTTATCTGTTTCAACTCTACATTTGCGCCAGCCTGGTGAAGAAAATCATATATCTTCATTGCGTGGGCATATTCTTCCTGGGATTGAAGTCTAAGCCATTTTGAGAATCCTTCAAGACTCTGAGCTTCAAAATGTGAGGACATTGAGAGATATAAATATGATGCCTGTAATTCATCATTTAACTGTTTGTTCAAAGCCTTTTGAACTTTGTCTTTGATCATGACACACCTTTAATTTGGTTGGAGATTTTGTGGTTTGTTTTCTTACTAATCTAAATTTAGTGAAAAGATAAGAAAGAAAACAAAGGATGAAGAATAATTAAATATTATTTTTCTTTTTCGTTTGAGCAAACTACACGTTTGTGGATAGACATTACATTCGGATTAATGAAAATGTATTCATCACATTTTTTGTAAATTCTTTTCAATCGAACGATGCCAGATAACCAAATGAGCGGACATAACCGGCGGCAAATGTCGCAAGCAATTTCTTCTGGAAATAGGACCCGAAGATTCCAAATCCGCCTTCGATATTAGTGTAATCTGACTCGTCAACCCTTACTGTATACTTATCTAAAAATCCCTGAGTACTTGAATAATAGTTGGATAAATGATCATCGAGTACTGCAATTTCAATAATGGCATTTTTAATTCTATAGTTTTCTTTATCCGGATCACCTGCAGATATTTGTTCCATTGTTATGTCCATAACTTCGTTTGGAAAGGCAACTGCGGGTGTTCTGCTTGGTATCGGGTAAATTGGTTTATAAATATTATTTGCAAATTCATATTTTATTGGGACTACTTTTGTATAAGGAACTTCGATACCATTTTCCTTTTTAGTATAATAAATTGTAAAGCGGAATACGTTCCAACCAGTATTATTACCTCTCCATTTAAATAATATTGTATCTTTATCACTCGGTGGAATAAATAAAGTGCTTTCAGATGTAACAAATGTTATGTCACCTGGAAACCTTGTTACCCCTGTTAGAGTCTTACCAGATGGCAATACTGCTCTTATCTCCAAAACTGAATTTGCCTCCGGAGTAAAATTTTCCAGGTAATAACATTTGATGGAATCGTCGTAGCGGGAAGTATCTACTCTTGCAATGGTTGTATCTTTTAAAAAATAGACATCATCTTTGTACCAGAGCCTGATATCAGCATCATTGAAGAATGGGTCAATATTGTTTTCGTAAGGATCATATCCACTGATTGTATAACTTCTTGATAAAGTCGCAATTTGAACCGGATTATCTCCCCTTATTACACAATTCAGAATATATTGTTCTTTGAATTTGGTTCTCGGATCAAAATCTTCTTCACAAGAAGAAATGACTACCAATGCAAAAAAAGCGAATGTGGTCAGGATATTTTTTTTCATACTTCGACTCTTTATAGAAGTTACAGGTAAAAAAAATTGTCCGTATCCCCGGTTTCACTAACAAAAAGATCTTAAAAAATGAAATGAACGAAAAGTTATAATGATCTCTAAAACTTCATTCTTAAAGTATATCTTAGGGCAATTTGAATTTCACCAAACCGCCTCCGTATGTCGCTATCCACTTATCACCATTTGCGTCTATAGCGATTGAGAACACCCTGTCATTACCAATACCGGAATTTGAAGTGTTATAATGAGTCCAGGCTCCATCATTCGTTGTCCAGCCTAATCCTGTGTATTTGGAAATACCATTAGTGGAGTTTGCAAACCACTTGTTATTATCTGAATCAATAACTACTTCTAATACTTCGGAACTTGGCAGAGTGTTAAATACTGTCCAGTATCCAAATCCCGGAAAAGTTGAAGTTCCTCCACTGGTTTGGTTTTCAACACCAACGCCAATCCAAACCATGCCTGTCGGATCAATGGCAATACTTTCAATGTTATTATTTTGAATTCCCGGTAAACCAACTCTTGGAGGCGGGGGCGGTGGTGGAATCGTATTTACTTTATCATAAATAATCCAGTTTGTTCCGTTGAATCTCACGATACCGGCGTTACCAGTTCCAATCCATTTAGTTCCGGAAGGATCAATAGAAATAGTTTTAATATTGTTAGAAGGCAGAGCAGAGTTATCAGTATTAAACACAGTCCAGCTGCCGCCATCAAACTTTGCAAGTCCTTTGTTAGCAGTACCAACCCAAACACTTCCGTCTA
>JAEXTA010000051.1 GCA_023453665.1 Bacteroidota bacterium | reverse complement strand
ACATCTCCAATAATGACACCGATTTTTTTATCTGACAGACGAACAAAATCATAATAGTCACCTCCGACTTCAAGTGCGGGATAACATTTTGCTGCTATATCGAGTCCTTTAAAATCAGGATTTGATTTAGGAAGAAAACTCATCTGAACATCGCGTGCAATTTCAAGTTCCCTTTGCATTCGCTGTCGTTCATTTATGTTTTTCACAAACACCGGAGTAATTGAATCCAGGTCTGTTAATCTGTCTCTTGTCAGGTATCCTGCAATTGTAAGAATAACTATGCCCGCATAGATTAAAATTATAATGAATGCAGGTTGTGAATATACATCTCCTTCAAAGTTCAGGAAAGCAAATCCGCCTATCAGAGGGAACATCGTGAAGACTGTCATTGCAACAGTGACCAGATCAAATTTGTATAATATAAATGAAAGCAGAATACCGATTATGGAGTTTAAAACTATTCCAAGGTAAAAAGGTTTTATATCGGATTCATTAACCAGCCCCCAAATAATACCGCAAATCACCAGCAGAATTATATCATTTGAAATTCTTTTTCTTAACCCTGACATTGTGAAGATAAAGAAAACAGGTAACATGAAAAGATGAGCAAAAAATGAACTATTGATTAATGTAAACGCCGGAATAATTGAATGAAATGGAAGCAGATCTCTGGCTTCTTTCTGAATACTTGAATAGTCAGTAACGTTTCCTGAAATAAAAAGTAAGATCAGCCAGAATGCTGCCATTGCTGTACCGAATTGTAATCCCCGGAGAATTGATTCAGCCAGTCTTGAGTTTAACAGATGTCCGTTAAAGATCAGGTCAATGCTGATAAATTTTTCTTTCCATACATCCCTGCCGACACTTTCACTTATTGCCCATGTTATTACAGCGGCGCCGCCCAAGAATAATCCACCGAACACCAGCGGGAATAAAGTTTCCCATCCATTTGAAATATTCATTTCTGAATAGAGAGTATATCCAAAGCTTATTGCGTAAATCAAACCAACCCACAGTGCGGCTTTAAATCCAAGTTCAGATGCTTTGATCCTCCTGTAAGCAGTTATAATCAACAGTATGGCAACAATGATTATAAACAGAATGACCGAAACAGCATGAAAGTAGTTTGAAGTTTCCGGTATTTCATCTATTTCATAAACGATTGAATATCGTGTTAGTTTATCTCCGGAAACAACTGCAGAAAGATTAACAGCTTTTTTAGTTATTGAGGAAAATGATGTCCATTTAAATTCGTAATCTGTTCTGAAAACTTTCTGGTCACTCTTCTGATTTTGAAAAATAAATACTTGATCATCATTCAAAGAAGTTTTATCTAAAAGTTTAAGGAAAGCTGAATCGGGAACTAATTTTATATCCGGGTTCAGTCCCGTTACAAATAATTCAGCTTCACGCCTTGCATCATCAATTTCTAATTGCGCAATTTCCAGAGAATCATCAAGTTGATGAACAAACTCAAGCAGTTTGCCATCAATAGAATATTTTAAATGAATATCCTGGTCTTCTTTTTTACTTCTATCTTTTGTTGTACTATTTGAAATTATAATCTCATCAGGTTCATTTAATAGCCGTACATTCCAGTAATAAACCGGCAAGCCGGTTCTTACTAACTCGTTAGATTTTTCAATGCCGTATTTCGTTTGAATGAATTCCTGAAAGTGATCATTTCGTCTAAGTTTTACTTCAATTACTTTATTTTTGAATTCAATTCCCTGCTGTTTAAAATATTCAATCGCTTTTTCCTTTACCTGGTTGTTATCAAACTTCAGAGCTAAACCCCCAAGCGGACTCACTTCACTGTAAAGTATTTTAAAAACTGTGAATGAAACAATTACCGTTAAAATTACACCGGCGATAAGAATAATTTTTTTTTGCATAGCAGTTTTATTTTGATAAAAAAGTATTAGCTGAACACAAAGATTGCGGAATTATAACGTCAAATATACGTTAAACAAACTTATATGAAATTATAGTAATATTAAATAAGAATTTTATTTCGGCTTGAAGTTCGCGGCTATTCTAATAATTTAGTGCCCAATATTTTTAATCTTTTAAAGATGCTCTTTGAATAATACATATATAAAATATTTTCCAGGCATGCTGTTCATCATTCTTTTAATGTATGGAAATGGTGACTCGTTTTCACAGGACACAACAAAAAGTCTTGCATTCAAGAATAACAAACCCGAAAGACGAACTTCGTTTTTTTATCAGCCCGACCTTGCTTACCAGATATGGCAGCAGTTTACACTTATGCGTGAAGCAAACAACGGAGACGCACTTGCTCAGCATGAACTTGGACTTCGTTACCTGCTTGGAGATGGTTTTGATGCTGATACAATTCAAGGTGCATACTGGATAAAAAAAGCTGCAGATCAAAATCTTATGGCTGCTAAATTCAATTATGGTATTCTTCTTATAAACGGTTGGGGAACAGAATGGAATCCTTTCGAAGCCTTCAAATGCTTTTCTGAAGCGGCAAACTCCGGTATGGATCAGGCACAATATATTTTCGGATTATTGCATGCCGATAACCTGATTGTAAAAAGAAACTGGAACAAAGCTTACTACTGGGTGAAAAAAGCTGCTGACTCAGGATTTGAAGAAGCTCAAAATATTCTTCCTGAACTTGAAGATAAAGTACCACTTGCATCGAATGATTCTCTAAATATTTTTAACATCCCTGATACTACGATCAGCCAGGATGATAAAACAAAATCTCTTACATCATCTATCGGATTAGTTTACATTGATTTTGATCTTATTGCAGATACTATCAGGTCGGTCTCAGATAAGGAATTATTAACTGATTTACTTAATACAGGAAATGATATACTTGCAGATACACTTGGGATTAAAACTAAAGATGATTCAGTTGCAGTTTACGATTCATTACGACTTGAAGTTTTAAACAATTTTGCGAATACAGGAAGCCCTGAAGCACTGACATTGCTCGGCAGGTTTTATGAAACAGGTTTTATTTACGAAAAAAATTTAGTAACAGCAGCGATGTATTACCTGCGTGCAGTAAGAATGGATTCACCACGCGCACCTTTTCTTCTCTGGGAATTAATACGTAATGAAAATTTTAATTCAATGCTTCAGCAATATGTTAGAGAAGAGAACACTGACGCTATGTATGTCTGGTATGGTTTAAACAACCTTGGCTTAGACAACCAGATAACCGCAGAAGATGCTATTAATTTATTATTGAAAGCTGCCTCAAAAAATCATATACCATCTTTGGTTGAACTAGGATTGAACTATTATACCGGCAGAAATGTTGTGCAGAATCATGAAGCGGCAGTAAGGAACTGGACACAGGCACTAAAGCTTGGAAGCAAAGAAGCTGAAGTTAGAATAGAGACAGCAAAAATTTTCGTTTACATCGATTCCCCTGACCCTGTTTCTTCAACCAGAAGATTAAAAAGTTTATCAGAAGAAGGTTCTGTTCTGGCTCAGGTTACACTCGCCTATTGTTCTGAGAAAGGAATTGGAATGAAAAAATCTGAAGCTGAAGCTGTTAAATATTACCGTTATGCTGCGCAACGAGGCAGCCGTTATGCATACCGCGAATTAAAAAGATTATATGATTCAATACGTCCCACAGAAAGTCAATTTGTAACGGAAGACTGATTTTCTCTCAAAATTTCTCTTAGATACTTTTGAGTTATCTTTAGTCTTTCTCTTTTATCCTTAAACATATTCCTCTATATTTTACTCAATCATTTTTCAAAATAATTTTGTTCAGGTCTATGAAGAATAAACTACAATCAAAACTAAACGGGATTGGTACAAGCATTTTTGCAGTTATGTCAAAGATGGCTAATGACAATAATGCAATTAATCTTTCACAAGGATTTCCCGACTTTAATTGTTCAGATGAATTGCTTGAGTTGGTTAATCACTATCAGCGAAAAGGTTTTAATCAATACGCACCAATGCCCGGGGTTCCGGTATTAAGAGAAACAATTTCCATAAAAACGAAAAACCATTATGGCGTTTATTATAATCCTGATACGGAAATCACTGTAACATCAGGTGCCACTGAAGGTCTGTTTGCAAGCATCACAGCACTTGTAAATCCTGGTGATGAAGTTATAATTTTTGAACCTGCATACGATTCCTACTCACCGGTGGTTCAATTAAACGGTGGAAAAATTGTTCCTGTCCCGTTAACAAAAAATGAATATAAAATTGATTGGCAGATATTTGAGAAGGCTGTCAGCAAGAAGACTAATCTTGTAATAATTAATTCTCCGCATAACCCCACCGGTAGTGTGATTGATGAAGAAGACATTAAAAAACTTGAAGAACTATGTAAACGATATAATTTTTTTATTCTGAGTGATGAAGTTTATGAACACATTGTTTTCGACGATAACAAACATTTTACACTAAGTTCATCACCACTATTGAAAGAAAGAGCTGTTATTATTTCTTCATTCGGAAAAACATTTCATGTAACGGGATGGAAAGTAGGATATATTTGTGCACCTGAGATTATAACTTCTGAGATAAGAAAGATTCACCAGTTCATTGTGTTCGCAGTCAATACTCCTGTTCAATACGCGTATGCTGATTATCTTAAGAATGAAAGTACATACCTTCATCTCAATAAATTTTATCAGCAGAAACGTGATTATGCGATAAGTACTTTCAAACAAACCAGGTTTAAAATGATTCCCGCACAAGGGACTTATTTCCAGTTACTTGACTATTCAGGAATTTCTGATAAAAATGATATGGAGTTTGCCGAACAACTTGTTAAAGAATTTGGTGTTGCTGTAATTCCCCTTTCACCGTTTTATTCCGGAGAATATAACGACAAAAAACTACGCATCTGTTTTGCGAAAAGTGAAAAAGTATTATCGGATGCAGCAGAAAGACTAAAGAATTTATAAAAATGAATGATCAGATTTTGTTAAAGAAAAAAGCCGCATACATTTCTCTCTTTGTCGGGATAGGAATGTTTGCAGCAAAGTTTATTGCTTTTTTCATTACAGGCTCTGCTGCAATATTCTCAGATGCTGCTGAATCTGTCGTTCATATTCTTGCAACTTTAATGGCACTTTACAGTATTATACTTAGCAGCAAACCTGCGGATAAAAGTCATTTATATGGTCACGGTAACGTTGAGTTTTTCTCTGCAGGGATAGAAGGAATTTTAATTGTCATAGCCGCATTGTTTATAATATACGAATCAGCATCGGATATAATATTCGGTTCGCAATTGCAAAAACTTGATATAGGTATAATAATTATAAGTGCCGCCGGATTGACCAATCTTTTCCTGGGAACTTATCTTGTTAGAACCGGAAAGAAAACAAATTCATTAACACTTATTGCTGATGGAAAACATGTTCTTACAGATTCATATACAAGCATAGGAGTACTTGTCGGGATTACGTTAGTTTTTTTTACCGGGCTTACTATTCTTGATCCTTTATTTGCAATAGCTGTGGCTCTAAATATTTTAGTAACCGGTTTTCAGCTTATGAGAAAATCAATCGGCGGATTGATGAATGAAACTGATCCAGAAATACTAAACAGGATTACAAGATCACTTACCGGTCAAAAAAAATCTTATTGGATTGATATTCACGAATTGCGGTACTGGCAGTCGGGCGACACAATATTTATAGATTTTCACCTGATACTTCCCTATTACTTTACAATAGAACAATCACATAAAGAAGAAAATGAAATTGAAGAAATTCTTAGTAAAGAATTTTTGAACTCACAGATAAAAATACATTTCGATTATTGCGTACCTGAGTTGTGTAAGTTCTGTGATTTTAATGAATGCAAGTTTCGTAAAGATGAAAAAACAATTTCATTTGATTGGAATGTTGAAAAGTTATCCGGTAAACCTATTTATAAAATTAATTTAGTCAGCTAAATTTTGTTTGTTCGTTTGATCATTAACTTTAGTTAAAATCAAAAAACCAACAATAAAAAAGAAAGCAATCGAGATTATAGCATATCTCTGATTACCTGATAAATAACTAACCAACCCGAATACAAGCGGACCAATAACAGCTGAACTTTTTCCAAAAAAAGAATAGAAACCAAAGAACTCAGTTTTTTTATCGGGTGGTGTTAAACTCGACATTAAACTTCTGCTGGTTGACTGGCTTGAACCCATTGCAGCACCGGCAATTAATCCTACGATATAAAAACCATTTTTATCCTGAACAAAAAATGCAAGCACAACGGTGATCATCCACATAAATAAAGTAATCATAATCGTCTTCTTCTGACCGATGGAATCAGCAACTATACCAAGTAATATTGAACCCACTATTGCTGTTGTTTGCACAGTAAGGAAAAAAATCAGCAGTTCAGTATCGCTGAATCCAAGTGTTGTGCTGGCGTAGTTACCTGAAAAAAATATTATAGTATTTACGCCTTCTATATAAAAGAAATACGCTAACAGGAATAGCGCAAGATTTTTATAATTCTTAAGATGGGTTAATGTAGCCCATACACGGCCTATACCTATTGAGAAATATGATTCCTTCCGCTCAACGGTTTTTCTTGTGTCTTTTATTAAAATGAAAAGTGGTAAAGCAAACAAAAGAAAAAAAGCAGCAGCAATGGGGAATGTCTCCTTGATCATTTCATTTTGAATGAAAGGATAAATGATAGCCAATGTTGCAAGAGAACCAAGATAACCCATTCCATAACCGTACCCGCTTACCCTGCCATAATTTTTCGGTGATGTTATTTCAGGTAGATAAGCATCATAAAAAACCAGACCAGCTTCAAATCCGACATTGGCAAGAACAAAGATTAATATTCCTTCAAAAACATCTCCGGCTCTTACAAAGTATAGAAGTGAAGTTGACAGAATACAAAGAACCGTAAAGAAAAGTAAAAATCTTTTTTTCCCGGCGGAATAATCTGCAATTGCACCCAATACCGGAGAGATAATTGCAGTAATGATCATCGCAATACTTGTTGCAATACTCCAGTAAAGATCGCCGACAGGTTCACCGCCTACAATGGTCTTCTTGAAATATACCGCATAAAGGAATGTTACGACAACAATTGAGAATGAAGTATTAGCAAAATCAAAAAGCGTCCAGATGAAAATTTTTTTACGATTTTTCATCTGCTATTTTTTGGGGTGTGGTTTTGTTAGTGATTCTTCCAGCAGTCCTCTTCCGGTTTTATTCATCTGATCTTTCTCTTTAAGATTTGAGAGAATTGCATCAAGAATACCGTTAACAAACTTACCGCTGCCAGCAGTGCTGAACTCTTTAGCTATTTCTATAGCTTCATTGATTGAAACTTTCGGGGGAATTTCTGGAAAGTAAAGCAGTTCACAAATCCCCATTCTTAATAACAGTTTATCAATCAGAGCTATCCTGCTCATTTCCCAGTTATCAACACGCTCACTTATTTTTTTATCAAGCTCCTTCTCGTGAATTACAACTTTGTTGATAAGATCGTTTGCAAATTCACGATCTGCTTCAGATGTTAAATCAATAAGAATTGCATTCGTCAACATTGAAAGTGAATCCTGGTTCATTTCAAAAGCATAAAGAACCTGGAGAACTCTTTCTCTTACTAAACGTCTCTTAAATACCTGTGACATATAATTAGCCGGAACTTTCTAAAAATTTTAAACATTAACTTATCGTTTTACAATTTCACCTAACCTGCCGGAAAATGTGGATCTGCCTGTATAAATATTACTTATTCTGCCAACATTCTGTAATCTTTCTTCTGCAATTTTATTTGAAGCCTCGTAGGTCGGAATTTTTTCCCGGTCGGAGATTTCAAGTATTCTTGTGATTGTATCGAAGATAGATTCAGCCTGCTTAAGTGCGTGTTCCTGGTTGTAACCTTCAAGTTCATTTGCAACATTTATCAACCCACCTGCATTAATAACATAATCCGGTGCGTATAGTATTCCTTTACTAATTAATTTTGGACCATGTAGATCTTCTTTTTCAAGTTGATTATTAGCACCGCCGGCAATTATTTCGGATTTTATTCTGTTCAATGTATCATCATTTATTATTGCTCCGAGAGCATTAGGTGAAAAAATATCTGCATCAGTATCATAAATTTTTTCAGGTTTAACTACTTCAGCATTCACAGATTTTAAAACTCTTTTAACTTTAGATTCATTTATATCAGTCAGATAAATTAATGCACCTTCTTTGTAAAGATGCTCACATAAAAATCGTGAAACCTGACCGGCACCCTGCACAGCAATCTTTTTGCCTTTTAACGAATCACTTCCCCATTTATGTTTTGCACAGGCTTTCATTCCCATATATACGCCAAAAGCTGTAACAGGTGATGGATCTCCTGAGCCTCCGAGAGCAAGCGGAATCCCTGTAACATATTTTGTTTCCATCCTTACATATTCCATATCCTTTACAGATGTACCTACATCTTCTGCAGTTATATATCTGCCTGCAAGTCCTTCAACGAACTTTCCGAATGTTCTGAACAGTACTTCGTTTTTCTGAGTTGCCGAATCCCCGATTATTACAGCTTTTCCACCGCCAAGATTCAGTCCGCTTACCGCTGCTTTGTAAGTCATACCTCGTGATAATCTTAAAACATCTTTGAGTGCTTCCTCATCGGTATTATACTTCCACATTCTTGTTCCGCCTAAAGCGGGACCTAATGTTGTATTGTGGATTGCAATAATTGCTTTTAAGCCCGCAGCTTTATTTGAACAAAAAATAACCTGTTCATGGTTGAATTCACTTATTACTTCAAAGTTGAACATTTATACTCCTTTCTCAATCGTTTCATAATGCAAAAAACCAGAACACAAGAATAGCAACTGATTCTTTAAGTTTATAATAGAATAAATTTTCGAATTCCGGTTTTAGGTCAGATGAGGCGACCTTTATATCAATATTGTAAAACTTACAAATTTCTTTAACTCTTTTCAGGTGATAGGCGTCTGAGACTATGATTATTTCTCCGAGATCTTCTCTTTTGGCAAGATTATTTTTAATAAAAAATATCTGCTCATTTGTTGAGGTAGTTTTATCCTCAACAAAAATATCTTCATCATTTATATTTTTTGATCGAAGGTATTTGTAAGCAACTTCCGCTTCGCTAAGTTCACCCGGTGCATTGCTTCCCGTTAATTGTATGTATTTTACACGCCCAGCCCTGTAAAGTTCAATTGCTTTATCAACCCTGGCTGCTAAACTTGGACTCGGTTTGTTCTCTGACCATACCGCAGCACCTAACACTACAGCAATATTATTATTCTTTTGACCGCTTTCGGAATCACTAATAATCCACTTTTCAGATTTAACGAAGAAAAACGCAAACACAAAAAGTATTATTACAGTAAAAAGAGTATTCACAAAAGTCCTGAGATGAACCATTCCGTTTCTATTGAAAATCCGCATCCATATCAGTATCGTGAAGTAGATCAGGATTAGTTGATATGTAGTGAATATAGCTCCTGTTAATAATTCGTTGGCAGGTCTTCTGAAAGATTGAAGATTTTGTTTAAGTATATTTACCTGAGTACTAACAAATGCAAGTATTAGTATAACGCTTAGGATGATAGAGAAAATGTTTAAAAGCCGTGGTGTGAGATTAATACTCTTCCGGAATGAATAAACAATAATGCCTATCAATATCATTCCAGAAAATAAAAGATTAAGAAAGTTACCGCTATTGGATAAATTAAATTCACTAAATGGCAGATTCTGATTATGATATTTTATGTAGTAAAGAAAAACCAGGTGAAGGATAATAACTACTGAGGTAATTATTGAGATAATATGTTTTCTATTCTTCAGCAATTAAAGCCTCATACTGAACTGGTATTATCTCATAAATAAAGAACATGATGGTCAGATAAAATTATTAGTACTTATTTAATTGAAGCAGGAATAATCCTTTAAAAGACAATTACAACTTACTTAAAAAGGCGAAGCACTGCAATAATCAAAAAGAATAGAAAAAAAAAAAGCGCCCTAAGGCGCTTAAAATTTATTGAAGTTTGAAAATTATAGGTATTGAAACCTGAACTTTAACCGGCTTACCTCTTTGTTTACCAGGTTTGAATTTGGTTAGACGAACTGCATTCAATGCTTCTTCATCAAGACCAGCGCCTAATCCTTTAATAATTTCAGCTTTGGTTACATCACCGTTTTCATCTACGAAAGCAAGTACATAAACTTTTCCTTCAACGCCTGCTCTCTTGGCAATTTCGGGATATTTTATTTTACTTTGAATCGCACCAATGCCGCCTATTGGTTCAGGCATTTCTTCAACAGCAACAAAGTACGTAGGTTCTTCTTCAACTATTTTTTTATCCTCTTTAGGAGGTGGCGGAGCCTGTATCTGTTCTTCCATATCAATTTCGGTATCACCTATTTCGATATCTTCCAGTACATCATCACTTGGAGCTTCAATTGGAATTGGTGGCTTAGGTGGTGGTGGTGGACGGTTTTCCTGTTTTGTGTGCAGAATATCTTCAACATTTACAAGTTCCTGAGGTCCCTCACTTACCACATCACTTTTTTTGAGGTCAGGGAAAAATTTAAAAGCTACAATCAGGAGTGCTAATGAAATAACTAAACTTACTTCAAAAAACTTTTGATACTTAGCTCTTAAATCCGCCTTGGGATTTTTTCTTAGTGCCATTTAAACTCGCCTCCTTACTAACAATTTGCGTTGTTAACTTAATAAAAGGACTTACCTTTGTCAATTTAGTTTTCAAGGGTTTTTACTTTTATTATAAAAAAAAGTTCCCGGAACATCAGGTTTTTAGATTGCCGGTTTTTAATGAATCTATCTTTCTTACAACAATTATCAGCAACAATCCAATTAGTAGCCCTATACCATCAGCTACCATATCAACAATATCACACTTTCTGCCCGGGACAAGTAATTGGTGCAGTTCATCAACGATTGCATAGCTCGTTCCAATAATTAGCGTAAAGCGGATTGGATACTCATAAAGTTTTTGATATTTCCGTTGAAAACTCAGAGTCAGATATAACAACACACCTAAGCCCGAATATGCAACTGTGTGCATAAACTTATCGCTAAGACCGACAGAAGGGACACTTTCCAATGGTAATGAAGTGGAAATAAATAGGATAATCCAGTAAACAACCAGCGGAGTATAAACCAGGTACTTTTTATTTTTTTCAAGAAAACTAAACAAATGTATCTCTTATAAATTTAATTGCATTTGGAAGATTGTTCATTATATCTGTTGCGGTGTAACCAAAAACCGTATAGTCCTTTACAAGTAAGTCGGCAGAAAGGCTATGAATATACACACCCGCTGATATCGCATACTCAAACTCTTTTGATTGAGATATGAATCCTCCAATTACTCCGCTAAGCACATCGCCGGTTCCAAATTTTGCCATACCTGGATTTCCGGAAGTGTTGATGACCGCATCACCTGAAGGGCTGAAAATTTTAGATGGGGCACCTTTTAAAACCAGGTATGTTTTATTTTCAGTTGAAAACTTTTTACCATAATAGAGAATATCTTTTTTAATTTCTTCAGTTGAAATTCCTGTAAGAAGTGAAAACTCTCCAAGATGCGGAGTTAAAACGCAATTTCGTAAATCAATTTCTTTATACTTCATATCGCTTAGTGCAACAACAGCATCGGCATCTATAACAACTTTTGCCTTCTTTTTCATCTTAAGAATTTTAATAACGGCGGAGATAGTTTCTGGTTTTCTTCCTAATCCCGGACCGATTATTATTACATCAGCCCAATTAATTTTTTCTTTCAATTCATCAACAGCTTCCGGAAATAAATATTCGTTAGACGTACTGCCATAAGTTTTGATTACTACTTCAGTATTCTTTTTATGTATAAAATTTTTTGCACCAAAAGGAATTGCTGCAATCGAAGCTCCGGCGCCAACCTTTAATACTGACATGGAGGTTAAAGAAGCTGCTCCCGGCAATTCAACAGAGCCGGCAATTGTCAGTACTTTTCCGGCACTGTATTTATGTATGTTCTTTTGTTTTATAGGGAGATAATTATTAACATCCTCAGGCTCAATCAAATATTCAGAAGTTTCATATTCATCGAAGTGTGAAAATCCTAATCCGATATAACCCTTAACAACATCTCCGCAAGTGGAGTAACCATCCTGTATAAACAATCCTTTTTTAAATTCGCCAAGAGTGACGGTAAAATCGGCTTTGAAAATAATTTCACCGGAACCTGTATCTGCATTTAAACCGGTCGGAATATCAATCGCTGCCTTATATGATTCAATTTTATTTATTGCTTTGATTATCTGAATATATGGTTCTTTTAATGAACCTTTTACTCCCGTACCAAGTATAGCATCAACTATTACATTACAACTCTTTAGAATCTTCAGATCATTTATGCTGTTGAAGTGTTTGATTTTTATTTTCGGTTCTTTTGCAGAAAGGTTTTTTAATACATTGAAATTTTGTTTGCATTCGGGAGACATTTCATTTTCAAAACCAATTGCAATTACAACAACTTCAAAACCAAAATTATAGAAGTGCCGTGCGGCCGCGTATCCATCACCGCCATTATTTCCTTTGCCGCAAACGAATCCTATTTTTTTGCCAAGTCCAAGATATAGTATTCTATCACGAAGAGTTTCGAAGATTTGAATAGAAGCATTTTCCATAAGCACTGAACCGGAAAGCCCAAGTTGTTCGATAGCAAATTGGTCTGCTTCCTTAATCTGGCTTGTGGAAAAAAGTGGTATCATAATTTTTTGCAGATTACTCTGCTTCCTGATTACTAATTCTATCTGTTAGAAAAAATTAGAAATGATATCTATCACTGAACCGGGCAAGATGCCAAGAGCAATTACCAGCAGGGCAGAAATTACAACAGCCAAATGTCCGCTAAAACTTTTTTCAATCCGGAAATCTGTGCCTGTGGATTTGAAATACATCAGTACAACAATACGCAAATAAAAGTAAACGCTTATTGCACTTGACAGAACTCCGATAATAGCAAGCCATGTAAGGTCTGCTTTTATTGCTGCTATAAACACATAATACTTTCCGAAAAATCCTGCAAACGGTGGAAGCCCTGCCAGGGCAAACATAAAGATCGAAAGAAGCCCGGCAAGTATTGGTTCTTTTGAACCCAAACCTGTATATGTGTCTATATTCAGATTAGTATCATCTTTACCTTCAATCATTGAGACGATACCAAGCGCGCCGAGATTCATAAATGTGTAAGCTGTCAGATAAAAAATTATTCCTGATGCACCTTCAACATTGCCTGCTGCAAGTCCTATTGCCATATAACCCGCATGCGAAATTGATGAGTATGCGATCATTCGCTTAAAATCGGTTTGTGCTATTGCTACAATACTTCCGAATAACATTGACAGCACAGCTATAACTGAAAGGTAGGGTTCAAAAATATTTTTAATTGATTCAGAGAATATCACTCCAAATGTTACTATGATTGCACTGAATGCCGCAGCTTTCCCGATTGTAGAAAAAAGTGCTGTAACGTTTGTCGGTGAACCCTGGTACACATCAGGTACCCACATATGAAACGGAAATGCCGCAATCTTAAATGAAAATCCTATGAGGAATAACAGCATTCCGATGACAAATAAAAGATTACTGCTTAATAGACTAAACTGTGAAGCAATGGCATCAATCGATGTGGAATGAACGGAACCGTAAATCAGTGCTATTCCATAAACAATAAATCCGGTTGCAAATGAACCTAATAAAAAATATTTAAGTGAAGCTTCATTAGCATTTTGTTTTTTTCTGTTTAAACCTGCAAGTACATAAAAACAGATTGACATAAGTTCAAGACCTATAAATATCATAAACAGGTCTTTGGCTCCTGCCATAAGCATCATACCGAGTACAGAACTTTGCATCAGTATATAAAATTCACCGTAGTATGTTCCGTATTTTTTCAGGTAGTCGATCGATAAAAGAGAAACAATTGCAGCGCCGAAATTAAAAACAAAATAAAACAGGTTAACATTTCCGCCTGATGCCAGCATACCGTTAAACAACACGGAGACAGAATCGATTGTAAGCAGTGAATAAATTCCTGCTGCTAAAAAATTTATTATAGAAATCCAGGGTAACACTTCTTCACTTCTCTTGTAATACATTTCGATCAGAAGTGAGATAACAATTCCGGCACCTATAAGTATCACCGGGAAAACGTTCGATAATTCTTGTAAAGTATAAATCATAATTATTCTATAAATAAAATATCATCGTCGATTTCTTCTATATCGACTAAATGTTTTTCTTTGAAGTGTAGACTTATTTTTCTGTGGTTTGCAAAATCAAAAACATCCTTCCCTTTTTCTACGACCACAAGTTTTATTGATTCAAATTCAGTGATTGATTCTGAAAGATCCGGGTAATCGAGAAAATATATTTCAAGGAAATCATTTGTTTCATTTAAGGAAGCGCCTGATGATGCAGGACCGAAATCAGTTATAATTTCTTTATCAACAACTGCCTTTAATACGTATGCTGAGAACGGAAGTATTATTCTGTTACCGTAATGCAGGGCTTTAATTTTATTTTTTAATACTTCATCCAGTGATTTCATTTTTACACCTTACCATTAATAAAGATGAACCATACAATAATAAAAACCGGAAGTAAAATAGGAATTGAATACTTAACGATATATCCGAAGAAACTTGGCATCTTTATCCCCGCTCTTTCGCAGATTGATTTTACCATAAAGTTCGGACCGTTACCTATGTATGACATTGCACCAAAAAACACTGCAGCAACTGATATTGAAATAAGGTAGATAGAATGTTCAACCTCAAATTGCAGAACCTGCATTTTATCGTTTACATCAAGATTAAATTTACCCATGGCTGCGCTTAAAAAGTTAAGATACGTCGGGGCGTTATCAAGCAGTCCTGATAAAATACCGGTTGCCCAATAAAATATACCCGGTGTTAAATCTTTGCCATAAACATTTGCTTCGTATGCAATTAATTGAAGTGCCGGAATCATTGTTGCAAAAATTCCTACAAACAGATATGCGACTTCTTTAATCGGTTCAAAATCGAATTCATTTGCTTTCAGTACTTCCCTGTCTGCTGTTTTGTATGCAGCAAATACTATACTGAACATTATTATCTCTCGGATACCAAACGGCATAGGCGCAAGTGAAGGAACCCACGAAATAATTCCAGGATCGATAAAAACTGAAATGATTATTAATATTAAGTATGCAATATTCTTCAGCCCTTTAAACTCAATTTTTCCTGTATAAGATTTTGATTCTTCTGATGATTGTTTGTTCATCATATCTATTACATAAAAGATCAGCAACAATAGTATTACAGTTGGCAGCCATATAAACCATATATGCTCAACAACCCAGAAGAAGCCAACGCCGCGTAAAAACCCGAGGAATAAAGGTGGATCGCCGATTGGTGTCAGAGCGCCGCCAATGTTTGATACAATAAAAATAAAAAAGATAATGTGATATGGTTTAATCCTGTCCTTATTCAGTTTGATAAAAGGTCTTATCAATAACATCGATGCGCCGGTTGTTCCGATAAAGTTTGAAAGCACAGCACCGAATAATAGAAGTATCACATTTACTAAAGGAGTTCCTTTTCTGTCAACTTTTATCAGTATTCCGCCGGATGCGACAAAAAGTGAACTTAACAACGCAATGAAAGAAAGATATTCAGCGAGTGTGTGAACAAGACTGTGTGTATCCTTAAGAAAAAAGATATAATAGACGACAGTGATCAATCCAAGGATAATTGCAATTTTCGGATAATGATGTTCCCAGAAATGTTTGTAGAACAATGGTCCTGTTGCAATCATTAATAATAGAATCACAAATGGCAGAACCATCAGTGTATCAGGAAGGTGATGAACTACTTCTTTCGTTTCAGAGGTCGTATCAGCAAATCCATTCCCAATCAGCACAAAGAGGAATGCAAATACTCTAAATAAAAATTTCAAATTATTATTTAGCATTATCAATAACCTGTTTAATATTCAACTTTGCAGGATTATTAACTTGTTTAATGATATTGGCTGATGTTTTATCTGAGATATTAAGGAATGTTGATGGATATATTCCTATCCATACCACAAAAATAAATATGGGAACAAGAACGAATATTTCCCTGCTGTTCATATCCTTTAATGAGTGAAGTTTTTCATGTTTTACTTCATCGAATACAACACGCTGATACATCCACAATAAATACACCGCAGCGAATATTACTCCTAATGCAGCAAAAACTGTATACCACCAACTGTTAAGAACAGATGATTTAAAGGAACCTAACAAAATCAAAAACTCACCAACGAATCCGTTTAGCCCCGGTAAACCAACTGATGAAAGCGATGCAAATAAAAGTGCGAATGAATAAACAGGAACTATTTTAGCAATTCCACCGTAGTCAGAAATTTCTCTCGAGTGTGTTCGTTCATAAATAACTCCGACCAATAGGAAGAGTGCGCCTGTTGATAAACCATGATTGATCATTTGAATTATCGCACCCTGAATGGATTCCTGTGTAACTGCAAAAATACCTAACACAACAAATCCAAGGTGAGCCACAGAAGAATATGCTACTAATTTTTTCATATCCTTTTGTACCATCGCGACTAATGCGCCATAAATAATTCCTATAACAGCCAGTACCGATATTACCGGAGCGTAATGAATTGCAGCCTGAGGAAATAACGGAAGACAGAATCTTAACAATCCGTAAGTTCCCATCTTTAAAAGTACAGCAGCAAGAATAACACTACCCGCAGTTGGGGCTTGTACGTGTGCGTCGGGTAACCAGGTGTGTAATGGAAACAACGGGACTTTAATTGCAAAGCTGAATGCAAATGCAAGGAACATATAATTTTGAATTTCTCTCTGAACTGTTGGTCCGACACTATACAACTCAAGTAAATTGGTTGAAAAATGTCCGAGCGGAGTTGAAGCATAAACCGCAAGCCATATTATTGCAACAAGCATCAACAAACTGCCAAACATTGTGTAAATAAAAAACTTGATTGAAGCATATATACGTTGTTCCCCTCCCCAGATTCCTATAATGAAATACATCGGGATAAGCATTGCTTCCCAGAAAATGTAAAAGAGGAATAAGTCGAGTGAAAGAAAAACTCCAAGCATACCTACTTCAAGCATCAGCATAAAGAATGTAAATTCTTTTACTTTCTTATCTATACTTGACCAGCTTGAAATAAGTGTAAGCGGAGTAATGAAGGTTGTTAATAATACAAGAAGAAGTGACATTCCATCAATACCAATATGGTAACTGATGTTAAGATTTTTTATCCAGTTATACTTTTCGATGAATTGAAACTCAGATATATTTTTATCGAATCCAGCATAAACAATCAGCGAGACGACAAATACAAGTAGTGAAACGATAAGTCCAAAATATTTAATTGCTTTGTCGTTTCCTTTTTTAAAGAATAACAAAAGTACTCCGCCAATCAGCGGTATAAGGATTAATAAACTTAACAGGTAATTATTTTCCATTTTATAAACTTGTAATAATCCAGAATAATGATAACACAATGCCAAGTATCATAATCAGAGCGTAAAATTGTGCAACACCAGTTTGCATTTTTCTAATCTGACCTGAAATTTTATCAATAAGTTTTGCAGAACCGTTTATAGTTCCATCAATAATTTTTGCGTCATTAATTTTCCATAAGAATTTATCTGACACTTTAACAATCGGGTTTACTACAACTGTGTCATAAGTTTCATCTATAAAATATTTATTCCATAAAATGTTATATGCTTTTTTAAATCTTGTTGAAACTGATACTGCAATTGATGGTCTCTTTAAATAGATATAACGCGCTCCTAAAATTCCTGTTGCTGCAACCGCTACAGAAATCACCATTAATAATATTTCCTGGAAATGTGAGTGTGATCCGTAAAATGATAATTTCAATTCCGCAGGTGCAAATACAGGAGCTAACCAGCTATGAAATAAATTTCCATGCTCACCTGAAAAAACTTCGGGTATTCCTATAAATCCACCGATGACTGACAACACCGCAAGTATTATTAATGGAACAGTCATAACTGCAGGTGATTCGTGCGGATGTCTGTTGTGTCCGAATCTTTCTTTTCCTTCAAATGTAAGAAAGTATAACCTGAACATATAAAATGCTGTTAACAATGCTGTTACCGCACCGATTAACCAGAATAAAAATCCGCCGTTCGCAAATGAGAACCAGAGAATTTCATCTTTACTAAAAAATCCTGACAACGGAGGAATACCTGATATCGCTAAAGCCGCAATGAAAAATGTGAGATAAGTTCTCGGCATATATTTTTTTAATCCGCCGTAGTTTTGAATATCCTGTTCTTCATGCATTGCATGTATAACTGAACCCGCGCCAAGGAATAATAAAGCTTTGAAGAAAGCGTGAGTCATTACGTGAAAAATTCCTGCACCAAAAGCGCCAACACCAAGTGCAAGAAACATATATCCTAACTGACTTACAGTTGAATAAGCTAAAACTTTTTTAATGTCGTTTTGAACTAATCCAATTGTTGCGGCAAAGATTGCTGTTAGTGCTCCAATCACTGCGATGACAGTAAGTATTGCCGGAGCTGAAGCAAAAATAATTGAACATCTTGCAACCATATACACACCTGCAGTAACCATTGTTGCGGCATGTATCAATGCTGAAACCGGAGTTGGACCAGCCATCGCATCAGGAAGCCAAACGAATAACGGTATTTGTGCAGACTTACCTGTAGCCCCTATAAAAAGGAAAAGTGCAATGAATCCGAATACTGATTCTTTAACTGAAAATGTTGCGGCTCTTGTAAACACTTCATCAAAATTTAAACTACCGAATGTCATATAAATCAAAAACATTCCGAGTAAAAATCCGAAGTCACCAATTCTGTTTACAACAAAAGCTTTTTTAGCCGCGTCGCCGGTTGTACCTTTTTCAAATTTTCTGTCGTACCAAAAACCAATTAACAGGTATGAACAAAGTCCAACTCCTTCCCATCCAAGAAACAGTAAAACAAAATTATCACCGAGAATAAGATTCATCATCGCGAAGATGAACAGGTTAAGGTATGCAAAAAATCTCCAGAAGCCTTTATCGCCGTGCATGTATCCGATTGAATAAACATGAATGATGAATCCGACACCTGTTACAATCAAAGCCATTACAAGTGAAAGCTGGTCAACCTGGTATGAGAATCCGACATTCAATCCGCCGACATTCATCCATTCAAAAAGAGAAACAATATTTTTTCTTTGATCAACCGGTAATGCAAGTGTTTCGAAAAAAGCGAATAAGGTTACAAGGAATGACAATCCTATTGCCCCGCTGCCGATAGCACCGATTAATTTCTCATTTTTAATTTTTCTTCCGAAGATTCCATTAATCAAAAATCCGAGTAATGGAAGAAGAACTGTTAGATAAATTAGTTGAATCATAAAAATTTATTTTCTTAAAGAAATCAATTTACCATTTAAGAATATTTACTTCATCAATATTAACCGTAAGCCTGTTACGGAATATCGCAATGATGATTGCAAGACCAACTGCAGCTTCTGCGGCAGCTACAGTCATTACAAAAAATACAAACACCTGTCCGATAGAATTTCCAAGATAGGAAGAGAAAGTAATCAGCGTAAGGTTTGCAGAATTAAGCATAAGTTCGATACTCATAAACACGATGATCGCATTACGCCTTGTAAGTACTCCGGCTACTCCGCAGACAAACATAAATGCACTTAATATAAGGTAGTATTCTATAGGTACAGACATATTGTTATTCAAATTTCTTTTTAGCTAAAACGAGTGCTCCGATTGCAGCGGCGAGTAATAAAAATCCTGCAGCTTCAAACGGAAGAACGTAATTAGTAAACATTTCCAGACCGATCTGTTCAACCGTTCCTGCATTAATACTCATTTGTTCATTTGGTGATAAACCTGTTGAAGGTTTTGAAAAGAAAATCATATAAGCAAGTTGAACAAACACAACAACAGCAATTATAAAAGAGAATATTTTTATCGCTGGATTTGAAGCCATAAAGTTTTTCTCGTGTTCTGATCGAAGCAACATCAGAACAAACAGGAATAAAACCATAATAGCGCCGGCATAAACAATCACCTGCACAACAGCCATAAACTGCGCGTTGAGCAAAAGATACAAACCCGCAAGTGATGCAAAGTTCAAAATTAAAAACAACGCTGCGATGACAGGATTATTTCGTGTTATCATCAAAACTGCGGTCACAGCTGCGATGCTGGCAAATAGTATGAAGAGTATCAATTCTAAATTCATAGCGTACTTATGGAAGATGGAATATGGAGTATGGAATATGTAAATAAATAATTCATAGACATTTTATTTAGGATTTAATTTTCTTCTTGATTTCATTTTAATCGTTGTAAATATTTTCTTTAACTCTAAACTCTCGTTTAGTAATAAATAAAAATTTTCAGTTTTTAGTGATTGAATAAGAATCTTGTCTAAAACTCTTAACCAGTAATTACTCTCACGAGTTTCCTTCAATACGATTCCAATTTTGTAAAAAAAATCTTTTTCTGATTCGGCTCCCTGTGCTTCCTCATAATTTGCACCAACCGAAGTTGAAGCTTTAGCAAGTTGAAAAGTAATTACAGAATACGTTTTTGTTTTTGGTAATGTTTCCAATAAAAGAATACTATTTACTCCAAACATAAAAGTTCTATTTAATAGTTCTTCCGTTTTGGGATTCATAATACTTTATTTCAATGCTTAATTAAATTTCTACTTCCCATCTTCCATACCACATACTCCATATTCCATACTCCATCTTCAAGGAGTATTCCGATAGATTAATCTTGGAAACGGGATCGCTTCACGAAGATGATCGAGTCCGCAAATCCAACTAACCGTTCTTTCAAGTCCAAGACCAAAACCTGCATGGGGTACAGACCCGAATCTTCTAAGATCAAGATACCATTCAAAAGCCTGCTGAGGCAGATTATGTTCTTTTATTCTTTCAAGAAGTAAATCAAGATTATCTTCACGCTGACTTCCACCAATAATTTCACCATATCCTTCTGATGCAAGCACATCGACGGCAAGTGCGAACTGTGGTTTTTCCGGATCGCGTTTCATGTAAAATGCTTTTACAGCGGCTGGATAACGATGAACCATTACTGGTCTGTCGTACTGGTTTGAAATAACTGTTTCATCTGTCGCGCCAAGATCATTTCCGTATTCAAAAGGAATATCATTTTTTCTTAATATCTCAACAGCCTCATCATAAGATATTCTTGGGAATGGTCGTTTAACGTTTTGAAGTTTTGTTACATCTCTTTCAAGAACTTTTAACTCTTCCTGTTTTTCGGTGAGAATTGTTTGAACTATGTATTCAAGAAATTCTTCAGCCAAATCCATATTATCATTTAAATCGTTGAAAGCTACTTCAGGTTCAACCATCCAGAATTCTGTTAAGTGTCTTCTTGTTTTGGATTTTTCAGCTCTGAAAGTTGGACCGAATGTATAAACTTTTCCCAGTGCCATTGCACCTGCTTCAGCATAAAGCTGTCCTGACTGTGTCAAATAAGCTTTACCCAAATCGAAGTAAGGAGTTTCAAATAATGTAGATGTTCCTTCAACAGCATTTGGAGTAAGGATTGGAGGATCCATTAATGTGAATCCGCGGTTATCAAAAAAGTCTCTTATCGCTTTTATAATTCTGTGTCGAATGTGGAGTATTGCAACCTGTTTACTTGAACGCAGCCACAAGTGGCGATTATCCATTAAAAATTCTATTCCATGTTCCTTCGGAGTAATTGGGTATTCATGAGCTTCGCCAATCACAGATAAACCTGTTGCATCCATTTCAAAACCACCGGGCGCACGGGGTTCTTCTTTTATTTTTCCAGTTACTTCTATTGAAGTTTCCTGTCCAATTCTTCCGGCAGTTGTAAAAACTTCTTCACTTACGTTTCCTTTGAAGTAAACGCATTGAAGATAGCCGGTTCCGTCTCTGAGAATTAAAAAATGAAGTTTACCGCTTGAACGTTTATTGTATAACCAGCCTTTAAGGGATATTTCCTGTCCGACGTACTTAGATAAGTCTTTTATTGAAATTTTCTGCATTACTCGCTTTATTTTTTTTGAATTTTGATTGGCAAATATAAAGAGAGGAGTGTATAAATACAAAAGAAAGTGCTGTTTTAATACTCACTTTGCAAAAGTAATACTGTTTAGTTTTTCATTAGTAAAAAAAAGCCAGCCAAATTGTTTCTGTACCGGGATTTGTCCATTCAACTTTGTGCTTTCTTCCCGAAGGAATATTTAGATAGTCGCCGGGAGTAAGTTCAATACTTTGCCCGTCATCAAAAAGAATTTTAGCACTTCCTTTTAAAACAATTACCCATTCATTTTCTTCTTGTTCATACCAAAAGTCAGGTGGACTTGATTGCCCTTTTGAAATAATCCTTTCTATACGAACATTTTTTGATGTGATTAGTGTTTCTATTATTTCATCACTTAGATCAGAAGGTATTTTTTCAAAAATATTTTTAGAATTCATAATCACCTCAGACTTATATAATTCCTATAATAAATTACATAATTGTTTTGTTACCTTGACATTATAGTTGCCAACAGTTAAGTTTTGCCAGTGATGAAACGAAAAGTTTACATATCGCTGTTCGTAACTTTGTTTGCCTTGGCAAATGTTGGTTTACCCTTCACATTACATATCTGCCAGATGATGAATAGTGTTACGTTTGATAGTTGTTCAGCTTGTTCCGAAGCAGTTGAAAAAAAATCCTGCTGTGAAGAAGACAATTCCGCATCGATAAATTTCACATCAGGAAAAGATAAATGCTGCGAAACAAAATTAATTATCTCACCGATTGATGAACAATATCTTGTTGTAAAATCCGAGTCAGTAAAGGATTCGTTCAGGTTAGCTGAAGCAGTAATCTCCAATGATTTTACACCAGGTATTGATGAATCAACTTATGATATTTCGCATAACCATTCTCCCCCGCCCGAAACTCAAAACCACATTTATATTATTAACTCGGTCTTCCTTATTTAATTCTCAATAAAGTTTTTTAAAAAAATTAGTTGAAGTACTATGTCGTCACCAGCATTAATTCAACAGGTGTAATTAAAAATTTTATCGAGAAAAATATGATTGAGAAAATAATTGATTGGAGTACACGCAACAGGTTCATTGTGATACTTGCCTATATGCTGTTAACAGCTTATGGCATTTACAGTGTAATCAACTTACCTGTTGACGCAATTCCCGATTTATCCGAAAACCAGGTAATCGTTTTTACTGAATGGATGGGAAGGTCGCCGCAGATAGTCGAAGACCAGGTTACTTATCCTATCGTAACATCGCTTCAGGGTTTGCCTGAAGTTAAAGCTGTTCGAGCATCATCTATGTTCGGAATGTCTTTCGTGTTTGTAATTTTTAATGATGAAACAGACATCTACTTCGCACGAACGAGAATACTTGAACGACTTGCAACATTAAAAAGTCAACTACCCGGCGGTGTTACCCCCACACTCGGTCCTGATGGTTCCGGTGTTGGTCACATTTACTGGTACACAGTCGAAAGTAACAACCATGACCTTGCAACTTTAAGAGCAATACAGGATTGGTATATAAGACTAAAACTTTCAGCGGTTGAAGGTGTTGCCGAGATAGCAAGTGTAGGCGGATTTGTAAAACAATACCAGGTTGATATTGACCCGTTAAAACTCAGGGCTTATAACGTTACACATTCTGAAGTGATTAACGCAGTAATGAAAAGTAACAATGAAGTCGGAGGAAAATTAATTGAAGCGAGTGATGCCGAATATTTTATCAGGGGTCAGGGATATATTAATTCACTCCCGGATATAGAAAACATCCCGATAAAAAATTTTAGTAACGGCATTCCGCTTTTATTAAAGAATGTTGCTCACATTCAACTCGGTGCTGATATTCGACGTGGTTCACTTGAGAAAGATGGTAACGGCGAAGTTGTCGGTGGAATTGTTGTAATGCGCAATGGTGAAAATGCGCAGCAGGTTATCAATCGTGTAAAGGAAAAAATTGAAGAGCTAAAACCCGGTCTTCCTAATGGCGTTGAAATAGTTCCCTCTTACGATAGAAGCATTTTAATAAGTGAAGCAGTTGGCACTCTTGAGCGAGCCTTAATAGAAGCTGCAATTGTTGTTTCAATAATGATTGCAATTTTTCTTCTTCACTTTAGAAGTATTGTAAGAATAATAATTGAAATTCCCGTCGCCGTGCTTCTTTCATTTATATTGATGTACACATTCGATATCACAGCGAACATTATGAGTCTGGGCGGAATTATTCTCGCAGTCGGAGTTATTGTCGATTCATCAATTGTGATGGTTGAGAATGCATACAGGAACATCGCAAAAAACCTTAAAGAAAAAGGTATACTCACTTCCGAAGATTATAAATCAATTTCCATTCAATCCGCAAAACAAGTTGGACGTGCAATTTTCTTTTCTGAATTAATTATTCTGATTTCTTTCCTTCCCGTATTTCTTTTAACAGGTCAGGAAGGAAAACTTTTTAAACCATTGGCTTTTACAAAAACATTTGTGTTGATTGGTTCGGCGATGGTTGTAATAACTCTAATACCGGTTTTGATGACAATGCTTATGCGAGGAAAATTTCGTTCAGAAAATGAAAATCCGGTAACGAAATTTTTTAATAAAATTTATGAACCTGTTTTAAAACTTACATTGAAGTTTCGCAAAACTACTATCGCGTTAAACTTGTTAGCGCTTCTTATAACAGTACCGATGATAATGAATACCGGCTCGGAGTTTATGCCGCCGCTCGATGAAGGTTCCATTTTATTTATGCCTGTTACTCTTCCCAATGCCTCGATTGAAGTAGTGAACAGGATATTGCAGGTTCAGGATAAAATAATAAAATCAATTCCTGAGGTTGAACACGTTTTGGGTAAAACAGGACGCGCAGAAACTGCAACTGATAACGCTCCGCTTAGTATGATTGAAACCATAATTCTTCTCAAACCAAAAAATGAATGGCGTACCGGAATAACAAAAAATGATATTATCCAGGAACTTGATTCAAAGTTACAAATTCCAGGTGTGCGAAATGGATGGACGCAGCCAATCATAAACCGAATAAATATGCTGGCAACCGGAGTAAGAACTGATATCGGTTTTAAAATATTCGGTGAAAATCTTGATACACTTGAATACTATGCAATTAAAGCCGAAGAATTATTAAAGAAAGTTCCTGGTGCTGCTGATGTCGTAGCTGAAAGAGTTCAGAATGGATATTACATAGATATAGAATTAAACAGAGATATAGCCACACGTTACGGTATAAACGTAAGTGATGTTCAGAACATTATTGAAACTGCAATCGGCGGTGAAAATTTAAGTGTGATAATAGAAGGTCGTATGCGATTTCCTCTTCGTGTAAGGTACGCAAAAGATTATCGTGATAATGTTGATGAGTTAAAAAGATTAATCATTCCTGTTTCAACACAACAGATGCAAAACTCGTATACAAATGATGTTGAGGTTATGTCGGGTTCAACTTCTAATCAAAGTTCAATGTCAAATATGGGCGATCAATCAACAGCTCAAGCCAAAACAATTTCAACAAGCGGAAATAATTCTTCATCATTATTATCAATCGAAGGCAATCGGAAAACATTTTTACCGCTCTCCTATCTCGCTGATATAAAAGTTGTAACGGGACCTCCTATGATATCAAGTGAAAACGGAATGCTTCGCTCATTAGTTTATTTGAACGCTCGCGGTCGTGATATGGGCAGTGTTGTTGATGAAGCAAAAAATATAGTTGAGGCAGATTTAAAACTTCCGGAGGGTTACAGCTATTCATGGAGCGGGCAGTATGAAAGTAAAATGCGCGCTCAGCAGACTATCACTTTCATTATGCCGATTGTATTCCTGATAATTTTTTTTCTGCTCTACTTCACTTTAAAAGATTATAAAGAAGCCGGAGTTGTTATGCTCTCAGTCCCGTTCGCACTGATTGGAGGAATGTACATGATTTATATACTTGGTTATTATTTTTCAGTCGCGGTCTGGGTTGGATTCATCGCACTATACGGCATCGCAGTTGAGACTGGTGTTATAATGGTAGTCTATCTACACGAAGCATTGGATAAAAAAATCCGCGAACATAAAAATGGTTTAAGAGATAAACTGACAAACAAAGATATCTACGATGCTACAATTGAAGGTTCGGTTCTAAGACTTCGTCCAAAATTAATGACGGTCTTCACAAGTATGATCGGGCTTATTCCAATTATGTGGGCAACCGGAACAGGTGCCGATGTTATGAAACCATTAACTGCACCGTTGATCGGCGGACTGCTAACATCAGCAGTTCACGTGCTGGTTGTTACGCCAATTATTTTTTCATACATGAAAGAAAGAGCACTTGCTAAAGGAAAACTTGAACAGTCAAAAATGGCTGACTGGATGAAGGAGGAAAATTGATGGAAGATGTAAGATGGAAAATGGTTGATGTTTTAAAAAACTCTGTGTTCACTGTGACTCTGTGGTTAATATTTTTTTCTTCAATAAATATAACGTACTCACAAGCAATTGACTCACTTATTAGTGAAATGGTGAATAACAATTCACAACTACATGCCTATCAGTATAAAATTAAATCTGCTGAATTAAATGCTAAGTCCGTAAATAATCTTCCGCCTCCGACAATTGGAGTTGAGTTTGCACAAGTTCCGATTGAAGAAATAAATATCTGGGACAAAGCACTTTCACAAAACTTCTTTATTTCACAAATGTTCCCGATAGGCGGAAAACCTTCGGCGATGTATGATGCTGAGTTAAAAAAATCAGACTTAGCAAAAGACGAATATAACACATTAAAGATTTCATTAATCTATAAACTGAAATCAATGTATTACAGCATAGGAACGATGCAGGAAAAATTAAAAGTAATGAATCGTTATAAGGAAATACTTGAACAGCTTTATCAATCGGCTTTAATAAAATTTGAAACGGGTTATCTCAAACAATCTGATTTATTAATGATTAAAAGTGATGTTGAATTGTATTCACTTAAAATTGAATCAATGCGTACTGAATTGAACAGCGACTACTTAATGATAAATTATTTATTAGGTAGAAATAGTACTTCTGAAAAAGTCCGGATTGAATTTAATCAACTTACTGACGCTGACTTAGTAAAAGCAAAAGAGATGATTAATAATTTCACCTACTCATCGCCGGTACTAAACAGGATGAAAAATATGCAGAGCATGACTGAACTAGAAATTAATGCGAACAACAAAGAATTAATTCCTGACCTTATGCTCCAGGGAATGATAATGAGAATGCCGAGAGGAATGTTACTTACTTCACAATCAGATTTGCATATGGCTGGTTCTGAAAACAAAGTTGAAGTGATGTACGGATTGATGGCATCGATTACACTTCCCTTTGCGCCATGGTCTTCAGGTAAATATTCTTACAGGGTAGAAGAACTAAAAGTGAAGATAATGGAGATTGAATCCGAACGAATAAATATGGAAAAAGAAATTAATGCCGACTTGAATTCCAGACTTCTTAAACTTCAATTTGCGATGAGGCAGAATGGAATACTGAAAAATGTGAGAGATAATTATTTTCTCAACTCCTTTGATGCTTTACTCTCTGAGTTTATGAGTTCCGGAACAGGTCTCGATAAATATTTTTCAAATATAAATATGACACTGATGAACCTGATGGATAATTACGATTCGTACTATCAATCACTTCTTTCACTAGCAGAGATAGAATTTTTAACAGGATATTACACAGAGGAAATAAAATGAAAAAAATATTTTTAATCGCAGCAGCATACCTTGTATTGTTTATCGGATGTAGCTCTGAGCATTCAAATGATAAACACACAGAAACGACTGAATACTATTGTCCGATGCACCCGGAAGTTACGTCTGACAAACCGGGAATTTGTCCAATATGCCAAATGGATTTGGTTGTCCGCGAATCCGAAATGGCTGAAATGGAAAACACTGAAGGTTTAATAAAACTTGGTGAACGCAAACAGATCGTCGCAAATGTTTCAACTGTAAAGGTGAAACAGCAAAGACTTACAAAAGAAATAAAATCAGCCAGCTACATCGATTTTGCCGAGCCGAACAAAAAAATTATCAGTGCAAAGTTTAACGGACGGATAGAAAAATTATTCGTCAACAAAACAGGTGACTATATCAAAAAAGGTGATGCGCTTTTTGAATATTACAGTCCTGAAATAATCCAGGCGCAAAATGATTTTCTGTTGTCGATTAAATCAAATGATGTTGCTTCATTAAAAGAAATTTCAAATAATGAAAATAAATTCTCGGTTTCAGATGCAGCTGTAAATAAACTAAAACTTTATGGGTTTACCGATATTCAGTTGAATGAATTGAAAACGACAAAACAAATAAACTATAACCCGGTTTATTACTCCCCTTTTGGCGGAACAGTAATTGAGAAAAAAATTCAGGATGGTGTTTATTTTAGTGAAGGTACTTCATTGTTTGAAATTGCAGACCTTTCAACAGTGTGGAATATAGTTGAAGTATTTGAAGATGATGCGGTTCATATTAAAAACGGAAGCCAGGTAAAATTAATTCTTCCCTCACAGCCCGGAGTTGAACTTACAGGACGTGTTACATTTATCTATCCTGTCATAAACCCGGAAACAAGAACAGTAAAAATCAGAACAGAGTTTGCTAATACTTCAAATAGACTTAAACCAAATATGTTTGGTGAAACTGTTTTTTCAATTGATGCGGGAACAAATATTATTGTTCCGCAAAGTGCTGTACTGTTAACCGGAAGCCGAAATATTGTTTGGCTAAAAGTTAGTGAAAATACTTTTGAACCAAAAGAAGTTTCGCTAGGAATAAAAATGAAAGATCACTACGAAATAAAAACCGGACTTAAAGAAAACGATGAAGTGGTTGTGTCTGGCGGATATCTTATCGATTCTGAAAGTCAGTTAAAAACTGGTATGCAAACCGGACATAATCATAACACAACAACTTCTGATGTAAATACTGAAATGAAGAAGCCTGTCGTTAAGGAACCTGAAATGGATATAACAGACCATAGCTCTCATTCATCAAACGAAAAGAAATTAACAGAGACTCAGGAAATCTTTAATGCCGTCTGCCCGATTCTTGGTGGAAAAGTTTCACCAAAGGTTAAGCCAGTTGAGTATAAAGGAAAATTAATTGGCTTCTGCTGTCCCGGATGCGATAAAGATTTTCTTGAAAATCCAGAACTGTATATGAAAAATTTAAGCAGTGATGGCAAAAAATTTTTAGGCGAGATCGAATAACAATCAATAATCAAAAGGAGAAAAAATGAAAAGCAAAATGTTGGTTCTGGTAATTTTAGTTGCATTATCAAGTGTATCGTATCTGAATGCACAGGAGCATAATCATGGAAAAAAGGATTCAACAAAAACCGAGATGCATCATCATCACGAAATGGAAATGAAAAGTGAGAGTCACAATGATGATTCTTTAACAGTTTCAAAACCGTGGAATGCTGTATGTCCGGTAATGGGTGAAGAAGTTGACCCTGAAGTTGGGACAGTAACGTATGAAGGTAAAGCTTATGGTTTTTGCTGCAAAGGTTGTGATAAAAAATTCAAGAAAGATCCAGCGAAGTATTCTAAAAATCTAAGTGATGACGGTAAAACTTTTTTAAAATCCGAGTAGTTGATTAATAAATCTTTTAAAAAATCGCTAACGGGGCTGTCTCAAAAGTGTCATTCCGAATTTATTTCGGAATCTGAAGCTCATTGATGTAAGAAAATTAGAACCTGAAACGAGTTCAGGTTGACAAAAAAGACTTATGAGACAGTCTCTGCTTTTTATGGGTTTGCGCTTCCGGGTTCAATGTGAACCATAACATTTGAAATAGAAAGATTCGATGTGCAAAGTTTATCCTTTAACCTGTGCCCTATTTCATGCCCTTCATACACTGATAAATTGCCGTTCACAATAACATGAATGTCAACGATGTAAGTCAAGCCGCTTTTACGAATAAAACATTTTTCAATATCAAGTACACCCTCAGTTGTTTTGGAAAGATGACGAATTTCATTTTCAAATTCTGCTGATGGTGCTGTATCCATTATATCGTGCATTGCAGTTTTAAATAATCTTACTCCGTTGTAAGCGATTATCCCGGATGCAAGTAATGCGGCAAAGTCATCAGCGCTTTCATAACCTTCACCACCAATTAGTGCAACTGAAATTCCAACAAAAGCTGCGGCTGATGTTATTGCATCCGAACGATGATGCCATGCATCGACTTTCATTGAAGTACTGTTAATTTCTTTGCTAACGTCAAGTACAAATCTGAATAACAATTCTTTTGTTATGACAACACCAATTAGAACATATAACGTAAAAGATGCTGGGGCATGATGCGGAGTTATTATTTCTCTGATACTCTGTATACAGATTACTAATGCTGCCATAAGCAGTGCCAGCGATACAACAACTGCTGAGAGTGACTCAGCTTTACCATGACCGTAAGGATGATTTCCATCTGCGGGTTTTGATGCTATTTTTAATCCGCCCCAAACAACTAATGAACTGAAAATATCGGTTGTAGATTCAATTCCATCTGCAATAAGTGCATATGAATTACCGATTATACCGGAAATAATTTTAATAGCTGCAAGCAGCATATTAATAATAACACCAACAATAACAGTTTTTAATCCTTTGAGAAACCTGTCCATAAATTTATTGAGGAATGATTTTTATTAAACAAAACAATACTGAATAAGAAGTGTCAAGTGAAAACATATTCATACAATTCACTTTTTAGAAACGGGAAGATTAAATGTGATTGTAGTCCCATGGTGCAACCTGCTGTTGATCCTGATTCTTCCTCCGTTGCTTTCTACAAATTCTTTTACAAGAAGAAGTCCGAGACCCGTACCATATTCTCTTTCAGTTCCGGGAGTTGAGTACATCTGGTTTGCAAAAATTTTATCAAGACCAGGTTTACTTATTCCGATTCCTGTGTCTTCAACGGTAACTTCAATTTCTCCGGCTTTATCAAAGAAAGGAATTATCTTTGCAAATATTTTTATATCGCCGCCCTTGTTGGTAAACTTAATTGCATTTGAAAGCAGATTCTGAACAATGGAGTTAAGCATATCTGCATCGGCATAAACTTCCTCTTCCACCTCAATATTCTGAATTATATTTAACTGCTTTTTGATAATACTTCCTTTAAGAAGCTTTAATGCACTTGCAATTATTTTTTTAAGATTCAGATTTACAGGATTGAACTCAAATCTGCCGATCTGGAAACGTGAGTATTGCAGAAGGTTGTTGGTCATTCCATAGAGATTTTTTGATGCCTCAAAAATCACGTTAAGGTACTCTTTAATTTCTTCATTGGTAAGTGTATCGTATTCAGTTGTAAGAATTTCCGAAAAACCAAGCAGTGAATTAAAAGGACTTCTGAGATCATGTGATATCAATGAAAACAGTTTATCCTTCGATGCGTTTAATTCTTTTAGTTTATTAATAAACTCAGCCTTTTCCTGTTCGTCACGTTTGCGTTCCATTGCACGTGATATCGGGTAGGATATTACTTCCAGTATTTCTTTTTCTCTTTCGCCGTATGTATCAGGACTTTCATAATCCTGAACAACAAGCACACCTATTGTTGAATGTTGTGTTTTAAGCGGAATGCCAAGCCAGATTGGGGATTGAGTTCCAACAAGTTCAATTTCACCTTTTGCAACAAGTTCTTCATCTGTCTTTTTATCAACCAGTGCCGACTTTCCGGTTTTTATCACATATTCTGTCAGACCTTTGCCAAACGGAACAGGTGGATTATCGGTATCATATTTATCAATGAAATATGGAAAAGAAAGCATGTTCTTTTCTTTGTCATAAAAGGCAATGTAAAAATTTTCAGCCGGCATCAGTTCTCTTACTGATGTATGAATATATTTCAGGAAGTCTTCAAAATTTCCTTCCTGGTTTGATGCTTCCAATATTTGTGAAATCACTTTCTGAATTTGTGATTCACGTTTCTGCTGGGTGATATCCAATCCTGAACTGACATTAAAAATTATTTTACCTTTTTCATCGCGCAGAACAGTGTTATGCCAGCTTATAATCTTTTCTTCACCATTCTTTGTTAAAATCGGTAAATCAATTTTATCAACCGGTTCGGTTTCTTCTGCAAACACATCCGAAAACAAAGCAGATAATTCTTTATAATATCTGGACGGTATGAACTCACTCCACTTACGCCCGAGAATTTCATCTTTCTTATATCCTAAAAGTTCACTGCCCTTCCTGTTAACAAAGTGGATTATTTCATCTTTATCGATAACAACAAAAATCATTTCAGCAACTTCAAGTATTGAATCAAGGCGGTTTCGTTCTTCGTGAAGTTGATTAATAAATTTGTGGAGTGCGGTTACATCGCGCAGTACACCAATACTGCTAATCCTTTTACCCTGTTTATCAATCCTGGTAAATGAGTTATCCTCAACCCATTTTAATTCACCGGATTTGGTTACAATTAGGTATTTTGCAAAATAATCTTCAACAGACTCAGCTTCGTCAGTTGATGTTATAATCTCCTTTCTGTCAAGATTATCAACTATAATTTCTTTAATAATTTTTTTTATCCCGAGGGTATTTATTTCTTCTTTAGTATAACCTGTAAGTGATAAAATATCATTACTTATATAATCATACTTTCGGGAGGAATGGTTAAAATTATAAACCACTTTATCGGCATTACTGAAGGCAAAACTTCTTGTCTGTAATGTTTTTAGAAATGAATCCTGAGCAGATTTCCCTTGGTTCTTTTTTTTCATTGTACTTTGAGGCAGTATCGCTTATGTCAATGTAAACAGATTTTTTATTTGTAAAACATAATATTTAACACACTTATAACAAAACAACTTTTATTTTTTTTCGATAATTAAAATGGGTGTCAAAGTGCCGTTTTTATACAGATTCATTTTATGGAATAAACATTTTTCT
>JAEXTA010000044.1 GCA_023453665.1 Bacteroidota bacterium | reverse complement strand
ATATATCTTCCGACTACGGTGAATCATGGCAACAAATAGGGCTTGAAGATACTATTGTTCAGTCAATTATAGTGACTGATGATAATCTAATTGTTGCCGGAACTTTTAACGATGGGGTTTTTAGTTCATCAGACTGCGGGAGGACCTGGATTCAATCTAATACAGGATTATTGAATAAAAATATTTTTAGATTAAAACAGGATCAGGTCGGAAATTTATTTATTGGTTCTGAAAGAAATGGTGGAGTTTATAAATCTAAAGATAACGGTTCATCATGGCAGCAAATTGGAATACCAACTTCTGTTGTAAAATCAATGTCAATAAACCATACAGAACAGAGAGTATTCGCAGCTACTTCCGGAGGTGTTCATTGCTTTGATTTAGTTAATGAAACCTGGAACAATCTCGGATTCGAGGATGTTAGAGATGTTGCTCTAAAAAATGACTCCATTCTATTCGCTGCAGTTTATCCCGGAAGATTATTCCGTTCATTTGATAATGGATTAACTTGGGAATTAACCAGTTTTCCAGACACATTATATATAAACAAACTATTAATTAGAGAGGATGGGGCTTTAATAGCAACTTCAAGTAATTATGCGCGAATATCATATAATAATGGTGATTCATGGGAAATATGGAATAATGGATTACATTACTGGACTGAGGACATAATTATTAATAATGAAAATCATATATTCATCACTAATAGTGCAAATGTATATAGATCAACTAACCAAGGACAGTTATTCGAACAAGTAAATGGTGGTCACCACAGCATATCTGCCATAGCAGTTAATAATAACGGTGGTGTTTTTATAAGTGATGATATTGCTCTTCAATCTGGAGGAGGGATATTTCGTTCTTTAGATAATGGGACAAATTGGGAAAAAGTTAAGAGTATTTCAGCCACAACAATAAAAGTACTTAGTGATCAACGTATATACTCTGGTGGTTATTCGATTGGGATTATCAGATCACACGACAATGGAATAACTTGGGAAGATATAAGTTCAGGTACAGAATTAGATAATCCTGTAATTTCATTTCTTGAGAGTCCTGATGGATACCTTTTTGCCGGAACATACGGGGCAGGGATGTATGTAACAAACAACAAAGTTGTTCACGTTAATGATAATGAGAATGACATATATAATTTTTCTCTATCTTACAACTATCCCAATCCCTTCAATCCAACCACAAAAATAAAATTTACTGTTGGGGATGCTTTTCACGCATCCACTATGCGAGTGTTGTTACGTGTATATGATATATTAGGAAGAGAAGTCGCAACTTTGGTCAACGAAGAAAAACCGTACGGTGATCATGAAGTTGAATTTAATGCCGGTAACCTAGCTAGCGGTGTTTATTATTACCAGTTAAAGGTTGGTGATTTTGTTGAAACTAAGAAGATGATTTTATTAAAGTAATCAATAAATTAAAGTAAGAATAAGATATAAAAAAAATTTTATCTTATTCTTACTCTTAATCCTTATTTAAGATACTTCTCAAACCATTTCTTTCTCATCTCATCAACTTCTTTGCGGTGTGATTTCATAAAATGATCACCGCTTTCAAGCATTACCAAACGGAACGGTATTTTTAAATCAAGAAGTTTATACGAAAGGTCAATTGAATCATGAGGTAAAACTCTGTCATCGGCATTCCCGTGAATGATCAGCATCGGTGTTGTTTGCGAAAGTTTTTCAGGAAAATTTATTATTGATCTTGTTCCGCACTTAGCTTTAAAATCTTCCTGTTCATACTTACCCATTGTATGTTCGTACAATCTTCTCATAAATTTGCTTTCATCAGAATTACAGCGAAGGTTTGCAATTCCACCAAGTACAATTGCAGCTTTAAAGATGTTTGTTTGTGTTAATGTAAGATAAGTCATCATACCACCGCGGCTCCAGCCTTCAATTCCCCAAACAGTATTATCTGCCTGCACTAATTCATCAGCAAGGGGAATAAGATTGAGAACATCGTTAACATCCACTCCTCCAAATTCATCATATCCTTCACCACCATCATTGCCCCGATATTGAGATGCGAAAACACAATATCCCCAGCTTGCAAGTTGTCCGTAAATACCGCGAGCAGTGAATGCATCGATAGCACCGGCATTACCAATCCCGCCTCTGTTCCAGATTATACACGGATATTTTTTTGAATCATCTTTGGGATAAGCAATGTAACCCTTTACTTTTAAATTATCAGAAAGATATGTCATCTTTTCAACAACTGTATTAGTAAGAGTAGATTCTCCCCATCCGCTGACAATCATTTTCTGTTGAGTTTCATTTAGTTCGATTACTTCACGGTCAATAATTTTACTCATTGTATGATGTTCTCTTTGCTTATATTTGATGAGTAAATATCGGGAAAATAATTATGGCTCAAAAGAATCTGAAAAAAACTGAAAGTACTAATCAAAAAAGCAGCAAAAAAAAATTACCGGTCAACAGGATAGTCGCAATTGCGTTACTCATTTTAGCGGCGGGATTTTTTATCATAAATAATTTTATCAACAACGGTAAACATGAAGTGACCTATTACACTTTTACAAAAGAAGGTGAACTTGTTTTCACCGATAGTCTCGGCAACACCAAAACAAAAATTGAAATGGAATACGCCGCGGATGAATACGAAACACAGCTTGGATTAATGAACAGAAAAGAGATGAAAGAAAACCATGGAATGTTATTTATTTTTCCTGATGAATCTCCAAGATCATTTTGGATGAGAAATACATTGATCTCTCTTGATATGATTTTTGTTAATTCAAATAAAGAGATTGTGACAATTCATAAAAGTACAAAGGTTCTTTCCGATCAATCTTATCCTTCAACAAAACCTGCAAAGTATGTTGTTGAAGTTGTGGGCGGATTTTGTGATAAGTATGGAATTAAAGAAGGCGATAAAATTTCATGGATGGGAACGAGATTAGGGTTATAAAATTTCTATGTGTCATCCCGAGCGCAGTCGGGGGATGAATATTTATTATAATTTCTCTCTGTTTAGATAATGAGTTTCGTTTCTGCACTCAGCCAATCTTTTAAGCAAATCATATTCACCATTGATTAATGCTTCTTTCTTTTTCCTGCTCCAACCTTATAATTGCTTTTCAATTTTGATAGCGTGGTTTATATCCTGGAATGTCGCTGAGTAAACTAATCTGACCGGGAGTCTTTTACTTGTGTAATTTTCTGTTAAGCCCGTCTGGTGTTCTGCTAATCGTTTTTCTAAATCAGCGGTTACCCCTGTATAGTAGCTTCCATCACCACATAGCAGTATGTAAACAAAATAATTATTTGACATATCAAACTGTGCTGATATTCAGTCTTCGACTTCGCTCAGACTGACACAAAATTTATGTTAAATTGTTATTCTTCTCCATACAGCCTCTCTTCTACCATTTCACAGATAATATGCGCCACAGTTATATGCCCTTCCTGTATCCTTTGCGTGTTTGATGATGGAATGACGATCGGATTATCAACTAAAGATTTTAACTTACCGCCTGTGCCGCCTAGAAAAGCAATTACTTTCATACCTTTTTGATGAGCCATATCAACAGCTTTAATAACGTTAGGTGAGTTGCCGCTTGTAGATATTGCAAGCAATACATCACCTTTGTTTCCAAGTCCTTCAACGTTGCGTGCAAATACATTTTCAAAACCAATATCATTGCCACCCGCCGTTAAGTTAGATGAATCCGTTGTGATAGCAATTGCAGGCAATGCCGATCGCTGAATGTGATGACTTAAGCGAATCATAAACTCTGTTGCAATGTGCTGGCAGTCAGCAGCACTTCCGCCGTTACCGCAAAGTAAAAGTTTGTTTGAATTTTTATAACAATTAACAAGCAGTTCAATTGCAGAAATAATGTCAGCAGAACAACTCTCAATAATTTTAAGTTTTGTTTCTGAACTTTCCTGTAAGCTATCTGAAATAAATTTTTGTATGTCCATAGGTGTTTATATTGTTCTTTATAAATCTATCAATCCAAATGATTCACTGGGTAGTCGTCTAATATTAACCACCTCAAATTTTATCACACCTTTTCGTTTTAATAGATTATAAATTTTTAAACATTCTTCATCCGATGTTGCAAATGTAGTAATATCAATTTCCGTTTCAGCTTGTGCAAATAAATTAGTATCGTTAGGTATGATATTTCTTTTATTGATTTTAAAGCTTCCTTTGTTTTCAAATACAATACGCGCAAGTTCCCCGGCTTTTTGGGCATGATTAATATTGAAAGGTATAATTTGAATATCTTTTAGCGGTAATTCATCTAATTGACCTTTTACACAATACTCAGAAATTGAAATTGTCGAACATTTAAGAATGAATTGTTTTTCTAAAAAATATTTGTAGTACTTAAGTGTGTTTTGATGCAGAGAATCATTTTCATTTAGTAAGCGGATAAAAAAACTTGTATCAAGCAGAATACTTAAATTATCCATATCCCCTCAGATTGCTTAACCAGACATCGGCATCTTTGACATTTCCCCAACTATTTTTAGCTTTTTTAATTAAAGACTGAATGTAATCTTCTTTATATAAAGGATTATAGTCTATGATATCTACTAGTTTTAATTCACTCTTATCTATTTCACCTGTTTTAACATTCTGTTTACCGGTAGCTCTCACACCAAATGATTTGTATAGTGGATTAGCTTCATAATTAGTCAGTACCTCTTTAGTTGCATTAATAGTAAGCAAACCATATTCCTTTGTATCTAAATGAATATTGGCTTTTGATTTACCCCCAGCATCTATTATAATTCCATAAAAATAAAACTCAGCCAATGCCCAAACATCTTCTGAACGTTGGAGCTTAGTTTCATTATTAATAATGACTTGAGACGTATTTGGAATTGATGTTGAGATAGTAAATTCAACATTCTGTTTTTGTGCGGTTTCTTGAAAAAACTCAAAAGCTTTTGCTGATTGAATCTCAAGAAAATCTATAGAATTATCACTCTGAACTTGAAAAAGAATTGCATTAAATCCTATAATCGCCTGCATAGAAGTTTTTACAATGTGCTTTACTGAACCCTTTTCAATATCATAGCTAATAACGGGTCTTTCTTTTTTATTATTAGGAAACAGTAAATTCTCTACATTTTGCAGAATCTCAATAATATTCTTTATATCATAGTTATCCGGAGTAACCTCAATATTACCTCTGAATCCTTTAACAACTATTTCTATTTGACCAATTTTATTCATTATTGTAAGAAATTATTAACAGTTATTTCTATTACTAAAGTCTCAAATCACCTAAACTTCAACTGATAACTTTACATGCACTGCTTCCGCAAACGATCTTATCATTTCCCAGTTATTTTCATTTTCAAAAAAATTTCCTGTGACGATAATATTTGCACCGTTATCAACTTTTTCTCTTGCTGATTGCGGGGTTCTTATTCCTCCACCAACGATAACCGGAACTTTGCAATTTTCACTCACTGCTTTTATCATTTCATTCGGAACAGAATTTTCAGCACCGCTTCCCGCTTCAAGATAAATTAATTTCATACCAAGATATTCCGCAGCAAGCGCTGTCGCTGATGCAATCTCAGGTTTATTTCTTGGAACGGGTAAACTGCCACTCATATACTGTGCTGTGGTTGTTCTTCCCGATTCAACAATGATGTAACCAGTCGAAATTGGTTCTATGCCTGCCTTCCTGATTATCGGAGCCGCAAGAACATGTTTACCAATTAAATCTTCAGGATTTCTACCGCTCACAACTGATAAATAGAGAATCGCATCTGCAGATGCAGAAACCTGGTTAATACTTCCCGGAAATATTATTACAGGTAGATTTGTGTTCGCCTTAACTTTATCAATAAAAGAATCAAAGTTATTACTTAACATCAAACTTCCGCCGATAAGAAAAGCATCAACCCCGGCTTTGGTGCAATGTTTAATAAATGCAGGAAGCCTCACTTCACCAATTTTATCAGGATCCAATAAGACGAGATAAGCAGCTCCCTTTTCGGAGATTGTATTCAGCAGGTGTTGGTATATTTTCATAATTGATTGCTATTCCTGATGAAATATATACATTTAGATTTAGAGATAAAACATCAAGTTTAAAACCATCCGTTAACCCTTTATCAAAGTTATTCCTTCATACTGAGCGAAATTCGGCCTCTTTCAACATCAATTTCGATTATTGTTATATCAATAATATCCCCAACATTTATAACATCCAAAGGGTTTTTGACATACTTATTTGCTATTTGTGAAATATGCAGAAGTCCATCCTGCTTAACACCTATATCGACAAACGCACCGAAGTCAACAACATTCCTTACCGTTCCTTTTAACTTCATTCCCTTTTGAAGATCTTCAATTTTTAAAACGTCGCTTCTTAAAATCGGTTTGGGTAATTCTTCACGCGGATCTCTGCCCGGTTTTTTCAGGTTATCAATTATATCTATTAAAGTTGGTTCGCCAACTCCGATTTCCTCAGCAATTTTTTTTGTCCCTTTTTGATTTACAATTAACGAAATAAATGAACCTGATTCCTTAATCTTTGCAACGGGAATATTCATTTGCGAAAGAAGTTTTTCTGTTGCCTGGTATGATTCAGGATGAATGAAAGTATTATCTAATGGATTTGTTCCAGATGGAATTTTCAAAAAACCCGCGGATTGTTCATAAGCTTTTTCACCCATTCCGCTCACTTCCATTAAATCATATCTCTGAAGAAACTTTCCATTCTTCTCACGGTACTTAACAATGTTTTCTGCAAGCCGTTTATTTAAACCGGAAACGTGGGTAAGCAAGGTTGCTGAAGCCGTATTAACATCAACCCCGACAAAGTTTACACAACTTTCAACCACGTTCTCCAATTTTTTTGCGAGAAGTTTCTGATCAACATCATGTTGATATAAACCAACACCAATTGATTTGGGATCTATCTTTACAAGTTCTGCAAGTGGATCTAACAATCTTCTTGCAATAGAAATATTACCACGTTGACTTGCTTCCAGTTCAGGAAATTCTTTCTGAGCAATTGTTGATGCGGAATAAACAGAAGCACCTGCTTCATTCACTATTATGTAACGGCAGTTAAGATTATTTTCTTTAATTAATTCTGCAATAAATATTTCTGTCTCGCGGCTTGCTGTTCCGTTACCGATTGAAATGATTTCTACTTTATACTTTTCAACAAACTGTTTAACAATTTTCGCTGCTTCCTCTTTTCTATTTTGAGGAGGATGAGGATAGATTGTTGTTCCTTCAAGATATTTACCTGTTGTATCGATAACTGCAATTTTAGAACCCGAATAAAATCCCGGATCGATTCCCATAATTATCTTTTCCGCATAAGGCGGCTGAAGCAAAAGACTTTTTAAATTTGAAGCAAAGATTTCAATCGCATGAAGATCAGATGTTTCAGATAATGCTGCACGAATTTCTCTTTCTATAGAGGGCTGAATCAACCGGTTGAATGAATCATCAATCACCTCATCCAGGATTTCCATAAAAACACTTTGTGAATATTTAAGATAAGTCGATTTTATTTTTCTCTGAACTTCCGGAGTATCAAAGCTAAAGTGAATCTTAAGAATCTTTTCTTTTTCACCGCGGTTTATAGCAAGTACCTGGTAAGGTTTTATTTTTTTTATATCGATAGAAAAATCATAATAAACCTGGTAAACATCCTTGCGTTCTTTTTCCTGTGTCTTTTTGCCTTCTGATGTTTCTTTATCTTTAACTTTTTCCGAATGAATGATAGAAGAATCAAAATAAAATTCACGCAGTACTCTTCTTACATCTGCATCATCACTTATCATTTCAGCAATGATATCTTTTGCCCCCTGTAATGCTTCTTCTGTAGTTGTTACACCTTTTTCGGGATCAACAAATTCATTTAACTTTTCTTCAAAGTTCCCTTTGTAAACCGGATTCTCCAATATAAAAACAGCAAGTGGTTCAAGCCCTTTTGCTTTTGCTATTGTTCCGCGTGTTTTTCTTTTGGGTTTGTAAGGTAAGTACAGATCTTCAAGTTCCTGAAGTTTTAAAGTGTTTAATATTTTATCCTGTAACTCAGGTGTAAGTTTCCCCTGTTCTTCAATACTGCTTAAAACAGTTTTTTTTCTTTCTTCAAGAATTGTCAGATAACTTAACCTGTCTTCAATATTACGAAGGACTTCTTCATCAAGTCCGCCTGTGTGTTCTTTTCTGTAACGTGCGATAAAGGGAATTGTCGCTTCTTCTTTTAATAATTTAAATACAGCTTCAATCTGAAAATTTTTTAATGCCAGTTCATTGGCAATAACATTTGTTATATCAATCATTTTTAATTCTGTTTTTTTTGAGGGGTGAAATAAAAAGGAAACAAACTTCAATTACAACTTTGAAAAAAGAAATTAATATTTATTTTTCATTCATCAACATTGTCTTGCAGTTTTGAAGCTCTTTGAGTTGTTCATCAGATAATTTGGGATAACTGAGGTTAAGGTTTTTCATTGACTCAACAATAATTTCTGATACCAATAATCTTGCAAACCATTTTTTATCCGAAGGAATGACATACCACGGCGAATGTTTTTTGCTTGTATTGTTGATAGCATCCTCATAACATTTCTGATATTCATCCCAGTATTTTCTTTCTTCAATATCTGCTTTTGAAAACTTCCAGTTCTTTGATGTATCATCAATGCGTGAGATAAATCTTTTTTTCTGTTCTTCCTTAGAAATGTGAAGAAAAAATTTTAGGATTATAGTTCCGTTTTCATAAAAGTACTTTTCAAAATTATTTATCTGTTCAAATCTTTTTTGCCAGATATTTTTTCCTATCATCGCTTCAGGGACTTTTGATGATTTAAGATAATTGTGCACGCGTACAACAAGAACATCTTCATAATGCGAACGATTGAATATTCCAATCCTTCCTCTTTCAGGAGCGGCTTTATGAATTCTCCACAAATAACCGTGATCAATTTCCTCTGCGCTCGGCTGCTTAAAACTAAAAACCTGCGTGCCTTGTGGATTGAGTCCGCTCATAACACGTTTGATCATTCCGTCTTTGCCAGCGGCATCCATTGCCTGGAAAACGAGAAGAACAGAATATTTATCATCGGCATAAAGTTTGGACTGCAGTTCGCGCATTTTCACAATGTTGGCTTCAAGAAGCTCTTCAGCTTCCTGCTTTGATTTTATTTTACCAGTATAATCAGTTTCAAAATCTGAGAGTTTTATTTTTTCATTTTCTTGTGCAAGAAATTTTTTTGTGTCCATTTTATTTCCGGGTTTATTATTTGAGAGACTATAGTAAAAATAAAAAAGCCTGCGACAATAAAGTAGCAGGCATAAAAAATCAGTTGTCCCTTGTCAGTCTGAGCCTGTCGAAGACTAACGAAACGACTACTTTAGTATGAGCATCTTCTTACTTGAAGTAAATCCACCTGCACTTAGAGTATAAATGTACATCCCGCTTGCAAGTGATGATGCGTCGAATTCAACTTCATAACTGCCTGCTTCTCTGTATTCATTTACTAAAGTTGCTACTTCATTGCCAAGCACATCATACACTTTTATTGTTTGATGACTGCCGACTGGTGACTGCCAACTTATCTTCGTGGTTGGGTTAAACGGATTAGGATAGTTCTGATACAGTTCATACTTAAATGGTATCAGACTTACTTTCACTTCTTCTGAATATATAAACGTCCCATCAAAGTCAATTTGTTTTAAACGATAATAAACTTCACTGGTATTTATTTCCGCAACATCATCTGTGTATATGTAATCACTTCTTTCTGTTGTTGTACCTTTGCCTTCTTTGAAACCTATTGTTATCCATTCCGTATTCTTTGACTTTCTCTGTATCTCAAATCCCTGGTTGTTTAGTTCACTTGCTGTTGACCAGTTTAGTGTTACTCTGCCTGTTTCTGTTGTTGCTTTAAATGTAAGTAACTCAACCGGGAGTTCTCCCGTGAATACATATATCCCGTTATCTGTACAGGCATATAATGTTTGGTTTTCATCCAGATATATTCGATTGATTGTTCCTGTTAAACCTGTGTGGTCAAGTCGCATCCACCAGTTGCCCTGGTCTAATGAATGGTAAATTCCATTTCCTGTTAATGCAATGAAGACTTCTGGTTTTAAAATTAATTGGTTTACGTTGATATCAGCCAATCCATTATTCAATTGAACAAATGTGTTTCCATTGTCAGTAGATTTAAGTATTCCGGAAGTAACAGCTAAACTATATGAAATCGTAGTCATATAAAGAGCATTATTATATAGATACATATTAGGCGCTGTTTTTCTATCCAACAAGGTTACCCAATTTGAGCCTGATTCGTTCTTTATAATGCGTTGTGTGTATGTCGGTCCCGGGGGGTTGGTAGAAAATATGTACGAAATAAAGATTATGCCCATTGAATTCTCAATTATTGAATAACCGGATCCACCTCCGCTGCAGGCACAGAATGCACTCCAGAGGTAATCCCAAGTAGCACCAAAGTTAGTAGATTTTATTGCAAGCACATAAGTACCCGAACCACTGTAATCTTGAATTAAAAAAACAGTTCCGGAGTCATTAATAAAAATATTGGATGGCTTATGAGGATTAAAAGCTTCAATAGTATATGGTATCTCCCAGGTTAATCCATCATCAGTGGAGCGAAATAGATAATCAGCAGCTGAATAAATGTTCCCTAAGTTATCATTATTCAATAGATTTACCGAAGATAGTACTGACGATTCTACCCAGTTCCCACCCCCACTTTCACTTATCAATAAGCCTCTTTTTGTTCCTATAACTATTCGTTCTTGAGGAATAAGATTCAAGATGTCATTAATGTTGGTTGCTTGATCCTGGTATTCAAAACACAATTTCCATTCATTGGCTGATTGTGCAGAGCTCCTTAATCCATTTGAAGTAGCAATGTAAAGTGTATCTCCAACTCTAATAAAATCATTTGCCTTTAAACCTGCTACTCCTATTGATAACCAATTAGTTCCTTCATCAGACGAAAATATAAGATTAGAATAGGCATAACCTGAATCATTTTGAACGCCTGCTAAATCATAATCCAGTGAACCGTAAATATTATTTTGATTGTCAAAAAATAATTTTCGAACTGTTCCGGTATATACTTCGTTCCATGTATTTCCCCAATCGATAGATTTGTAAATTTTATTACCAGCATTATAATCAATGGTAAAAATATTTCCATTAGAGTCAATTTTAAAAACATCTGAAAAGGTATCCAATCCATTTGAAATTAATTGCCAGGAATTACCATCATCTGTTGATTTATATAGCTTAGCTGGATTGCCTTTTACAAAAACATAAATGATTTCAGCCGAATCTTTTTCGATTCCAACAACCGAAT
>JAEXTA010000035.1 GCA_023453665.1 Bacteroidota bacterium | reverse complement strand
GCAATAAGAGGTTTGATGAGATACGGTGATGCCTGGCCGAACAGGTATAATCTTTCTTCATTAAGATTGCTGGGAAGTGTTGGCGAACCAATAAACCCGGAAGCATGGAAATGGTACTTCAAAGTTATTGGAAAAGAAAAATGTCCCATAATGGATACATGGTGGCAAACGGAAACCGGCGGATTTATGATTACTCCGTTGCCTTGCACCCCTTTAAAACCCGGTTCGGGAACTAAACCATTCCCTGGAATTGTTGCAGATGTTGTTGATGAAAATGGAAATTCTGTAAAACCAAATGAAGAAGGATTTCTCGTTATCAAAACTCCCTGGCCTTCAATGCTAAGGACTATATGGAATGACCCCGAGAGATATGTCACTCAGTACTGGAGTAAATACCCGGGAATGTATTTAACAGGTGATTCCGCCCGACGTGACGAAGACGGCTACTTCTGGATAATAGGAAGAGTTGATGATGTAATTAAAGTTTCCGGATATCGATTAGGAACAGCAGAAATTGAAAGTGCTTTAGTAAGTCACCAGGCAGTCGCTGAAGCTGCTGCAATTGGATTGCCTCACGATGTTAAAGGTAACGCCATTCACGCATTTGTAATTTTAAGGACAGGTTATGAAAAGAGTGATAAACTTGTTGAAGAACTCAGGTTGCACGTTGGACACGAAGTTGGTCCAATAGCAAAACCTGAACATATTGAGATTGTTGATTCGCTGCCCAAAACACGCAGTGGAAAAATTATGAGAAGAGTGTTGAAAGCCAGAGCACTTGGACAGGATCCCGGGAATCTTTCAACTCTGGAAGAATAGTGTCGAAGTCAATTGTTGACAGCCGGTAAAAGATTAATTCTCGAGCTGGTAAATTTTATTTTTATTAATTCCCGTTGATACACTTCAAAATCCGTTAATCATTTTTTAACACGTAGTTCTTTGGATGTATATCTCGTTCAAAATATATTTCGTTAATTAAATTCAAAAAATAATCGCAGGTTCTTAAAGAAAGTATGGAAACTAAAAACGCAGACCTTTCTGCATTAAAGATTGACAGGTCAAATAATGAACACAATAAATCCGGGTTAAATAAAATTGTCTATATCATTATTTCCATTGTTGTGATATTGGTCCTGTATTTCGTTTTTTCATCGTTGATATTTAAAAGTACGATCGAGGTGAAAACTACTACAGCAGTGCTTCAAAAACCCGGACAGGTAACAGCTTCACTAAATGCAAGCGGTTATGTTGTCGCTCAACGAGAAGCAGCAATCGCTTCAAAGGGAACAGGAAGATTAATTTATCTTGGTGTAGTTGAAGGTGACAAAGTAAAAAAAGATCAGATCATTGGCAGACTTGAAAGTACCGATATCGCCGCTCAACTGGATGAGGCGAAAGCTAACCTTCAATTATACCAGGCTGATCTGACCAATGCAGAAAATACTTTCAGACGTGAGAAAGAATTGTTTGAAAAAGGTTTAAGCTCACAGCAGGTTTTTGATCAGGCGGAATCTAACTATAACAAGTTGTTAGCTTCTATTGAAATTGCTAAAGCGAGAATAAAACAATATGAAGTGGCGATGGAGAACACTTTAATCCGAGCCCCGTTTGATGGAACGGTTCTTACAAAGAATGCAGAAGTGGGTGAGATTGTTGCACCATTTGGAGGAAGTACAACATCAAAAACTGCTGTTGTGACTATTGCGGATATGCATTCACTTCTTGTTGAAGCAGATGTTTCCGAATCAAATATTGAACGGATAAAAGTTGACCAGGATTGTGAAATAATTCTCGACGCATATCCTGAAAAAAGTTACGCAGCCTATGTTTATAAAATCGTTCCAACCGCTGACCGATCTAAAGCAACAGTGTTAGTAAAAGTCGGATTTAAAAATTATGATGACCGCGTACTTCCTGAAATGAGTGCAAAAGTCGCTTTTTATACTGAAACGATAGACACTGCTTACGTAAATCAAAAACCACTATTGGTAATTCCTTCATCCGCATTGCGTAAGACGAATGATAAATATTTTGTTTACAGGATAGTGGATAACAAAGCAAAAGAAATTGAAGTAACAACCGGTCAGGAACTGGGTTCTTACATTGAAATATTATCAGGTCTAAATCAGGGGGACAAAGTCATTAATGATTTGAATGAATCAATCAAAGATGGTGTTGAAGTTAAATTACCAGAGTAAAAATTTTTCTAAATGAAATAAAAATATTTTAAGGAGATTAAATGGCATCAATAATAAGTGTTCAAAACGTATCTAAATCTTACTGGAGAGACAGTCTTGAAATTCCCGTACTGAATAATATTACTATTGATGTGGAAGAAGGCGAGTTTATGGCACTGATGGGGCCATCGGGTTCCGGTAAAACCACCTTATTAAATCTTATTGCCGGAATTGACAGACCTACTAAAGGTAGTGTAACAATTGCTTCAACCGATATTGCAAAACTTGGTGAATCAGCTTTAGCAAAATGGAGAGCTAATAATGTGGGATTCATTTTTCAGTTCTACAATTTGATTCCTGTTTTAAGTGCATTTGAAAATGTTGAACTTCCATTATTGTTGACCAAACTCGACAAATCACAAAGAAAAAAACAGGTTGAAACTGCACTCACTCTTGTTGGACTTGGTGACAGAATGCATCATTCACCAAAACAGCTTTCAGGCGGACAGGAACAGCGCGTGGCTATTGCAAGAGCAATCGTAACTGATCCTGTAATCCTTGTCGCCGATGAACCAACGGGTGATCTTGACAGAAATTCCGCCGAAGAGATTTTAACATTACTTGAACGGCTCAATAAAGAATTTAAAAAAACTATTCTGATGGTTACACACGACCCGCATGCTGCGGAACGTGCAAGAATAGTTCGTCATCTTGAAAAAGGCGACCTGGTAGGAGCATAAAATGAAAATATTAAAACTCATTTTTAAAAATGCATTAAGACATAAACTCAGAACCTTCCTTACAATTGTCGGAATAATGATTGCTGTAATTGCGTTCGGAGTTTTAAGGACAGTTGTAACAGTGTGGGATTCTAGTGTCGACGCAGCAGCAGCTAACCGTTTAATAACACGTCAAGCTGTTTCATTTATCTTTCCATTGCCGTATGCATATAACGAAAAAATTAAATCGGTTGATGGTGTTAAAACCGTAAGCTTTGCAAACTGGTTCCAGGGAGTTTATAAAGACAGAAATAATTTCTTTGCGCGGCTCGCAGTTGATGCTGAAACAATTTTTGATGTGATGCAGGAATTTATGATCACTGATGAAGAACTTGCGAACTTTAAAAAAGAAAGAAATGCCTGTGTTATAGGTCAGGATATTGCAACACAATACAATATAAAAGTTGGTGACCAGATGGTGCTTGAAGGAGACATTTATCCCGGCAGATGGGAATTTGTTGTGAGAGGTATCTACAAACCAAAAAATAAAAATACTGACGACACACAAATGTTATTTCACTGGGATTATGTAGATGAACGTATGAGAGAAGAAGCACCTTCACGCGCTGGTAATGTAGGCTGGTATATTGTTTTGATCGAAGATCAGAACAGAGCAGCTGAAATATCTGAAAACATTGATGCTCTATTCAAAAATTCAACTGCTGAAACTAAAACTGAAACCGAAAAAGCATTCACACAAGGATTTGTATCAGCGTCAGGTGCAATTATAACCGCAATGAATTTTATTTCGTTTGTCATCATCGGTATTATCATGCTTGTACTGGCAAACACAATGATAATGTCCGCTAGAGAAAGAACAAGAGAGTACGCTGTTTTAAAAACATTAGGATTTTCTGGTTATCATTTGACTGGATTAATACTTGGTGAGTCAATGGTAATTTCATTGTTAGGCGGCGGAATAGGAATCCTGTTTACTTATCCTATTGTAAAGATTATAGAGATGGGAATTCCAAAAGGATTTTTCCCGTTCTTCTATATTGAACCGATAACAACAATACTTGCATTAACAGCGGCGATTCTGATTGGTATACTGGCGTCAATTTTCCCGATA
>JAEXTA010000033.1 GCA_023453665.1 Bacteroidota bacterium | reverse complement strand
AATGTAAACACCCTTAAGCAACGATTGTTTATCCTCGTCTGAAAGAGGTTTGTCTAATTTAACTTCATACTCTCTGGGAACATTATTACTCGGATGCGTAAGCAGGTATGAAAAATCTCCATCATTAGTTAGCAGTAAAACTCCTGTTGTGTTGTAATCCAATCTACCGACGGGAAAAACTTTTTCTTTTGATTTGATTACATCAAGAACTGTCTTTCTGTTTTTCTCATCTGAAGTTGTTGTAACAACCCCTTTTGGTTTATTTAGAAGAATATAAACATGCCGCTTCTGAGCTATCTTTTCTCCGTCAATTGTTACGATATCTTTTTCGGGATTGACTTTTTCCGAAAGCTCAAGAACAATGTTTTCATTAATTGCTACACGTCCCTGAATTATCAGTTCTTCCGCTTTGCGTCTTGACGCAATTCCGCAATCAGCAATATATTTATTCAGTCTGATCAATGTCACCGTTTTCTTCCTGCATTTCATTCTGAACAGAATCTTCAATCAGGTTCATCATAATTTTTTGTTTCTGTTCTATAAAGTCTTCATCATTCATTATCTCTTCAATCTCTCTTGGCTTAGGCAGATCACTTAGTTTATTTAATCCAAAATATTTCAGGAACTCCGGAGTAGTGCCGTAAAGTAAAGGTCGGCCGATTGTTTCAGTCCTGCCGGTAATTGCAACAAGATTTTTTTCAAGAAGAGTATTCAGTATATAATCCGAGTTAACACCGCGAATCTGTTCAAGATCAGGTTTTGTAACAGGCTGTTTGTAAGCAATAATAGCAAGGGTTTCAAGCGCAGCCTGGCTTAATCTTCTTTTTGATTTTTCTGATGAAAGAAAACCAAGATACTTTGAATATTCAGGTAATGTAGCAAACAAATATCCGCCCGCAACTTTTATAATTTTATATGAAAGATTAAACTCTTCATATTTTTTATTCAGTTCTTCAACGCAGTTTTCAATTTCATCTGCTGAGATATTTATATCTTCACCGTCAATTCCTTTAATCGCTTTAATAATTTCATCATCGGAAATAGGATCATCAGATGCAAATATCAGCGCTTCAATTACCGAGTTATATATTTTTTCCATCTTCCAACTTATAAATTACAAAATCATTAAAGTTTGATGATTCACGAATTCCGATGCGAGCAACTTTTACAAGTTCCAGTAAAGCTATGAATGTAATAACAATGCGGATTTTTTCTTTCATCTCGTTTACAAGTGAAAGAAAATGAATTTCATTTCCTGACCCGATGCTGTTCATTATAAAATCAATCTGCTCATCGATTGTTACATTTATTTTTTTGATTTCATGAACAACTACCTGTTTAACTCCGTCAATGGCTTTTTTAAAAGCTTTTGCAAGATCATAAACTGTTACATTTTTCAGAAGTATTTCAAACTCCGGCGGTGCAATTTTTTCATCTTCAGAAAAATTTCCGCGAAAACTTAATTTGCGCTGGTTAGATTCAAAGAAAGAAAGCTCCTCAGACATTTCTTTATACTTTTTGTATTCAAGTAAAGCCTGGATTAATTCTGCACGTGGATCAATCTCTTCTCCCTTTTCATCGACTTCTCTCGGCAACAGCATTCTTACTTTTATGTGCATAAGAGTCGAAGCCATAAGAATGAAATCACCTGCAACTTCAAGATCAAGCAGTTTTATGAGGTTCACATACTCAAGAAATTCCTTTGTTATCTTCGCAATTGGAATGTCATAAATATTCAATTCATCTCTTTTGATGAAGAATAAAAGCAAATCGAGCGGACCTTCAAAGTGATCTAACTTAATCTTATACATTTATCCTAACTTCATTCTTTCTCTTACTTCCTTCATTGTTGCCTGTGCAACTGCTCTTCCTTTGTATTCCCCGTCGTGCAGAATATTTTCTACTTCCGAAATTCTTGATTCATAATAATGGCGTTTCTCAATTATCGGCTGAAGCTTTTCTGAAATTTTTGTAGCGCATTTCATCTTGCAATCAAAACATCCAAGTGAACCTGAACGGCATCCCGAATTTATTTCAGGGACTTCTTCTTCATTAAATTTTTTATGATATGAAAACACCAGACAAATATCAGGATTTCCCGGATCACCTTTTCGTACTTTGTTGGGATCAGTTACTGCTTTTTTCATTTTCGTTTTTACAGTTTCAGCATCATCCGAAAGCAGAATTGTATTGCCGAGAGATTTGCTCATCTTCGCGTTTCCATCAAGTCCGGGTAGTCTTGAAAATTTTGTAAGCAGTGGTTCAGGTTCAGGAAAAACTTCACCGTACTGGTTATTAAATCTTCTCGCAATCTCTCTCGATATTTCTATATGAGGAACCTGGTCTTCACCAACAGGAACAGCGGCACCTTTGTACAGAAGTATGTCAGCCGTTTGAAGTACAGGATAACCAAGATGTCCGAAAATTATATTGTCTATGTTAAGATCTCTCGCCTGGTCTTTAAGGGTAGGATTTCGTTCAAGTCGGTTGACTGTTATTAACATCCCAAAAATCAAACTAAGCTCGGTATGTTCTTTTATTTGTGATTGTCGGAACATCGGGCAATGCACAGGATCAAGTCCCGCAGCAAGCCAGTCAATCAGCATCTGAATTGAGTTTTCATAAAGTTCATCAGTGTTAAGACTTGTAGTTAATGCGTGATAATCAGCTATCAGGTAATAATTATCATATTCCTGCTGTAGTTTTATCCAGTTTTCCAGCGCACCGACGTAATGACCAATATGAAGTTTACCGGTCGGGCGCATTCCGCTAAGTATTCGTTTTTTGTGCATACAGAAGTTTCAAAAATTTGAGTAGTAAAATAATAATATTGAGGTTAATAATCCTTTTTTAGACTCTAAGTCAAAATTAGAAAAATGTCACCCTGAAATTGATTCAGGGTCTGATGGAACATTAATTCTAGAGTCAAGATTCCGAATGGCATTGCCATCGGAATGACAAATAACCGGGTTGCATCAATTATTAATTCTAAGAAAGGTACAGGTACGGTTTCCAGTTTTCATCAAGCTTGCCGACAACGTGTTTGATAAACATAATATGACTTGGCTTAAACGGCTGGAACAACATAGTCATATTTGCTTCCCGGGGAGTCCTGTCGCCTTTTTTGTTATTGCAGTATGTACAGGCACTAACAAGATTTTCCCATGAGTCAACACCACCCTGCGGTTTGGGTAGAACGTGAT
>JAEXTA010000242.1 GCA_023453665.1 Bacteroidota bacterium | reverse complement strand
ATTCCAAAAAATTTTTAGCAATCTCAAATCGCATAAATAATCGTCCCGTGAAAGAAGGTTCATACGTTAAACCATCCTGTGCTTTTTCGCCGTCAAATTCAGTATTGGGAACAAGTCCGTTTACCTGTATTCCTATCTTACCCTTATAGTCATTGAATTGAGCCATTGACACCTGATTAAATAAAACAAAAGCTATAAAGAGAAATAAGAGGACGTGTATCTGTTTTCTTTTCATATAAAAACTCAATTAAAATGAGAATAAAATATTTTATGAGACATGAAGCAGTTAATCACAATAACGGTAATTAGGCTGATTTTTTTGATTAAACTAAACTTAATTTGAAGCTTTATTTCGAAATGTTTCAAAATACGAACCCCAAAAATATATTTGTAACTGAATGATGTTGATGACCAGCCTTTTTTTGTGTTCAAACTTTACTGAGCATTAACACTTTCATTTACTATGCCATTTTACTTAAAAGAAAATAGGGGAGCGAGCGACGGGGTTCGAACCCGCGACATTCAGCTTGGGAAGCTGACACTCTACCAACTGAGTTACGCTCGCATTAAACGTTAGAACTTTACAACACAAACTTAAATAAGCAAGTATTGTTTAGCAAACATGTTTATAGAAATGATTTCTCAACAAGATCCAATTGTTGCTGATTGGAAATTTTTGCTGATCCGACAGCAGGGCTTGCACTTTCCGGCCTGCCGGAATAAAGAAGTTTTTGTGCAGGTAACATGTCTTCCGATAACCGGTGTGAGAGGAAATTCCAGGCTCCCATATTTTTTGGTTCTTCCTGAACCCAAACCACTTTATCGGAATTTTTATATGATGATAAAATATTTTTCATTTTATCGTGATAGTATGGATAAATCTGTTCTACACGAACAATAGCCGCGTCCGTAATACCTTTTGACTTCCGATACTTAATCAGATCATAATATACTTTTCCTGTTGTGAGTATAATTCTTTTGACCGAATCTTTGTTCTCAACTGAACTATCATCAATCAGTTCATGAAACTTACCTGATAAGAATTCTTCCTTTGGAGATTTGGCATCAGGTAAACGAAGAATACTTTTCGGTGCCATTATCACAAGAGGTTTTTGCATCGCATTTTTAATCTGTCTTCTTAGAACATGAAAATATTGCGCTGGTGTAGTAAGATTACATACCTGCATATTATTTTCTGCGCAAAGAATTAAAAATCTTTCTAACCTTGCGCTTGAGTGTTCCGGACCCTGTCCTTCATAACCGTGTGGAAGAAGCATAACAACGCTGTTGGGGAGTTTCCATTTTTCATAAGACGCAACAATAAAATTATCTATTATAATTTGTGCGCCGTTTGCAAAGTCTCCGAACTGCGCTTCCCACAGAACTAGTGCAAGCGGGTCTGCGGTACTATAACCATACTCAAATCCAAGCACTGCAGCTTCAGAAAGAAAACTGTCGAGTGCTTCTATCCTTGCTTGTTTTCCTGATAGAAAATTTAATGGCATATATTCTTCACCGGTTGAAATATCGGTAAATGCAAGATGCCTTTGTGAAAATGTTCCGCGAACACTGTCCTGTCCGCTTAATCTTACGGGAGTGCCTTCAAGTAATAAACTTCCAAAAGCAATTGATTCTGCAAATGCCCAGTCGGCATCTTCTTTGCCTGTTAACAATGCTTTTCGTTTTTCTAAAAACTTTGTGAGTTTCGGATGTCCTTTAAATTCTTTTGGTAATTGTGTTATCCCATCCACAATTGAATTTAAAGTCTGTTCATCAATGTTTGTTTTATTTTCAGGTTTAACTGATGCCATCTTTTCTTTTGATATCGCCAGTGGAACATCAGCATTAAATGAAGCACTCTTTCGTTTAATCTTATCAAAGGCATCACTTAAAAGATGATTTATATCATTGTTCATCTTTTCGATTTCATCCGATGTGAGTACGTTTTGCTTAAGTAAAACCTCAGAATAAATTTCTCTTACGGACGGATGATTTTTTATCTTTTCATAAAGCAGCGGTTGTGTGAATCCCGGTTCATCACCTTCGTTATGGCCATGTCGTCGGTAACCGAATAAATCTATCACAACATCCTTCTTGAATATTTGTCTGTACTCAAATGCAAGTTTGGTAACCCAAAGCGCTGCTTCAGGATCATCACCATTAACATGAAAGATCGGAGCCTGTATCATCTTTGCAACATCAGTTGCATATACCGATGAGCGCGCATCTTCCGGTGTTGTGGTAAATCCTATTTGATTATTAATAATGATGTGAACTGTTCCGCCGGTTCGGTATCCTTTCAGTTGTGAAAGGTTTAATGTTTCAGCAACAACACCTTGACCTGCAAAAGCAGCATCTCCATGAATTAATAACGGCATAATTTTTTTATGTTCTTTATCTCCGAGTCTGGTTTGTTTTGCTCGAACAACACCTTCAACAACCGGGTTTACCCATTCAAGATGACTTGGATTTGAAGCGACAGAAATAATGATTGAGTTACCACTGATAGTTTTATATCTGCCTGAAGCGCCAAGATGATATTTTACATCTCCTGATCCTTCTATCGAATCGGGATCGCGAATGTCTTCAAATTCAGAAAAGATAGAGTCATAACTTTTGCCAATAATATTGGCAAGAACATTTAATCTTCCGCGGTGAGCCATTCCTAAAACAACTTCAGAAATATTCTGTTCACTCGCTTCATTCAATAAAAAGTCAAGCACAGGAATAACAGTCTCAGAGCCTTCAAGTGAAAATCTTTTATGACCGATAAACCTTGTATGAATAAAGTGTTCGAATGTCTCAGCGCTGATTAATTTATTCAGAATTCTTTTCTTAAGATTCGGATCAAATGACGGAGTGTTTTTAACCGGTTCCATTTTACTTTGCAGCCAGAATTTTTCCGCAGGATTCTGGATGTGCATATACTCAACGCCAATTTTATCGCAATAAGTTTTTTGAAGTATATCAAGAATTTCTCTTAACGTTGCAGTTTTCAGTCCGCTAAATCCGCCTGTGATAAAATATCGGTCAAGATCCCAGATTGTAAGTTTTAATGTTGAGGGATCAAGCTCTGCGTGATAATGAATTTTTTCACCCAGAGGATCAAGATTGGAAAGCAGATGACCGCGGACCCTGTAAAGATTAATTAACTGAAGAACCTTTGATTGTTTTTCAATCTCTTCTGTATTGCCTGAACTTTCAAATACTCCTGGCTGATAATCAGTTTTCCATATATGCGGCTTTGAAGGAATGCTGAGTGATTCAAAAATTTCCTCATAAAAATTCTTTTCACCTAAAAGCAGATCATTAATTTCTTTAAGAAAGAAACCCGACTCAGCACCTTGAATAATGCGGTGATCATAAGTGCTTGTAATAGTCATTACTTTGCTTACACCAAGAGTTGATATGGTTGAAGGAGACATTGCCTGGTACTCAGCGGAGTATTGAATTGCGCCGGTTGCAATTATAGCCCCCTGACCAATCATCAGTCTTGGAATTGATGCAACTGTTCCGATAGTTCCGGGATTTGTTAGCGTGATGGTAGTTCCTAAAAATTCATTCGGGTCTATTAAACCTTTACGCGAACGAGAAACTAAATCTTCATAAATATGCCAGAACTCTTTAAAAGTTTTTTCGTTTGCATTTTTTATATTCGGAACAATAAGCGAACGTGATCCATCTTTCTTTTCAATATCGATTGCGAGTCCGAGGTTTACAGTTTTACGTTTAATAACTCCGGGTTTACCATTCACAAAACTGAAAGCATTGTTCATTGCAGGGTTTAAGGTAATTGCTTTTAAGATGGCCCAGCTTATGATATGAGTGAACGAAACTTTGCCCTGGTTTTTCTTTTTCAAAAACTGGTTGATAAGAATTCTGTTTTCTTCTAGAAGTTTCACTGCGATTGTTCTTTGTGAAGTGGCAACAGGAATCGATAGACTGTTTGTCATATTATCAAGAATGCGAGCCGTACTTCCTGCTATAACCTGGAACTCATCATTAACTTCCGGTACCGGCAGATTTAATTTTTGCGGTTGAGTTATTGTTTGTGAAGTTTTTTCCGTATTGCCGTTATCTTTTGATTTACCGCTTACGTTTCCAAAAAAATTCTGCCATTGTTCAGGAACCTGATTAGGTTTATCCTGGTATTGTTCATAAAGATATTCAACGAACCACGTATTAGCGCCGAACTTTTCCAAATCTTCTTTTTGCTTTTTAGTCAAATCACTTGCTTTCATTGATTCCGGGGGATTAAGGTTTTGAAAATTATTGCTTAAATTATAAAAGAAATTAAAAAATTCATAATAAGATGAAGATAAGATCGATCAATAAAAATGATATTCGGAATAAACTTGAAACAATTTTGCCTGGAAAAAATTAATGATGAAAAATAATTCTGAACTTGCAGCAATGAGAAGAAATTATTCATTAAAAGAATTGGACGAATCTACCGTAAACCCGGACCCGTTTATTCAGTTTGAACTATGGTTTAATGAAGCAGTCAGTTCAGAAATTTTGGAAGCGAACGCAATGATATTGGCAACAGTATCATCTGATTCAAAACCAACTGCAAGAACAGTATTGTTAAAGGGATTTGATGAAAGCGGATTTGTATTCTTTACAAATTATGAAAGCAAAAAAGCAAAAGACGTACTTGGAAATCAAAACGTTTCATTATTGTTTTTGTGGAAGGAACTTGAGCGGCAGATAAGAATAAACGGCAAAGTTGAAAAGGTATCAATTGAAGAATCAAAAAAATATTTTAACAGCAGACCTTTCGAAAGCAGGATAGGTGCGTGGGCATCAACTCAAAGCAATAAAATTGTTGACAGAAAATATCTTGAAGAAAAATTTGAATTCTATAAACAAAAATTTTCTGATGGAAATATTCCGCTCCCGCAAAACTGGGGAGGTTACAAAGTTATTCCTGATTATTTTGAGTTCTGGCAGGGAAGAGAGAACCGGCTGCATGACAGGATATGCTATGAAGTTAAGGAAAAGGGTTGGAAGGTTTATAGAATATCACCATAAATCTCTTCAATACTATTTAATTTATTTTTTAATCAAAACGGGTTATGTTGGCGTTATTCTATACACCAATGAATAAGTAGGTTTGCTTGCTTTCCGCATATAATTTCCTGAATTTTGCATTAAATAAAGTTCAGAGGGTTTTAATCATATAAACAGAACTTTGGGTAAATCAACTTTATGTCCATTCAACTCATAAACCAATATTACAACAAAAGAGAAAAACTTATACAATACGGCGGCTCGCGTAACGAGCTTAGTATCCGTGATGCTTTCCGTGATTTGCTTAACCATTACGCTGATAAGAAAAACTTAATGCTCATTTCCGAAGTGCGTGTACAGGGTACTAAAGGTGAAAAGATACAGCCGGATGGAACTCTTAAAAATGCTTTACGTTTGGACTATGGTTACTGGGAAAGTAAGGATGAGAAGGATAATATTGATGATGAAATAAACGCTAAAATAAAAAAAGGTTATCCTCTTACTAATATCCTTTTTGAAGATGGAATAACCGCAGTTCTTTTTCAGCATGGCGAACCTGTTGAACGAATTGAAATTGCCGACCGAAATAAACTTGATAAAATTCTTACAAGATTTATAAGTTATGAACATCCGCAGGTAAGGGAGTTTAATGAAGCGCTCGGAAAATTTAAGGAAGACCTGCCCGATATACTTGATGCGCTCCGTGACCTGCTTATTAAACAAAGCAATGAAAACAAAAATTATGTTGAAGCACGGGATGCTTTTCTTGAACACTGCAGACAGGAAATAAATCCTGAGTTTACTCCTGATGATGTCCGTGAAATGATAATTCAACATATACTTACAGAAGAAATTTTTAATGCTGTTTTTGATGAATCACATTTTCACAGGGAGAATAACATTGCGCGTGAACTTGAAAAGGTAATGGAGACTTTCTTTACGGGTTCCGTTAGAAGAAACCTGCTCGATCATATTCAGCATTATTATAAAGTTATAAGCAACGCTGCCCGTAACATTCCCGACCATCACGAAAAACAAAAATTCTTAAAAGTTATTTATGAAAACTTCTATAAAACTTATAACCCAAAAGCGGCTGACAGGCTTGGCGTTGTTTATACGCCGAATGAAATTGTAAAGTTTATGGTTGAAAGCACCGACTATCTTTTACAAAAGCATTTCGGTAAAACACTTGCGGATAAAAATGTGGAAATACTCGATCCCGCAACAGGCACAGGAACTTTTATCTGCGATATTATTGATTACATTCCGCCGCAGTATCTTCCGTATAAATACAAAAATGAAATACACGCAAATGAAGTTGCAATACTTCCTTACTATGTGGCAAACCTTAATATTGAATACACATACAAACAGAGAATGGGAGTTTATGATGAATTCCCTAACCTTTGTTTTGTTGATACTCTTGATAACACCGGCGCACTAAAATATAAAGGGCAGCAGCACCAGCTTTTTGGTTTTAGCAGTGAGAATGCTGAAAGAATTAAACGGCAGAATGAAAAAAAGATTTCTGTTATTATTGGTAACCCTCCGTATAACGCTAAACAGGAAAACTATAATTATCAAAATTCAAACAGAGCTTATGAAAAGATAGATAAAAGAATTAAAGATACTTATGTAAAGCAGGGTACAGCACAAAATCAAATCGTTCTTTATGATATGTTCGTTCGTTTTTTAAGATGGGCGAGTGATAGAATTGAAGAGAATGGAATAATTGCATTCGTTTCAAATAATACATTCATAGATTCTAAAGCATTTGATGGTTTTAGAAAATTGATTTCAGAAGATTTTAGTGAAATCAATATTATCAATTTAAAAGGTAATGCAAGGACAAGTGGTGAAAGAAGACGAAAAGAAGCCGGGAATGTATTTGATGATTTGATAAGAGTTGGAATAGCAGTTTATTTTATCATTAAGAAAGAAAACAAAATTGGGTTTGATGTTTACTATAATGAAATTGATGACTATGTAAGATCGAATGAAAAGAAAGAATACCTTAAAATTAATAAATATAATTCTCTCACCTTTGAAAAGATTAAACCTTCAAATAATAATTGGATAAACATTTCCGATAATGACTTTGACGAACTCATTCCTTTGATTGATAAAAATGTTAAAGCAGGGAAAAGTGAAAAAGCAATATTCAAATTGTATTCAAGGGGAGTTGCAACTCAAAGAGATGAATGGGTTTACGATTATGGCGAAGAAGCTTTAGAAAAAAAAGTAAAGTATATGATAAGCGTTTATCAAAAAACTTTATCTGACAATACGAATCCTGATAAAATGAAAATAAAATGGGATCGTGAATTAAGTAAATATCTTGAAAGGAAAATCTCTAAAAAATTTGATAAGACTTCTTTGATAAAATCTGTTTATAGACCATTTGTTAATACGTGGTTTTATTTTGACAAACATTTTAATGGAATGACTTATCAATGGCATGAAATTTCAATTGATGAAAAACAAAAAATAATTTGTATCCCTGGTTTAGCATCTCCTAAAGATTTTCATACTCTTACGGTAAATACTATTATTGATTTAAACTCTTTACCAGCCGGTGTACAATGTATTCCACTTAATTTAAATAGTAAAAAAGCTAACATCACCGATTGGGGATTAGAACAATTTCAAAATAATTATAAAGACAAAAAAATAAAGAAAGAAGACATATTCCATTATGTATATGGAGTACTTCACAACCCTGCATACAGAAAAAAATATGAATTAAACTTAAAGCGAGAATTCCCGCGCATACCTTTTTATAAAGATTTTAAGAAATGGGCTAAATGGGGAAAAGAATTAATGGAATTGCACATCAATTATGAAGACGCAAAAGAATATGCCTTAAAACGCATCGATGAAAAACCAAAAGAGAAAAAAGAAAAAGAGAAAGAGTTCTTTCCCAAAGTAAAAGAACCGGAAACAATGTTTACTGCACAGCCCAAAATTAAAGTTAAACTAAAAGCGGATAAGCAAACCGGGACAATCGAGATTGATGAAATAACAAAACTTAAAGGCATTCCAAAAGAAGCCTGGGAATATAAACTCGGCAACCGCTCCGCATTAGAATGGATACTCGACCAATACAAAGAAAAGAAACCCAAAGACAAAACCATAGCAGCAAAATTTAACACCTACCGCTTTGCTGATTACAAAGAGCAGGTAATCCAGTTATTAAAAAAAGTAACCACCGTAAGCGTTGAAACAATGAAGATAATTAAGGAGATGGAAAAGGTGAGGGAGTAGGATAGAAAATAAAAGGCAAAAATTAATATTGATGACTAATTTAGTATAAATGTTAGAAGATTCATATTCACCTTCCTTTTTTTAAGAATAGAACATATTAAATAACCTCATAAATAAACTAGTTGAAATATTTATCGTTAAATAATTAAGCTTTATTGACTGTTGAATTAAAATGACTACAAAAGAAAAAATTATTAGGGTTGAATATCTTTTTCATCAAATGATTTTATTTAATAAAAATGAATTTGAAAGTGAGCTATTAAAGCTTCTTGAAGAATTAATAGTAGAAATGTCTCAAAAATTTGATGAGCCTGAACAGAATATCAGATTAGAGATGTTATCATTATGCGAGAAGTTTACTTTAAATTTTTTCACTAGTATGATCGTTTTAATTGGTAATTATATTAATTCGTTTGAACGAGAAAGAATAGTTGGAAGTTATAAATTTGAATACAAAAAATATGATGTTGACGAGATTAATTCAAAATTTATGTTGATTATGGATGAAAGTTTTAAGAGAAATAATAAAATCCGACTCTTAGATTATGTTATTCAATATCAGTTGAGTGAAGTTGAACAAAAAGCACTGCTATTTCATACTTTGGATTTATTTACGGAGGCAACAAAAAAAATAGATTTAGATGATAGTGATATAAGGATTATCTACTATAATGCTGCATTAATAAGAAGACTATCTTTAGATCTTGAAAGATTAGATCACTTTTATTTTGCTCTTGCAGTTATGATTGATAGGTTTACTCAATCACAACAATTTCAATTAGCGCGTGATTTAGCTGAAGAAGCTCTGATTATTAGTAAGAAAGATAACCTATTATATTGGGGCTATTTCATACAATTCAAAGTATTTAATATACAATTTATACCAGCTGAAGCCTCTTTATACTTATTATGTAGCATTGTTAACTCCCAAAAACACATCTTAAGTAATGAATATTTTATTAACCTGTTAATTAATTCACACCGTTTTTTTAGAAATGTTAGATTAGTCCCATTTGCTGAGAGTATTTTTAAAACCATAATTTCATTACCAACTCTTTCAGAGTTCGATTTGGAATCAATTACTTGTTCACATTTTAATTTAATGATGAGCATTAGAAAACCAGAATTAATCTTAGCTATATATAATTTTTTAAATGAGCATAGGGAATCAATAATTAATAATGACAAGATAAGTGCTGTACCTTGGATTAACTTACTATATAATTGCTCAGTTGTTTACAAAAATGACCCAGATTTAAGTTTGCTTGAAGATTATAAAATGATTTTTGAAAACATTGTCGGCAAGGAAGATGCTGAAAGATATAAGGCTTATTCTTTCGGCGAAAGTGAAAGAATTGTTGAATATTTTATTGAATCATTAGTCGCACATAATGAAACCCGTGATAAAAATGATTTAGCAGGAGAAGTTCATAATTCTCTCGTGCTTGCTAATAGATTAAGTTACTATAGTTATAAAAATAATAATACTAACGCATTCTTACTTTCGATGATCCTAAAATCGGATCATAGTTTGATATTTAAAGGAAAAGATATCATAAATCCTTTAAGAGAAATTCATACAATAAAGAAAAATCAACAAAGCTTTATTGAATATTATAACTATTATAATACTGTTCGAACATTTCTATCAAATTTTCCCGAAACAGAATTTATTTGGTTTGCTTCAGTCGATTTGGATGTATTTATCTTGAAATTTATAGATGGTGAATTCACAAGGATTGATAAAATAAATAATTATTCATTACTCAAACAACAAGAATGGTTAAATGGGAAAACAAATCTTCTAACCTTTAATGATACTATAAAAGTTGCAGACCAAATTTTACCGTATCCGGAAGAAAATCAAAAGAACGACCTGAGAATCTTTATTGATTCATTGGAATTTACCAGAGTTCAAACAATGGAAAAGAAAAGTGTATGTATTTTCCGAGATATTGAATTGAGTGAATTACCTCATAATTTATTATTGAATTCAAATAATAAATTTATACTTGAAAATAGTTATTTAATTGATACGGTATCCTTTGAGCTATTAAAAGAATTTAATTTTGATTTCAATTTTCCTAAAGACTTAAAAATAAAAATGTGGATTCCAATTAATGATGGTGACTTTACATTAAATTTATTGTACTCTAAGCTTGAGAATATATTATCGAATAATAATATTGAAGTAATTACTTCTTCAATTCCACCAAACCCAATAAAAAGTAATGTTACTATTCTTGTAGCACATGGTGATAAAAGAATATCTGGATTCCCATCAATGTATACCTATTCAGAAAAAGCTATTACAGATATAGAAAATATTATTGAAGATACTGATATACTAATTTTATTTGTATGTTATTCTGGTTCTGGTGAAAGAGCAATTTTGAAATCCAACTTAAATTCATTTGTTCGTAAATTATTAGCTAGCGGTATAAAAACTATAATTGCACCATTTTGGGCTTTGCATATTAGTATACCGCCAATTTGGTTACCGGCTTTTTTAACTTCACTATCTCAAGGTGAAAGTGTGGGGAATGCTTTTAGAATTGCAAACTTGGAAGTGTATTCAATGAACAAAAACCCAGCAGCCTGGTGTTGTTTGCATTGCTACGGCAACCCATTTATTAAATTAGAACAATAACCAATGAGTTTTTTCACTCCAAAAATTACTCTCAGAATAATTTCCATTTCTAACTTCCACTACCCAATTTTGCAATAGTCATTAATATTTTTCCTTCGGTAAATTTTCGCTATTCTGTTTTAACTAATCGTATTCAAATGCTGGTAAATGTTACACCTGCACTAATTAATCCTGCCTGTGAGTATTTATTTCCTGCTAATGCGCTGTTTTATTTTCTTAATGCGCACTTTTAAAGTGCTTCTGCGCTTTTGTATTTCGGAATTGTGGTTTACCAATTCTTAAAATTATTTGCACATCTCGTTTTTATTTATTCCATTAAATGTAAAAAGTAAAAATCATTCGTGTAAAATTTTCGTACGAATTAATTTTACATCTTTTCAAATAATATTTTTTAACATTAAAGCAATAATTACGTTGGCTCAAATTTTGTTTTTGATCAAGTGGGTGTTCAAACTCTCTCTCCCGGTAATACCCGAATTACTCTAAAACATTCTACTCATACTACTGAATTAAAAGTGCTGCAAGCAGGTTTACTTTTCTGAACTATAAAATCGTTCCCATCAGTTCAGGAATATACCGGTCTGCTGAAATATATAGTTGCACTAAACACGAATAAAGTCAGTCACAAAAATATTCCGGTTAGTATTCTATCCCTTGGTTGAAACCTTGGGTTTTATAGTAGTTAACGAGTGTTCGTTTAAATAATCATTCATAAAAAACAAAAGGAGAATAGTATGCCATCTGCAAACGAAAACGGCTTTGGTCAAAAATATACCAAAGCACAGGGTATGGTTGAGTTTCTTAATGCACTGTCTTCATATTCACCCGGTGTAACTGAACTTGAACCAACTGATATAAAAACTTTTCTGACTACTGTGGATTCCGCAAACTCTGATGTAGCATCCAAACTTTCCGATCTTCAAACTAACCGTGACCTTAGAGTAAACATGTTCCAGAACGGCGGTTTGATAAAAAGATGCGGACAGATAAGAGACTACATCGCTTCTATACATCCACAGCATAAAAAAGCTCTCGACTATAAGAAGGTTCAGAAGTATGTTCAAAGCCTGCAAGGTAAAAGAGTGACAAAAAAACCCGTTAACCCTGATGGTTCGCCAGGTAAAACAAATTCAACAAGCGAACGAAGCTACGGCGCTATGCTTAAGATAGGTAAAGACGTACTTGAGGTAATTAAAACTGTACCTGGTTACGCACCGACAAACCCTGAACTTACTGTAGCAAACTTCACAACTTTTCTTACAAGTGTTGATACTCAGAACTCAACAGTAGCAGCAAAACTTGAAGCTTATGATAATTCAGTCGAAACAAGGAGTACATTGTATAAAGAGTTAGATAAGAAAGTAAGTAAGGTCAAACTTTCAATAGCTTCGCAGTATGGTAAAGATTCAAACGAATATAAAGATGTGGTTAAGTTCTGAATTTAACTGAGTCCCTCTATAATAGAGGGACTTGCTTTTTAGTCAAAATAAAAATAATTCTTTCCTTATTATTTCAATTTCTATCTGAAGGGTGAGTGTCCTTTGCACTAAATTATTTGTTATGAGTTAAAAGTAGGTCATTGAAGATTTATTAGACTGACTATATAATTAAACATTTTCAGTCAGGCGCAATGATGGAGCTTGCTATTCAAGAGAATAATTTATAACAGTTGTTATTAAACTTTGAATAGCTTTATTACACCCTTTGAAGTGAATTCTCTTAAGTACAGATTCGCCATGGTTCTGAAACACCTCACTTATTAAAGCATGAATAAAAGATTGGGTTGATGAATCAACATCTATAAAATCAAGTATAATAATTTCATTAAATGGAAGTAATTTTTTAATAAAATCTTCTCTTATTTTTTTTGCTTCATCTTTATTTTCAGCAAAACTACCACAAATGTCATTTATTTTTATATACATTGACTATACAAAATTTATTTGTTTATAATAATCTTTTTGTGCCTTCTTGACTCCGCGTGTGTAAGCTATACCTATGTTCGAGATAAGATTATTAAAAGCTGTATTGTCTTCAATATTGATATCGATACCAACTAGTGTGCCTTTAAAGTAAGGTAGATTTGTTCTGATTGAATGAATATCATCAATTGGGTCTGGATTAAATTTTATTTCTTTTGTTTTTGGTGTTACCTTTAATTTAAAATATGAACTACCTGAATAAATTAAAAAATGGTTTCGTGTTGATGTAGCAATACATTTTGTAAAGAATAATCCAGCACCCGCGTTCTCAGAATTGCCCCCCAACCTTGATGTTGTTCCTGAAATACCAGGAGTCAGTGCTTTCAATATTGCGTCTTGATCATTCTCTACTTTATGATACATTTTCAAACTTTCTAATAACCCAATCCCAGCATCAGAAATTCCAATTGAAATTTTTTTCTTTTTCTTGCTATAAGTTGCGCAAACATTACCTCCATATACCGACTTCGAATGCTCAATAACATTCCTTAATATTTCACTAAATACATGTTTAATCGCACGCGAATTTTCGCGATTGGTATGTAGTATTGGGTCAATATTTTTAATAAATGCATCCAGTTCTGCGCTATTATATATTTTTCTTAATGGAATAAATCTCCCTGTTTCCTCATGTTCCTCAGTACTTATTGGATTTCTAAATCTTAATGTTTTAAATAAACCCATGCGCTGTAGAAAAGGAATGGATCGAATTGAATGATTAATCGTACCTTCAAATTCACAATTTTTCATTTTTAATATGTCAGAAATAGCTGCATAGAAGGCTAAACCAACAGGGTGCAAGGCAACATAATTCTTATGAAATTCAACTTGTACTCTACCATTCGTGAATTGAAAGTCATTCTCTTTGAAGAGTGAATCAAAATTTCTTAACGCAACACTATTAGGAATATAAAGTCGACTCAAATGTTACCCATTACATAAATTAATGAAATTGTTCAAAAATAAGTCTGATTTTTAAAAATGTCTCTCATTACAACCGATTGGTTCAAAGGTATTCGTATAATATCCTAACAAATCAGTTTCTTCCGATTCCCGATACATTTGAATTGAGTTAAGATGCACATGCACATGGGTGGCTCCTTTGTTAAGTATACAGGCATATTTATGATGATAGTTGCTCACACGTTGCCCAATATCACCCTGTCCAATATAAATCGGTATCCACAAATTATTTACTAGTTTTGCAAAAATGTAATTCCCGTTTTGATCATTGTTAAATGTTTGAGGTAAAGACCATACATAATAGAGGTATGATTTCCCCGATTTACCAATCCAATTGCATGTATTTCCTGTATCCATTAAATAATATACTTTTTTGTTTTATCTATTTAAGATAAATGTATGAAAAATCTTGTAGCGTATTTCTAACTCGTGTAATTTTTCTAATATAAACTTACTTATTTAATTTTGCTTTCTCAAGGAAATTGACCGTGATGCTACAGGTCAATATGTTTTATAAAATTTATCAATTTCACCTCTTCAACTTAATCAATCCTAAAACTTAAACTTCCTTTTCAAAAATCCCGAACTACTGATTAAAGTTTTAACCACAATCGCACTTATAATTATCATTCCGCCAATAATAGCCCAGCCGCTTGGTGCTTCTCCATAGCCAATAAAAACCCAGATGGGGTTTAGTACAGGTTCAAGCATACCGATTATGGAAGCTTCAACTGCAATTATTCTTTTCAAGCCATAACTGAAGAATGCGTAAGCAAATGCTATCTGGAATACACCAAGAAATGTTACCATCCAGACATCACTGAATGACAACGGTTTTAAATCAAGAATGAAAGGAATGCAGATAAGAGTTACAATTATGTTGCCGTAAAAAATTGAACTCTGTTGATATTCTTTTCCGTTCTTACGTAATCCTAAAAACAATGCAGCGAACATAACTCCTGATAATAAAGCGACAAGATTTCCTTCAAGATGTCCCGGAGATATTTCACCAAGAAAGAAAAATATCATCCCGATAAAACATACTGCAACTGTAATAATGTTTATGCGTTCGTAGGAAGTTTTATTTATAAGCGGTTCAAAGATGAGAACATATATTGGCGCGGTTGATTGTAGAAATATTGCATTGGCAGCAGTTGTTGTTTTTGTTGCAATTACAAATGTAGTAAGTACAATTGCATAAAATCCGGCATTAACAAATGTAAATCTGTTGAAAGCAAATAATTTCTTCCCGAATAAGAGGGCAAAAACAATCGCGGCGATTAAACATCTGAAAAATGATAGTTCCATTGCATCAAGTGAGATCAGCTTAATGAACAATCCGCCGGAACTCCATAGTATGGCGGTTATGAAAACAGCGATAAATCCTTTTTGATGCTCTGATAAGTTATGCATAAGTCAATGGTATACTGATTAAACTGATGGTTAAAATTTTTTATGAACAGATAAACTCGTTAATCAGAAGAGTATTGATTTCACAATAATAAAATGATATAGCGTGTCATTCTGAATTTATTTCAGAATCCACACCCACTCATTAGATCCCGAATGGCAATGCCATCGGGATGACTAATGGAAAATTAGGACATTATATAAATCCTGTTTAATGAATTTGAAAAAATTGAGTGTTAAATTACATAATAAAATTACGGAAACAATTTGACTTCGGGTTATACTTTTGTGGATCATACTGCAGATATCGCTGTTGATATTTCAGCTTCATCTCTGGAAGAGCTTTTCTCTCTTTCTGCTTATGCCTGGAAAGAAGTTATTTGTGAGCAAGTTCACTTTTCTCAGTCAGATCCGAAGCATATAGAACTATCTTCATTTTCTATTGAAACATTATTGGTTACTTTCATCAGTGAATTGAATTTTTTATTTCAGAAAAAATACTGGCTGATGACAACTATTGAAGAAATAAAAATATCAGAAAAAGAAGATGAATTTTATCTAACATCAAATCTCAAAGGAAGCAGCTTCGATCTTTCAGAGATAAAACTTAAAGCAGAAGTAAAAGCAGTCACTTATCATCAGATGGAAATAGAAGAATTGAACGGACAAGTTAAAACAAGAATTATTTTCGATATATAAATGATCATCAACGGTATAGAACTAAAGCGTATTACCAAAAACCTGTGGGAAATTCCGCAGGATGAGAATATGAAAGTGCCAGGCAGGATTTACATTTCCGAACGAATGCTTGAACGCGACATGAAAAACGAAGATGCACTTAAGCAGGTACAGAATGTTGCGCATCTTCCCGGAATTCAGAAGTACAGCCTTGCGATGCCTGATATTCATTGGGGATATGGATTTCCAATCGGCGGTGTCGCTGCAACTGATTTTTATGATGGAGTGATTTCTCCCGGAGGTGTTGGTTATGATATTAACTGCGGCGTAAGACTTGCAACAACTTCTCTGCATATCGATTTCGTTCAACCAAGAATTGATTCGCTCATTAAAAATCTTTTCAACAGGGTTCCAACTGGTGTTGGTGCAAGCGGCGCAATAAAAAAATTGGCAAAGTTAGATCTTAAAAGATTGATGACGCAGGGTGTTGCATGGTCAATTGAAAACGGATTAGGAAGAAGTGAAGATATTGAACACACTGAAGAACAGGGCTTCTTAAAACATGCTGATTCGGATGTTGTCAGCGAACGCGCATTTGAAAGAGGCTTTGACCAGGTTGGAACGCTTGGTTCCGGTAATCATTTTCTCGAAGTCGATGTTGTTGAAGAGATTTATGATGCAAATGCCGCTGAAGTCATGGGATTGTTCTCAGGACAAATTGTTGTTCAAATACATACAGGCTCACGCGGATTTGGTTATCAGGTTTGTGATGATTATTTGAAAATCCTTTTAAAAGCAAACAAAGATTTTGGGATTAAACTTCCGGATAAACAGCTTGCATGTGCGCCTTTAAACTCAAGTGAAGGAAAAAATTATTTATCAGCTATGCAGGCAGCAGCAAACTTTGCATGGAACAACAGGCAGGTTATAATGTTCATTGCAAAAAAATGTTTCCAGGATACTTTTAAAATGTCGAAATCAGAACTTGAATGGAATCTTGTTTACGATGTCTGCCACAATATTGCCAAAGTTGAGGATCATATAATTAATGGCGAAAAGAAAAAAGTTTGCGTACATCGTAAAGGCGCAACAAGAGCGTTTGCACCGGGTAGTGAAATGATACCTGAAAAATACAGATCGATAGGTCAGCCTGTATTAATTCCCGGTGATATGGGAAGATATTCCTATGTTGCTGTTGGTACAGAAAAGGCAATGATGGAAACTTTCGGCAGTTCATGTCATGGTGCCGGAAGAAATCTGAGCAGGAAAAAAGCGATGATGAATGCTAAAGGAAAAAATCTTGTTGAAGAACTAAAACAAAGAGGTGTAACGATTCAGGCAAAAGGCTGGTCAACAATAGCAGAAGAAATGTCTGACGCATATAAAGATGTGTCAGATGTGGTAGATGTCATGCACAATGAAGGCATAACAAAAAAAGTTGCTCGCATAAAACCAATCGGTGTAATTAAAGG
>JAEXTA010000240.1 GCA_023453665.1 Bacteroidota bacterium | reverse complement strand
GTATTTCCCCCATCGTTTGAAATATAAATACATGGTTGAATGCTGGTATGTCCAGATGAAACCATAAAAAGATTTCCATCTGTGTCAAATTCCAAATCTTTTATAAAATATATAGAATGTTGGAATAATTGTTTTTCATTCCAGGTTATCCCGGTATCTGTTGAATAAAGATAACCACCTATAACACCCGCATATAATATTCCTGAAGGGCTAACTGATAAACATTGTGCAACTTTGTTTAACGTTGCGACTTTACTCCAATTACTTTGAGTTATGTCAGTTCTAAAAACTTCATTTTCATCTGTGATCGCAATGAGATATCCATCTGGATGATAAGCTACTTTTTGAATATCCGGTGTAGCTAACGGGCTGTTCATCATCTGCCATTGTGAATATATTGGTTGTAATAAAAGAAGTGCTAAAAGAAAAGTGAAAATTGTTTTCATATTTCTACCCTGTTATTCATTAAGAATATATTTATTTGGTATAACTAAGCTGTTTTGTTGCTTAAAATCAAACTAGCAAAATTTTATTATTAAATTCTATTTTATCACCATTCCCAGTGAGATTTCTGATAAAATGATTATATCACTTTATAATCAACATTTTCTTACTTGAAGTAAAACTACCTGCACTTAGTGTATAAATGTACATTCCACTTGCAAGTGATGACCCATCAAACTCTACTTCATAACTACCGGCTTCTTTGTATTCATTTACTAATGTCGCTACTTCATTGCCAAGTACATCATATACTTTTATTGTTTGATGACTGCCGACTGGTGACTGCCAACTTATCTTCGTGGTCGGATTAAACGGATTCGGATAGTTCTGATACAGTTCATACTTAAATGGTATCAGGCTTACTTTCACTTCTTCTGAATATGTAAACCTTCCATCGAAGTCTATTTGTTTTAAACGGTAATAAACTTCACTCGTATTTATCTCTGCAACATCATCTGTGTATGTGTAATCATTTCTTTCTGATGAGGTACCTTTACCTCGTAGAAAATCAACTACGGTCCAGTCAGAGTTTGTACTTCTTCTCTGTAATTCGAAACCATTATTATTTGTTTCTGAGCCTGTACTCCAGTTAAGATGAACTGATGAACCCGCTGAAGATGCTGTAAAGGATAACAATTCAACCGGTGTATTTTCCGAATAATTAATCAGCATTTTAAGCGTATTAAATGCAACAGGATCTTGAACTACAAAACTTCCTGTCCCGGATATGTACACATTAATGAACGAACCATTAATAACATCCTGAATGAAACCATTTATGCCATCAGACAGATACCATCGGATCTCAATGCCATTATCCATATTTTTTTGATACGAAATTCTGTACTCTTTTGAACCCATGAAAAATTCAGGGGCAGACCTGATATCTCTGACTGAACTGTGTGTCCCTGAAAAATTATTCCTTGGTAAAATTAATCGTTTGTCGAATGCCCCGACCGGGGGAAGAGGCGGCAGGTTCGATTCACTGAATATTTCATCAAGCCCGTCGTTTGCCAAAGGATGGGTTCCAAAAAATAAATTTCCCGAAGCTAAACCACTGACCACTTCAATTCTGCATTCTGTTAACGGTGTTAAAAGATAGTTTGCAACTATTATTGAATCAGGTGAATTAACAGCATTGTGATACACCCTGAGAGTCCCCAATTCTGAACCTGAGGTTGAGTTAAGATTTACTTCAAAAACTTTTGTGGAACCGGGCGGTACTGAAACAGGAAACGAATTCGGAATTACCGAATAGTGAGTATTTGTCGATATAATATTTGTAATTAATAATGAATCAGCCACACCTGTGTTTGTTACCCAGAATATTCGTTGTGAAGGGTCGGATGTAAAAAATAAAGATGAAACATTCAGAACACACTGTGCCCCTGTAGCAGCTGATCTAACATGCAGTATTGAAGGTGAACCCGGGGCATTGTGATTAAATTCCAGCAATCCATTTTGTAATGTATCCGCTGAAATATAGGTAATAAAAAATTCGTGACTTGAGCGAGGTTCGATTTCAACCGGAAAAATAACCGGCAGAATATTGAAATAATTATTTGTTGAGTTTACAGAATTTATGTTCAACGAATTAAGATATCCATTATTGAAAACAGTTACGGAAATTGTGTCAACTGTTCCAGGAAATTGTTGTGGAAAAACTATCTCGTTGGATGAAAATTCTAACTGAGGACCCGGAGGTAAACCAGGCGGAGAGTATAAGTTTACATATGCAGGTGATCCTGAAGCATTATGAATAATTTCCATTGAACCGGATTGTGATATTGAGGCTGCAGTGCAAATCACATAAAAATCTAATGAAGATTGCGGTGCAATAAAAATCGGAAATGAATCAGGTGGGATAGTAAAGTTAGAATTGGTAAATTCAACTGATGAAATGTTTAAAGGATTTGATAAGCCATAGTTAAAAATAGTTAATTGCAAAGTATCTGTAGAACCAACCGGAACAGGACTGAAATTTAATGACGTTGCAGAAATTCCCCATATCGGTCCGGCTGGATCACCGCCAACATTATTATAGTACATCGTAACATTAGCAGAGCCAAGCTCAATGTAAGGAACTGAGTAGGTTCCTTCTCCGGATAATGTTCCGCTGTTAAATAATACTCCTCCGAATAGATCTTTTACTTCCATTGTTATTCCGATTGGCAGGTTGTATGAAATCAAAAACTCATTGGAATTGGAGGATAACTGCCATTTAAGTCTATGTTGATGAGAGCCTGTATAGGGAAATGATGGTGCATTTCTGTAATCCTTCCAAACTAATGCTTGCACACCATAAGGATAAAGATCCAGAGCACAGTAAAACATATCTGTTGGTGGTATTGGAGGAAGCGGCGCTTCACCTAAATGTGGATCAATTCCATTTGTAGCCGTTGAATCAACTCCGACATTCAAAACCCAGGAATCAATTCCATCTGAAATGTTAAGCGGAATATCAACTCTTGGTGAAACTGTTTGTGCGGAAAGATATTCAAGTGCAGTCAGAATAAATAAGAAAAGAAATATTTTTTTCATGATTCCCTCGAGAAGAATATCAAAAGACTAAATTTGTTAGTTTTCTGAAGACTTGCTTCATATTCTCTCCCTGCCTTCAATCAAAACTAATTCAAATGAACACCAGAATCAACGATTGAATAAAACTATCATTTGCTGAATATCAAATAATGTCTGCCTTGTTTAATCTTTCCACTCAAGAGGCTTTGTGAAAATCCAATTTGTTCCGGTAGCCGCAACCTTCAGGTTGCGTTTATAGTTTAATATCGCAGGCTTAAGCCTGCGGCTACCATTTTTTAATTAACACACAACCTCTTAAATGAATAACGGATTAACATGGAAAATAAAAAGCCGTCCTTATAATGAACGGCTTAACAAATACTGAAAAATAATTCCGAATTATTTTTTCGCTAAAGTAAATCTTTCAACTTTGTTTTTAACAGGAGAAACTGTTCTGAGATAATCATAAATTGCACCAAGATCTTCATCTGTCATTCCTGTGTACATCAGCCATGGCATTGGTGTGTTAAAATCTTTATTCATATCGACCGGGATATTCTTTGCTTCTTCTGTTCCATAATTTCTAAACCTCTTAATAAAATCTTCTTTGGTCCACTTACCGATTCCTGTTTCTTCGTCGGGAGAAATATTTAATGAACGAACGACTCCTGCAGGAAAATTAAA
>JAEXTA010000209.1 GCA_023453665.1 Bacteroidota bacterium | reverse complement strand
TTACATATTAAGGCTGCAACCATGAAGGAAGCAGCCTTACAATTCACAAAACAAGTCGGTGTTGAATTCCAATTAAGTAATGCGGATAACCCTGATCAAATTATGCGGGATGAGTTCTTCATATTCTTTCCCAAAGCAAAATTAAAAGATCATATCAGAGATCTTAAAGAGGCATACATTGCAGATATCAGGTGGGAAAAAGATCACTTTAAAATTCACCCGGTTTCTTTAAATTAAAATTTTATGTCAGAAAAGAAGAAGCAAGTTTAAATGTTTCACCAAACGCATTATCAACTAAATCTGCTATATCATTTTTTAACGGGAAAGGATTTTCATGTGAATAGTCATAACTATAATCTTTTACAACAACCTCACCTGATGTTTTTGCAGGAAATGTTTTAGCAATTGCATAGGGGCTGAATACTTTATCCTTCACAAGAATTAATGTTTTTATCCTTTCCTTCATCTGAGATAATCTGTCTTCTCTGAACTTCCGGAACTTCTCAGCTCCCAGCATACTTAAAAAAGAATAACCGCAATCGTCAAGTTTTTTTAATCTTGTTGATAGAACTTCATCCCTGTCAATATCTTTTTCAAACTCCTTGCTGTAATATTCTTTTAGGGCTATATCTGCCTCACTATCCATAATAGCTTTTGAAACCGGCATTGTGAGATCAAGTGTAGAACCACCGCAAAAATTAAAAAGTCTTGAGCCAGAATAAAGATTGTTAAAGTTGCACATAAAAAGTATTTCAGCAAGAAATGAACCGATTGAATAACAGAAAAAATCTATCGAAGCATTTCTATCAATCAATGTATTTTTTCCGGGGCGGATTTCATTCATTAAAGAATTAATATCTTCAAACGTCTGCAAGCCGGACAGTAGAAATCTTTTCGGCAAAAACTGAATACGAGTGCTCAATGCAGCATTTGCAAAAGATGAACATTCAAGTCCGGGCAGAAGGTTCATTCTTTCGATAGATACCTGTTTCATCAATCGCGGATCGCTCCATTCCTTCGGCGCACGGTTCATATGGAAAGATAAAGGAAACATCAGTACTGTTTTGCCGGTTTGTTTCAATAACGTATATGCCCAAGGTAGATACTTGTCCCAGCTTCTTTCATTCAGTCCGTGAAGCAGTATTATAACTTCATTTGTTTTAGCTGCAGAACAGTTACTGAAAACAACGTAATCGAATTGATTATTTTCAATTACCTTTTCATCAGGTTTGTTTAGTACGTTAAAGATATAATCTTTTGAAAAAGTGTTTCTCCCGAGATAATAATTCAGCAGAGAGTTAAATAATTTTTTTGCGTAATTCTTTTCTTCACCGGCAGGATTGAACAACGCACTTTTTGAGACAAAGGGTATTCTTTGAATTTTTAAGTCAAGTTCATTATGTGTTATATCAATGCCGGGACTTTCAAAAAATGATTTAAGTTCAGAATATATTTTTATGTAATTCAATTTATTCCCTTTTCGTATTCCTGGTTTTTATTGCTGTAATCTCTTTTCTCTTTTTCTTGAGCAGTTCCTCCCATCTTTCAATACCTTCTTTAAGCTTTGCCGTTTTATTAAAAAGCCTGTCGATTTCTGCCTGAATCAATTCTAACTTTTTAGCAACATCATCTTTCTCATAAATCTCAAGATTATTTTGTAAGGAAATAAAATCCCTGAAATAATCTGAGATGATCTTTATTTCATCAAGACTGTACCCGAAATTCTGAAGATCAAGTATCAGGTTACAGAAAAAAACATATACTTCTGAGTATAACCTGAATCCACCATCGCTTCGCATATCAGATTCGATAATGCCTTTGTCCTCCCAGTGTTTTATTGTCCTTGGTGAAACATCAATCTTCAGAGCAAGTTCACCGACAGTCAAATATTTTACTGCAGTGTTTTTGTTCTTTGATTCGGATTCAACCGGAAGGCCTACTTTTTTTATGATCTTTGAGATTGAGGCAAGTTCATAACCAAGTTCAATCAGTTTAAGAATCTTTTCACATTCATTGTAAGTGTCCTGAGTGTAAAAAGGTATCTTATCCTCATCCACTCCGGCAGGCTTTATAAGTTTTTCTTTCTCCCATTCAAGCAGTTGTGGTAATGATATGTGTAATTTGCTGATTATTTCAGCCTGAAGATATATTTTTTGATTCATCCTGTACCTGAACGTTTATTATTGCATAAACTATACGTTGACGTACAGTAACCTAAAAATAATTTGTTATTTTGTCAATATATAAAGTTTTTTTACCTAATTAAGACGCTAAACTGATAAGTGTAATTAATGCAGATGCAGATAAAACTGGTACTTTAAGTGAATTGCCTGTTGAGGTGCAATCATCACTGCAAAAATGTTAATTCGTTTTGTGGATATTTAGTGGTAGATTTGTATGCCGGAATCAATCCGGAATGTATATCAAAATTATTCAGGAAATTAATGAAATCGTTTAGTGAGTTAGGAATTGAAAAAAACATACTTAAAGCCATAGATGAATTAGGATTTGAAACCCCGACACCGGTACAGGAACAGGTTATCCCGCTTTTAGCTGAAGAATCAAAAGATGATATAGTTACACTTGCACAAACAGGTACCGGCAAAACCGCTGCATTTGGATTGCCGATTATTCAGAACACGAATACTCATCATAACAATGTTCAGTTTTTAATCTTAAGCCCTACCAGAGAACTTTGTCTTCAGATATCCGATGATCTTTCTTCTTTCGCCAAATATAAAGAAGGTGTTAAAATTGCTGCGGTGTTCGGCGGATCCAGCATTGAAAGACAAATACAAAAAATTAAAAGCGGTGTGCACATAATTTCAGCAACACCCGGAAGGTTAGTTGACCTGATAAACCGTAACGTTGTAAATCTTTCTTCAGTAAAAACCGTTGTGCTTGATGAGGCTGATTAAATGCTTAACATGGGTTTCCGTGAAGAACTTGAAGCAATACTTAAAGAAACACCGAAATCAAAAAACACTCTCTTGTTTTCAGCTACAATGCCGAAAGAAGTTGCGGCGATAGCAAGCAGGTACATGAAAAATCCGGTTGAAGTTACAATCGGCAGAAAAAATGCAGGAGCGGAAAACATCGAACACGTATGTTATCTAGTTCATGCCAAAGACAGATACCTTGCTCTAAAACGCATTGTTGATTTTAATCCTGATGTTTACGGAATTGTGTTTTGCAGGACGCGCAGAGAAACACAGGAAGTAGCCGACCTGCTAATGAAAGACGGTTACAATGCCGATGCGCTTCATGGTGATCTTTCACAGGCACAGCGTGATACCGTGATGAATAAATTCAGGATCAAACATTTGAAACTGCTTGTCGCAACTGATGTTGCTGCACGCGGACTTGATGTAGATAACCTTACTCACATAATTAATTTTAATCTGCCTGAAGAACTTGACCTGTACACACACAGAAGCGGCAGAACCGCGCGTGCAGGACGCAAAGGTGTTTCTATTGTAATTGCAAACCTGAAAGAGAAAGGCAGACTGAACCAGATTGAAAAACATCTCAATAAAAAATTTTCATTTGCTGACGTACCTTCAGGGAAAGAAATTTGTGAGAAACAGTTATTCCATTTAATCGACAGAATGGAAAAAGTTGAAGTTGACTACACACAGATCGATCCCCTGTTACCGGATATTTACAGAAAACTGGAATGGCTTGACCGCGAGGAACTGATTAAAAAATTTGTATCAGTTGAGTTTAACCGCTTCCTCGATTATTACAGGCACAGTTCTGATTTAAGTGCGCCATCTGACAGAAAAAGTACCGGTAAACAGAAAGGTAATGTGGAAGGCTTCACGAGATTCTTTATAAATCTTGGCAGAACTGATGACCTTAAACCCGGTTCATTAATGGGCCTGATTAATGAATACACGGGAATTAAAGACATTGAAATAGGTGAAATCGAAATACTAAAAACTTTTTCTTTTTTTGAAATTGATTCTGACTTTTCAGAAACTGTATTAAAAGCATTCCAGAACAAACAATTCAAAAAACGTCAGATAACTCTTGAGGTTGCTGAATCCAAAAGCCGGGAACAAAAGAGAAACAGCTCAGGGAATAAAAATCGTTCAAGAAGTGACAACCGTAACAGATTCAAAAAAGATTCTAAGTCATTTAAAAGTTTTGATAAAAATAAATCCTTCAAAAGGAAAAACAAAAAAAGCAGTTAAATAGAAACTCACACAGCAATCAGACAGCAGGATTGCTGCACTGCTCAGCATTTAAGTTTGATGAGAAATCTTTTCAGGTTAATGATAATTCACTACCATTTGATCTTTTCCAAACTTATCTTGCTAATAGATTATTTCAGCATCCCTATTTTGGTGATAGATCACTCCGCATTCAATCTATCCTGCTGAGATCCTCGCAAAGTAATTAAAACGATCTAAAACTCATTTACCAAGGATATAAATGGATATTGTCATTCCATCAGTTAACAATTTAGCATTTGAAACAATGGCAAAAGCTGAAGCATTGAAACATATTGAAATCAAAGTTAAAGAATGGATTGAATCACATATATCAAAGCGAAAACTCTGGTTCTCAAGTGATTTTCTTCCTGCTGATGAAAAAATGAATGATGATCAGCTTAGCAATATAGTTAAGCTCAAAGAACGGACACGAAGTCTTCATGATTCTGTTCGCGTTGCACTCGCGATAAATCTTTTAACCGAAGAAGGTCTTCCGCACTTTCACAGGCTAATTTCAAAATACCTTGGCGATGATAGTTTTTGGGCTAAGTGGACTAATATGTGGACTGCTGAAGAGGACCGTCACGGTGGTGTATTAAGGGATTATGTACGCGACAGCCGCATTTTTAATTTTAAAGAAATTGAAATCATGCAGTATCATTACCAGGAAGCGGGCTTCAATCCCGATTGGGATAATGATCCCTACAAAGTTTTTGTTTACACAACACTGCAGGAACGTGCAACACAAATCTCACATAAAAATACCGGCAAACTTGCTGGTGACAATGAACCATTACTAAATGGTATCCTTTACAATATAGCATCAGACGAAGCAAAACATTTTTCGTTTTACAGAAATGCTTTTAAAGAAATACTTACAATCGATCCTAACAGGGCAATGATTTCCGCTGCTTCAGTTATGCCTGCTATTGAGATGCCGGGTATAGCCATGAATCACTTCAAAGAAATGGCTGATGTTGTGAGACGGGTCGGCATCTATGGTCCCTGGGAATATAAATCAATTGTTGAAGAAGCTATTAAATTCTGGAACATTGAACTGGTAACAGGTTTAAATGAAATAGCTTCAAAGGCACAGGAAAAAATATTAGGCATACCTGACCGGCTTAAAAAAATTGCTGAGTATGTTGACAGAAAAACAATAAGCAAAACTTTTACATTTGATTTCATCTATAACCGGCTGTTGTCATTTGAAAATTAATTTCTCACTGAACTTAACTTATCTGATATAAAACTTTTCACTCCTTGAACGGTTCCGAATTTCACATTTGATTAATCCTCAGTTCAAATTAAATTTAGGTGAGGATTTTTTATTACAAATTAAGATTACGATTATGAAAATTGATTACCATAGCATGAAAATGTTTCTTGTCTTATTCATCTTGATTCCTTTCACCATTACTTACCCGCAAACTTATAATGAAAGCTGGAAACTTTTTGATGATAATTCCATTGCCCGGATAGATATAACAATTGATCCTGCTGCAATAGCATATATGTACCAGAATGTTCAGAGCGATTCTGAACATTACGCAGTGTTCAGGTTCAGGAATAATTTTCTTGACGAAACTGTGGATTCAATCGGATTCAGGTTAAG
>JAEXTA010000090.1 GCA_023453665.1 Bacteroidota bacterium | reverse complement strand
TTCGTATTATACAGAAAAAAGTTCCGCGTATTCTGCAGGAAAAACGTGTGGTAACTTTAGATTTAGCAGGTTTAGTTGCAGGAACAAAATACCGCGGTCAGTTTGAAGAAAGAATGAAAGCATTGATGAACGAACTGGAAAAAGCAAGAGACGTGATTCTTTTTATCGACGAACTTCATACTATTGTTGGCGCAGGCGGCGCTTCGGGATCACTTGATGCTTCAAACATGTTTAAACCTGCATTAGCAAGAGGTGATATTCAGTGTATTGGTGCCACCACTCTTGATGAATATAGAAAACACATTGAAACTGACGGCGCTTTAGACCGACGTTTCCAGAAAGTAATGGTTGAACCGCCAAGTTATGATGAGACTCTTCAAATACTTAACAATATAAAATTTAAGTATGAAGAACATCACCATGTTAAATACACAAAAGATGCTATTGATTCTGCTGTGAAATTAAGTAACCGTTATATAACCGACAGACATCTTCCGGATAAAGCCATTGATGTACTTGATGAAGCAGGTTCAAGAGTTCATATGGGCAATTTTGAAGTGCCAAAAGAAGTACTTGATCTTGAAGGCGATATCGACAAAGTTCGTCAGGAAAAAGCTGCTGTTGTTAAACGCCAGGATTATGAAGAAGCAGCAAGGCTTAGAGACAGAGAACGTAATTTGCAGTCAGAACTGGAAACAGCAAAGAGGAACTGGGAAATTAAAACTCGGGATATTGTTCACGATGTGGTAGAAGAAGATATTGCAACCGTAGTCGCAATGATGACCGGAATTCCTGTTAATCGTGTTGCGCAGACTGAATCTGAAAAACTTCTGCATATGGAAGATGCATTGAAAAATTTCATCGTTGGACAGGATGAAGCAGTTTCAAAGTTAACAAAAGCGATTCGAAGGACACGTGCCGGATTAAAAAATCCGAACAGGCCAATTGGCAGTTTCATTTTCCTCGGTCCAACAGGCGTTGGAAAAACAGAATTGTGTAAAGTGCTTGCTCAATATCTTTTCGATTCTGAAAACGCTTTGATAAGAATTGATATGAGCGAATACATGGAAAAATTTTCACTCTCACGTCTGGTTGGCGCACCTCCGGGATATGTAGGTTATGAAGAAGGCGGACAGCTAACCGAAAAAGTAAGACGTAAACCTTATTCAGTCGTCTTGTTTGATGAAATTGAAAAAGCACATCCTGATATTTTCAGCATACTTCTTCAGGTGCTTGATGATGGAGTTCTTACAGACAGTTTAGGAAGAAGAGTAGATTTTAAGAACACCATTATTATTATGACTTCAAACATCGGGGCGAGAGATATTAAAAATATCGGCTCATTCGGTTTTGGCGGAGAAAAGGCTGAAGACAGGTACTCAAGTCTTAAGAATACTGTAGAAGATGCAATGAGAAAACTTTTTAATCCAGAGTTTCTTAACAGGATTGATGAAGCAATAGTTTTTAGAAATCTAGAAAAAGAAGACATACTAAAAATAATTGATATTGAGTTACAGGATCTGTTCAAAAATATCAAAGAGAACAAACTGGAATTAACTCTTGATCAAACAGCAAGACACTTCCTGGTAGATAAAGGATTCGATCAAAAATATGGCGCAAGACCTTTACGGAGAGCAATTCAAAAGTATGTTGAAGATCCTCTTGCTGAAGAAATCCTGAGAAGTTCTTTCAAAGATGGTTCAACAATAATTGCCAAACATTTTGAAAATACGGATGAACTCGTCTTCATAAATGACGATAGCAATTCTGATATTTCAAACGAGGCAAAGGAAAAGACTGATTCAAATTAAAATAAATAAACATTTCAATTACAAAAGCGTATTATTTCTAATACGCTTTTTTTTGTCTAAATTTGCAACTAATACATAAAGATGGAGTCTTGATGGCTGTACTTACAACAAATGAAATTCAGAGAAAACTAGGAAGTATTAAAGGCTGGAGCTTTAGCAATAACCAGTTGGAAAAAGAATTCATTCTTAAAGATTTTATATCCGCAATAAAACTGATTAATGAAATTGCAGTGCCTTCAGAAGAAATGAATCATCATCCTGATATTTTAATTTACGGATGGAATAAAGTACGCGTTACGATTTCCACACACAGCGAAGGCGGTGTCACTGAAAATGATTTTATCCTTGCATCAAAAATTGACGGACTCATTTAAAGGATTAAACCTGCTTATCAAAACAAAAACATATTTAATTTTAACGGGGATTAGCCTTAAGCTAACAGAAGGGAAAAACTCTGATGAATTCAAGTGAAAATTATGTTCTGAACATTTTCAGACAAACCGGTGCTTTGCTCGAAGGACATTTTCTGCTTACTTCAGGAAGACACAGCAATATTTATTTCCAGTGTGCAAAGGTACTTCAGCATCCCGAGTATTCAGAATTGTTATGTTCAAAAATTGCAGATCATTTTAAGTCAAATGTTATTGATACGGTAATTGCACCTGCAATTGGTGGTATTGTTGTCGGTCAGGAAGTTGCCAGGTTATTAAAGAAAAGAAGCATATTTGCCGAGCGCGAAGATAAGTCATTAGTTTTAAGAAGAGGATTCTCACTCGCTGAAGGTGAAAAAGTTTTAGTGTGTGAAGATGTAGTTACAACAGGCGGTTCAGTTTTTGAGGTGATTGATATAGTCAAATCTTTCGGAGCTGAAGTTGTTGGTGTAGGATATATCGTTGACCGAAGTAATGGCAAAGTAAATTTCGGTTACCCGCAATTCAGCACAATGCAAATTGAGGCTGTTTCTTTTAACGGTGATGAATGTGAACTGTGTAAGAAGGGAATAGAATTAATAAAACCGGGTTCGAGGAAACTCATTAGATGACTTCATTGTTTACATCTTTACGGGATTTACTTGCAAGTGACATTCTCTATCAAATAGTAATATCCGCACTCATTATTATTATAGGAATATTTTTATCTAAACTTGTCAGTTTTATATCAAAAAAAATTCTTAAACCATTCGTAAGTAAAACTGAAACTGATCTCGATGATAAACTACTTGCACTTTTTGAATCACTCCTTTACAGAAGTCTGATATTAGGCAGTATATATTTAAGTCTGAGAAATCTTGTCAGTGAATATCTTTTTATCATTGGTACTTCCAAACTGAACCTCGAACAGAATTATCCTTATCTCGATGATTTAGTCTTAGCCTCTGAATATATATTGTTCGTTGTGTTAATGATTTTAGTGCTTGTAACCGGTTTTAAAGTCATTAATCTTGGATTCGACTGGTATACAAATAAAATCAAATCTGAGGAAAACAGAAACCTGAGCGGAAGTCTTTTCCCTCTGCTTAAAAAAATTGCCAGGTTCGTTTATGCTGCTATATGTATCGTAATAGTTCTTTCAAAGTTTAATGTTGATATAAGCGGACTTTTGGTTTCTCTTGGTGTTGGATCTCTTGCTATAGCACTTGCAGCGCAGGATACTCTTTCAAATATGATTTCCGGGTTTATAATTATGCTTGACAGGCCTTTCCGCATCGGCGACAGGATAAGATTCGGAAATAATCAAACAGGCGATGTTGTAGAAATCGGAGTTAGAAGTACAAAGATCATCGACTTTGATAATAATATTCTCATCATACCCAATAATGAAATTGTAAAATCTCAAATCATTAATATTACTTATCCCAATATCAACACCAGGGTTTTGGTTGAAGTCGGGGTTGCTTATGGAACCGACGTAAAAAAAGTAAGAGACATTGTTTTAGGAATTGCGAATCAACATCCATTGGTGTTGAAAGATTTTCAGCCAGAATTAAATTTAATGTCATTTGGTGATTCAGCAGTTAATGTCCGGCTTTCAGTCCGAACGGAAGATTACAGAAATGCTTTTTCATTACAGTGTGAATTAAGGGAAAAAATATACGAGGAGTTTATTAAGCAGAATATTGAAATACCATTCCCGCAAAGGGTTGTCCACATTAATGATCCAAACAAAAAAACATAATTCATTTCCAAATAAAGATCGGGTTCTATATGAAATCACTTATCCTTATGCTCTGTTTTTCTTCATTAACATTTGCACAAATTAATTTTGAAGAATATTTTGAAAACAAAACACTTCGCCTTGACTATTTCCATAGCGGTGATAAAAACAATGACTTTTATACTTTTGATGAACTGATTGAAGAACCTTACTGGGGTGGCTCAAAAGTTAACCTGATTGATATATTTAATTACGGCAGTTATAAATTTGTACTTCGTGATGAACAAACTCAGAAAGAAATATATTCAAGAACATATTCAACTTTATTTCACGAATGGCAGACAACCGATGAAGCAACTGTGACTTCAAAATCTTTCAGTGAAACAGTCACAATGCCTTTTCCCAAAAAGAAGTGTATTGCTGAATTTTATGGCAGAGATAAAAAAAATAATCTTATCAAAAAATTTGAATATAAAATTGATCCTGCAAACTATTTCATTAAAAAAGAGAGAAATAAAACTTACGATTCTTTCAAAGTTGTCTATTCCGGTGATCCTTCACAGAAGGTTGATGTTGTAATCATTCCGGATGGTTACACTGCATCTGAGATGGAACTATTCAAAAAAGACTGCGAAAAATTTTCCGGTTTTCTTTTTAAAGCTACACCTTACAAAGAAAACAAAGATAAATTTAACATCTGGGGAGTTACCGCACCTTCAAAAGAATCAGGAACTGATATACCTGCGGACAATATCTGGAAAAATACTCTTGTTAATTCTACCTTCTATACATTTGACCTGGAACGTTACCTGATGACCTCTGACAATAAATCATTGCGTGATGTTGCATCAAACGCGCCTTATGATCAGATCTACATACTCGTTAATTCTGATAAATACGGCGGCGGTGCTATTTACAATCATTATTCAGTTTGTGTAAGTAAAAATAAATATGAAGAATATGTATTCGCTCATGAGTTTGGACATGGTTTCGCATTTCTGGCAGATGAATATTATACATCAGATGTAGCCTACAATGATTTTTATCCTCTCGATGTTGAACCTTTGGAACCGAATATTACTACATTGGTTAATTTCGAATCAAAGTGGAAGAATCTTGTTGATAACGATATACCGGTTCCAACCCCATCAGACAAGAAGTATGAAAAGATTGTCGGCGCTTTTGAAGGCGGAGGTTATGTAGCTAAAGGAGTTTACAGACCAAAGCAGGATTGTTCAATGAAATCAATTTCTGTAGATAATTTTTGCCCGGTTTGTAAAGATGCAATTGAGAAGATGATTAATTTTTATTCAGAATAAACTGACAAAAAAAAGAAAACCATATCGGAGTTTATGGATCAGCGAAAACTATATAAAATGGTGGAAACCATTGCATTAAAAAAATTCGGTACTGAAGATGAGATGCTGATAGCAGTACTGAATGAAATTGTTGAACATCAGAATATAAATGTCAGCGGCGGCAGAATTTGGGCTTTAATCAAAGATGAAGCTGCTTATAAAATATTGTACCAGACCGGCAGCGTTGAAAAAATAAATAATGATTTCAAACTGAACATTGATGAGTACCCGATCTTTGAATATGTTGCTAAAGAAAGAACAGTATTAGCAAGTGAAACAAATACCGTACTCAGAAGCAAAGGTATATTTAAATATTCTGCATCAGGTGTGGGTGATAAAATAAAAATTAACGGGAAACCATATTTTGAATTTTTACTCGCACTGAATATTAATGAAGTTGATGAGGGACAATATTTCACTCTTAACATAATAGCTACTGCTTTAACATCACAGATAAAACAAAGACGATATTCTGCAAGCGCGCATAATCTAAAGGCTGATATTGACAAAGCACGTGAACTTCAGAAAAGTATTTTGCCTGAACATGAATTTCGTTTTTCAAATTTTGAATTGTTTGGAATTACAAACCCTGCAGAAATAGTCGGTGGTGATTTTTTTGATTATATGGAAATAGGAGATGACTCTGACCGCATTGCAGTTATTGTTGGAGATGCGGCGAGCAAAGGCGTAAGCGCGTCAGCAGAGGCAATGTATATCTCCGGTGCAATGCGAATGGCTTGCAACTTTGAAATAAAAATCTCTCCGCTCATGAAAAGAATGAATCAGCTTGTAAATAAAATTTTTGCAGACGATAAATTTGCATCTTTGTTTTACGGTGAATTATCTACGGACAAAGGCGGATTATTCCTATATGCGAATGCCGGTCACAATCCTCCGATCTTTATAAAAGAAAAAACTAAAGAAGTTATTCTGCTGCATCCTACCGGCCCTGTATTAGGTCCTGCTCCGCAGGCAACTTATAATGTTGATAACATTAATTTCAGTCTCGGCGATGTTCTTCTTATATATTCGGACGGACTTACCGAAGCCACCAACAGTGACTTTGATGAATATGGTGAACAACGATTAATGGATCTATTAAAGAAACTTCAGACTCTGTCTCCGAAAGAAATTACTTATTCGATACTTGATGATGTTATCAAATATTCAAAAAATGGTGCATACAATGATGATAAAACTCTTGTCGTCATTAAAAGAATAAAATAAGGATGAACAAATGCTAAGGTCTGTAAATCCGGCAAACAATGAATTGATAAATGAGTATGAAGAGATGACTGTTGCTGAATTAGCTGCGATAGGTGAGTCTTCTTACAAATCTTTTAAAGAGTGGTCAGAAACGGATATTAAATTAAGATCCGACTTAATGAAAAATGCTGCATCAGTTTTAAGGGCTCGGAAAGAAAATTTATCTTATATCATGACTGTTGAAATGGGAAAACCTGTCAGCCAGTCACGGGCAGAAGTTGAAAAATGTGCTTGGGTTTGTGAATACTATGCTGAGAATGCAGAAAAGTTTTTATATGATGAATCAATTAAAACCGAAGCATCAAAAAGTTTTGTAACCTACCGACCGCTTGGACCTGTACTCGCAATCATGCCGTGGAATTTTCCTTTCTGGCAGGTATTCAGATTTGCAGCACCGGCTTTGATAGCTGGTAATACAGGAATTCTAAAACACGCATCTAATGTAACCGGATGCTCACTTGCTATTGAAAATGTTTTTACCGAAGCAGGGTTTCATAAAAATTTATTCAGGAGTGTTATTGCCTCTTCAAAGTATGCTTCAGGATTAATTGAAGATAAAAATATTCGTGCTGTTACATTAACAGGAAGTGTACCCGCCGGCAGGGCAGTAGCTTCAGCAGCAGGGAATTCATTAAAAAAGACAGTTCTTGAACTTGGCGGAAGTGATGCATACTTAGTTCTTGAGGATGCTGACCTGGAAACAACCGCTGACATTTGTGTGACATCAAGATTAATAAACGGCGGTCAAAGTTGTATAGCTGCAAAACGTTTTATCATTGTTGAAAGTATTTACTCAAAGTTTGAAGAACTTTTTGTTGATAAAATGAAATCAAAAAAAATGGGCGATCCGTTTGATGAAAAAAATCATCTTGGTCCTCAGGCAAATAAAATACTTCGTGATGAATTACATCAGCAGGTAAACGATAGTTTGAATAAGGGTGCGAAATTATTATTAGGCGGAATTATTCCTGAATTAATGGGTGCTTACTATCCGCCTACTGTTTTATCAAATGTTAAAAAGGGAATGCCAGCTTACGACGATGAATTATTTGGTCCGGTCGCTTCATTAATAAAAGTTAAAGATGAAACAGAAGGAATTGAAGTTGCAAATTCTACTTCATTCGGACTTGGCGCTGCAGTGTTTACTAATGATCACAAACGCGGAGAAAAAATAGCCAGAGAAAAACTTGAAGCAGGATGTTGTTTCGTAAATGATTTTGTTAAATCTGATCCTCGTTTACCTTTCGGCGGAATAAAAGATTCGGGTTATGGAAGGGAACTTTCTGTATTCGGAATACGCGAGTTTGTCAACATTAAATCTGTTTATGTGAAATGATATTTGAAGTTAAACGAATTTTAATTTCCACCTGGTTCAAATAATTTTTCTTCATTTACTTTTGATTTCGGGCAGTCAGTTTTGTCAACAACTCAATAATAGTTTTTTTATCAAACGGTTTTGATAAATAGTGTGTACACCCTCCCTCTAAAAATTCTTCCTTATCGCCCTCCATTGCAAAGGCGGTTAATGCAATTATTGGTGTTGATCCATAACCGGGTAACGCTTTTATTTCTTTTGTTGCTTCCAACCCGGTCATTCCGCTGCCGAGATTTATATCCATTAGAATGGCATCATAGCTTGCAACTGAAGCTTTAGATAAAGCTTCCTGGCCGTTCTGTGCAACATCGACATTGAACTTGTTCCTTAAAAAGAATTTTGTCACATCTATACTTGCCGGATCATTTTCCACGAGCAGTATAATAGGTTTTAAATCTCCGGTCTGTGCCTGACTGTCATTAGATAAATCAGGAATATTTTCGTTCTGATCATTGTTACCGGACATTATACCGTTTTGTGTTGGTATCATCACTTTGAAAGTTGAACCTTTTCCTACTTCACTTTCCACTGATATTTCTCCATGCATTAGTTCTAATAATTTTTTAGTTATTGTGAGTCCCAAACCGGTTCCCTCAAACTTGCGGCTTAGACCTTCACTTACCTGCCTGAACTCATCAAAAATAAATTGCTGGCTTTCTTTGGGGATGCCAATTCCTGTATCAATTATTTTAAGCTCAATCCAGCTTTTAGATTTTCTTGAGACTGTGTTGATCTCAACGATAACTTTTCCTTTGGGTGTGTATTTAATTGCGTTGCCAACAAGATTATTCAGAATGCGGTTATAGATTTGTTTATCTATTAATACTTCCGCACTGCTGACCAGCGGGTGAAATTCGAGAAGCAGTTTTTTGTCTTCAGCTATAATGGATAGGGATTTCAATATCTTTTTTGTTTCATCGATCAGATCAAGCTGCGATACTTTCACTTCAATTTTGTTTGCTTCAATCCTTGATAAATCGAGTATCAGATTAATTGTATCCATTAATCGTTTCCCTGAGTTTAGAATTGTTTCGCACATTTCTTTTAACTGAGGTTTTTTTACTTCATCATACAAAATTGATGTAAAGCCAAGTATGCCAACCATTGGTGTCCGGATTTCATGGCTCATATTATTAAGGAAACTTGTTTTAAGGCGATTCATTTCTTCTGCATGTTCTTTTGCCTGTATCAGTTCATTGCGCGCTTCAAGTCTTTCAGTTATATCAGTTGCCAGGACTAAATTACAATTTCTTTTTTTCAACGGAGGTAAACTATGTGATACTATTTCAACACTAATGATGGTTCCGTCTTTTTTGCTATGGCGTAATGTTATGACATTATTTTTTTCAGTTTTTACGGATTTTTTATTGAGATCGAGAGCATCTTCGAGTGGAGACAGATCAGTTATTACCATCTTTAAAAATTCATCTTTTGAATAGCCGTAATGATTTACTGCGGCTTCATTCACATCAATGAATTGGAGTGTTTCAAGATCATAGACCCACATAGGATGAGGATTGTTTTCAAATATTTCACGATACTTTTCTTCATTTTCTTTTAAGGCTATCTCAGTCATTTTTAAAGCTGTGATATCTCTTGCTATGACATGAAAACCAACATACTCGCCCTTTTCAAATTTTATAGTAGCATTCTGACCAAACCACTTAATACCATTATTTTTGGTTTTGAATGGAAATTCAATATAGGTATTTGGTTTCTGTTCAAGAACCTGGCGCATGTAATGAGTTACCAGTTTATTTTTATATTCAGGTAAAACAAGTTCACGGAAATTATGTTTGGTCACTTCTTCAAGTGAAACATCAAGACTGTTAAGCAGTGTTGCGTTTGCGTAAGTAAAATTTCCGCTGCGATCCGTTGTATAAATAAGGTCAGAAGCGTTTTCGATTACCTGCCTGTATTTTTTTTCTGACTCCATTAATGCTGATTCAGAAAATTTTTTGTCTGTTATATCCCGGTAAATCCCCTGGTAAGCTTTTTCACCTTTCCATATTATTTCAGTTACAACAGCATCAATAAAAATTATTTCTCCGGTTTTGGTTTTACCTTTAAATTCGTATTCGGAAGGAAATGTATGAATATTATTTCCGCTATTATCAAATTTATCTGAAATGAAAGAAATACTTTCCTGTGCAACAATATTCATTATATCAAATTCGTCATTAACTACTTCATCTGAGGTATACCCGAACAATTTTTCCCACGCGGGGTTAACCATCAACAGCCTTTTGCCTCTGAGTACATAAATTGCATCAAGAGATGATTGAGTCAGGGTTCGATAACTTTCTTCCTGTTCTTCAAGTTTTATTTGCGACAGTTTTTGTTTTGTTATATCTGTCAGTATGCAATGCGATTGTTTGAATTTTCCGTCCGCATTCCGGGTTATTTTTCCATTTATTGATGTAATTATCTTTTCACCGTTATTATGCAGAACAATTAATTCGGCAGATACTTTTCCATTGAGCTTAAAGGATTCAAAATTTTCTGTAAAGTGAGCCTGGCTTTCAGCAGATAAAATATCAGCAAAATTTTTACCTGTTATCAGTTCTTTACTGTAACCAAAAGTTTCAGAAAACATATCATTCACTTCAAGAATATTTCCGTTTTCATCGAGGGATTGATAACTCAACGGTGCACTCTCATATAGTGTGCGGAAGTTTTCTTCACTATTCTTTAAGTTTATTTCTGTAATTAATCTTTTTTCCTCTTTTCGGTAAGATGAAACAGCAAAAGAAATATCAGATGAAATTTCCTGAAGTAAATTTATTTCATTATCATCAAACGCATTTATTTCACCTGAATAAAGTACAAATACACCTTCTACCACCTCATCAACAATAAGCGGGAAAACGCCAACTGATTTTATTCCGTTCTCTAATGCGGTTGTTTTGTGTACAGCCGTTTTTCCGGCTGATGTTAAATCGTTTAAAACTGTATGCTTACCATTTATTATTGATTCTCCAAGAACCGTGAGGTTGTGCCTTTCGTCATACACAGGGAAGGATAAATTATTCAGGTATTCATTTATTTCACCTGCGGATTTTTCAGGTATAACAAATCTTTTATCATCGCTTACACTTCCGATCCAGCAGAGATTAAATTTTCCATATTCTATCAATAAATTTGTGATAAGCGAGAATAGTTCATCTTTTTTTGTAGTTCTTACAATTGCCTGGTTGACCTGTGAAAGTATTGAATAAAGCCTGTTGAGGTTTAATACTTTTTCCTCTGCATTTTTAAGATCAGAGATATCAGAAATAAAACCTTCGATATGAAGTAACTTACCACTTGAATCAAAAATTCCCTGTCCCTTTTCCCAAACCCACTTAATTGTTCCATTCTTTGTTTTAATCCGGTAAGTATGTTGAAAAGATTTTTTTGCCTCGAGTGATAATTGTACTTTTTTGTTTAACCGCTCGCGGCATTCAGGAAGTATAATTGAGTTATATGAAATATTTCTATTCCTGTAAAACTCAGAAGGTTTATAACCCGTCAGCTTAAAACAACCTTTACTTATGAACTGCATAGTCCAATTATCATCGTAAAAACATTTATAAGCCATGCCCGGAAGATTGCTCATCAGTGTAGAAAGTTTTTTCCTGCTTTCTCTTAACAAATGTTCCTGCTTTTTGCGGCTGGTGATATCTCTTACAATACTCTGAAAAAAAAGTTTACCATCAATGCTGAATTTTTTTGAACTTATCTCAACAGGAAAAGACTCACCATTTTTTCTTTTATGAATCGTTTCAAATACAATTCCATCCTGCTGACGTATTTTATTAAGTTGTTCTGAATACGACGCACTATTACCATCAGCTCTTAATATGAAAATTTCTTTTCCTATAAGTTCCTCAGGGTTATAACCGTAAACATCTGTTACTTTCTGATTTATGTTTATAATAACTGCTGAATCATCTAAAGTCAGTATGACATCATTAGCCTGATCAAGTACGAAATTAAAATTATTTTCAAGAATCTCTTTCTGCTTTTGTGCTGAGATCAACTGCTTAAGGTTCCTTAACTGATAATTCCTAAACAGGTAGTAAAGAATAATTGCAACTAACAAAATGAATGAAATAACAAAAAGAGTTGTGAGCAATAAACGGTCGAAAACCATTTCATGCAGTTCATCTATATCCAGTTTGATTATAAGTTCCCAATCTGTCTTTGGAATTTTAGAGACAAGTGCTATTACCTTTTTGGACTTATAGTCTGTCGCTTTGATGAATTGAGATTTACCTTCAAGGATTTCTATAATTTCAATACCAGAAAGAAGCGGGGAGTTTACAGGATTATATTGTATCTCATTATCAAGAAGTGACATCTTTTCATTTTTGTCATTCAAGACAAGTACTTCATAAGTTTTAAATGGTGTTGGCCACTTATGCAGAAGTGATATGACAGCATCTTTGAGTGGAATCTTCAGGAATATCAGACTGTTGATTGTTTCCGATTTGTTTTCTGTCATAGGAATAGTAAGCAGAAAAAATATTTGCTTATTACTATAATCTGAAATTTCCGTAAGTGAAACCTCGGGCTTTATTAAATTTTCTTTCTGATTCCCGTTTAACTTTAAAAGCCAGCCCGATTGATCAGCAACATTTGAATAGACCGGATTAAAAGATGCATCGGTGATTAAAAGTTCTGTGATACCAAATTCAAATTGCAGATCAGCGATATAAGGATTAATCCTGTTCTCTATATGTTTATGATCGTTGGAACTAATAATGTTTTTCAGGTTAACGCCTAATAAACGATTTCGCCTGAATGTTTCTCCATCTTCAATTAATTCCCGGATCCAATTATTAAATCGTTCAAGTTTAAGCTGAGTTACTGCGGCAAATTCATTCTTTCTGAATAATAATTTTTCGTTTGTTGCTTTTTTATAGTACGAATATGACCAAACGGACATAAAAATTATGATAAACGCAATAATCGAATATATAATCTTTCTGTTCTTTTTAGATTTTTGGTCAGAGTTCATTGAAATCAGTAATTAAGTATAATATCATCGTACATCGTATCTGGGAATCCAGAATTTAAATGTGCTTCCCCTATCAGAATTATTTTCCGCCCATATTTTTCCGTCATGTTTTGATATAAAATCTTTACATAACATAAGACCTAAACCGGTTCCTTTTTCATTAGCTGTTCCGCTTGTTACAACATTGGAATCAGTTTCAAACAATTTCGATATTTTATCCCTGGGAATACCAACACCTGAATCTGAAACATGTATTTCTATAAAATCACCGGCACTTAATGATCTGAGTTTTATTTCACCGGACTGATGACTGAATTTAATCGCGTTGGAAGTCAGATTCTGAAGAACGCAGTTTAACATATATGAATCGGCGTAAACTTTAAGATCAGGAATGATCTCATTAACCAATCGGATCTTCTTTTCATCTGAATTTACTTTCAGTGAAACAAATACATCTTCAACCAGCTTAAACAAATTAAGGGGCTCGGGTGAATAATTAATTCTTCCGGTCTGTAACCTCGACCAGTCAAGAAGTTTTTCGACCAATGTATATTGTTGTTGAATTGATTTGTGCAAACCAACGGCGAGTGATGAAACTTCTTCGGGTGAAAGATTATTTAGTTCAGAGGCAAGAATCTTGGAAACACCTAATAATCCATGGAACGGACTCTTCAGATCATGAGCTATTATCGAGAACAACTTATTTTTACTGATGTTAAGTTCTCTCAACTCATCTGCATATGTGTGAAGTTGCCTTTCAGCTTTTTTTCTTTCAGTGATATCCCGTGCAATTCCCTGTATTGCAAAAGGTTTTCCGTTGCGATAAATAATTG
>JAEXTA010000089.1 GCA_023453665.1 Bacteroidota bacterium | reverse complement strand
GGACATGACTGTGTTGACGATTTAAATAATTTATGGGCAGTAAGAGTTGCTTCACCTGGAATTTATTCGCTGGATTATAAAACTCAATCCGGTAACTGGGTTATTCCAGCACAACCACCCGTGGCATCATTGATAAATGATATTTGGACTTTTAAAGCATACGGAAACGGCAATGCATTATTGATTGATGGGAATAGTGAGCTATGGCAATTTAATGGAACGTCCTGGCAAAGCCTTGGAATCTGGCGACAGGGTGGATTTTCCTATGGAATTGACATTGATAGTATCGGCAATATCTGGGTAACAGGTATTGGCGGAGCTGCAAAACTTAATGCCGCTACTGGACAATGGCAAAGACACCGAATCACAAACTCATCTCAAATAGATTATTGGGTTAATGATATAACCATGGATACACAGGGAAATGTTTGGATGACCGGAAATGCCGGACCGGGTGTTGGTGGATTCCAAATGTTTGATGGTACAAGGTGGATTGGATACAATAACGAAAACTATGGATTGGGTCATCCTTTTCCCTTTCCAACCGATAACTCGGAAGCTATTTACTTCCGGCCATCTAACGGACAAATAGTTGTTAATCCGATGTTCGGTTTTCTGCACTCGTGGAATGGCTCTTCATACTCCTCGCTAAATTATCCTCACGATAGATCTGAAGGCCTGGTAGAAGATTCGCAAGGCAGGCTATGGAGCCTTGGTGAATATTATAATCTGAAATATTATAATGATGCTGCAAATACCTGGACATCTGTTCCGTTTGACGGTTGGGGATATAAAATTGCTAAAGACCCAACTCGACCAGGAACAATATGGGCAAGCTCAGGATTTCAGGTTTTGAGAACAGACGGGGTTTACAGCTTTACAAGATTTAATACCGATTTTGCTGAACTTGATCCTCAAAGTGATTTGCTTACAACTGTTGCTGCAGCACCAAATGGTATTGCATGGGTTGGAAGTAACAAAGGATTAATTAAACTAAATGCGAACAATGGGACATATCAATTTTTCTCACCGCAAAATTCTCAAATTCCCGGCGAAAACATTTCACCATTACTTGTTACAGATGATGGAAGATTGTGGTTTGCAAACTTTGGAAGTAACGGACCAAATGGTTTATGCTGGTTTGACGGAACAAACTTCGGTATAATTCCACAACAGCAAATCGGCGGATTACCTCATGCACAGATTTATGACATGGAAGTAAAATATCTACAGACTGGTTACGAATTATGGATAAGCTGTGCCAGTCGTGGTATAGCCGTACTTACTGTTACCGGCACCATTGTTCCTGTTGAATTGATTTCATTTACCGCTGCTGCAAATGGAAATAGTGTAAACCTTAACTGGTCAACTTCTACAGAAACAAATAATTCCGGATTTGAGATTGAAAGAGCCGGGTCTTCAACATCATCCAATTTGAACTGGGAAAAAGTTGGCTTGGTAAGCGGCAATGGCACAACTACTGAATTTCAATCTTATTCATTCTCTGATAATAATCTGGCTTCGGGAAAATATTTATACAGATTAAAACAATTCGATTTTGATGGAACTTATGAATATTCAAATGAGGTTGAAGTTGTGATAAATGTTCCTGATAAATTTGAATTGCTGCAGAATTATCCTAATCCGTTTAATCCATCAACAATAATTTCTTTTAATGTAAATGCTGATAAGCATGTGTCTCTAAAAATTTTTAACTCATTAGGGGAAGAAATAATAACGCTTGTAAATAACCGGCTAACAGCAGGCAAATATGATATAACCTTTAATGCAACAGGATTAAGTTCCGGGGTGTACTTGTATAAACTTGAAAGCGCGGACGAGGTTCAGATAAAAAAGATGCTGCTGTTGAAATAAAATTAAATTCAATAATATTAAACAAAGCGAAAGGCGATTCATTTGAACCGCCTTTTTATTTTGGTTAAGTATTAAACATGCAGAATCAATATGATTATCCGTTCATCACATAACTAAAATAAGAATGTCACTTATTTCAAATTGATCATTACTACTTATTCAAACAATAAATCCTAAATATAATTTCGGGGTAAATCATGCTTAAAGAAAAATTTTTACAGCATAACATTAACATCAAAAAGAACCAGCCAGGAAAAATCACAGACTTTCTTAATGTCTCACGTATATTTTTGTTGATCTTCGCAATTGTGGTATTCACCGGCTATTCTAATGCGCAGTGGGTTACACAAAGTCCGTCACCAACCCATCTTGACGTGAGAGGTATTGGCGCACCAGGTAGTAATCGTGTATTTATAGCAACCGATGACAATATGTTTGATGATGGCGGCTCTTTATTTGAATCAAATGATGGCGGAAATACCTGGGTACAACGCGACGTGCCTGTAACCCTAAGCAATCCGCTTAACGGAATGTTTTTTTATAACTCACAGCTTGGCTGGGTATTCGGTAATGAAAACTACAGCACAACTGATGGCGGTACAACCTGGGAGCAATTACCTTTGCTCGGCTCAACTTACTTTATGGAGTTTTATACTTCATCATTCGGTTTAACAACCGGGAACTTTGATAAGTTTATTAGTCGCGACAGCGGTTCAACATGGATCGAATCACCAAATGGTATTTATGAATTCAGTTTTATTAATTCACAGAATGGACTCGGGATATCAGCAACAGGAATTTACCGAACTACAGATGGTGGTTTAAATTTCTCACCTGTTTATGCCGGTGATGCTGAAGCAGTAAAATATCTGAGTGAACAAGTCGCAGTTGCAATTGTTAACGGCGTATTTGTTCGTTCAACAGATGGTGGTGCAACATGGAATACGGGGGCTTCATCAATTCAAAGAACATCATTATTTGCGGTTGATCCCAACAATATACTTGCGTGGGGACGTTCAGGGATTTTTCCGAATTATGATGATCGCATTTTACATTCTTCAGACGCAGGACTAACGTGGAATGACCTTGGTGAAATAATTCCCGAAGGAATTTTTAGTGTTACAAAATCCTCATCTCAAAATATTATTGCTGCAGACAGAGCAGGAAACATGTTTCTTTCGGTCAATGGCGGAGCTGCCTGGTTACAGACATTTACTTCAAGGGGACAGATGCCGTCATATCTAAGCAGTGTGGTTCCTGTTTTCGCAGATCAGCAGGTAGGATATTTTGGATATGGAAGCGGCTTTGTTATCAAAACAACAGACGGCGGATCTTCCTGGTTCCAGGTATCAAGCGGTACAGGTGAATCAATTAATGATGCGGATATTTTTCCCGATGGTAAAATGATAGCCGTGGGAGATAACGGAACATTATTGGTGAAGAACGCTGCTTCCGCCTGGATAGTTAAAGAAAGATTCACAACGGCACATCTTAGTGCAATACAGGTTTTAAATAATAGTGATGTAATAGTTGTTGATGTAACTGGAAAGATTTATAAATCATCGGACGGCGGAGAGAACTGGATTCCGTCTACATCAGCGCCTGCATCTATGACTGAGGCACGCGATATTCATTTCTCATCACTAAACGAAGGATGGGTTATTGGACAAAGTTTTAATACCGGGGCATTATATCACACAACCGACGGCGGAAGTTCCTGGACGCCCGTTACAGATTTTCTCGGAAGTTATGTTTCTGTTGATGTTGTTGACAGCAGTATCTGGGCCGCCAATGTAGGCGGAAGATATTATAGAAGCACAGACGGAGGCATCAACTGGATTGAGAGTGATCTTCCATATTCACCCGTACAGATTGCGGACATGGATTTCTGGGATGTAAGCACCGGCTATGCCGTTGGAGCGTTCGGACAAATTTTCAAAAGTAATGATGGTGGGGCAACATGGGATTTGTTAGAAACACCATCTACTAATCATAACTTTACAGATATATTTCTTTTAGGCGAAAATGAATTCTGGTTAAGTACAAACGCAGACGTTGCATATTACTCAGCTAACGGCGGACAGAACTGGGCTGTAATTAATATCAACTCTGATGGCTTTGGATATTTCAGTTCAGTAATCGCTAATCAAAGCGGTTCAGCATGGGTCCTGGGTTACCAGGGATATATTGAACACTTTGCAGGACCACCACCGCCTCCCGCAAACAATCCTCCTGATGCATCTTTTAATTTTATTACATCAGGTTTAACTGCGCAGTTCACTGACACAAGTACAGACCCTGATGGAATAATTGTAGGCTGGTCATGGGATTTTGGTGATGGAATTTTTTCCAATGAACAAAATCCCTCACATACATACACAACGGCAAATACTTATATCGTAAGACTAACTGTTACCGATGATGACAGCGGAACCAGTACTGCGGGAAGAATAGTTGTTGTTCAGCCCGGACCCGGAGGAACATTCGGTGATTTTACTGAAGTAACTCCATTTGATTCAATCTTCGTTACATCACAGGATGAAGACTTCTGGGTTATAACAACAGCGCCTGCTGATTATGATAATGATGGTGACCTTGATATAGCAGTGCTTGGCTATTATGTGATTTATAATCAAAGCGTTGAAGACAGGCTTATACTTGTCCGAAATGACGGACAGGTTAACCAGGGTGAATGGGGATTCACATACACCACAATTGATCTGAACGGGTTGACATCCGGTTCATCTGATCTTGCATGGAATGACATAGACAGAGACGGTGACCAGGATCTTCTTGCCGCAACAGATGGTCATACAGTTATTTATTTAAATGATGCGGGAACATTAACCCAGATACAGACAAATCTTCCTGCATACTGGGAAGATAATTCACAGGCTGATTTTGATCTTCGCTCAGTTACATGGGCAGATTATGATAATGACGGCGACGCCGATTTATTAGTTCCGTCAGTTTATAATGATACCACATTTGAATTTTATACAGCGCTCATTCGCAACGATGGACCCGATGGTAACGGCGGATGGACATTTACAGAATTCGATTCCCTTTTTTCTCCGACAACACATGCACAGAGTTCCTGGGCGGATTATGATAATGACCAGGACCTTGATTTGCTTCTTGTAAACATCGCTCCATTAACAGATGAAGGTTTTATAAGAAGATATAGAAATGAAGGTAATGGGAACTTTACAGCCGAAGATATTCTCGGAACACTTTCAGTCGAACATGGTGAAGCTCAATGGGGCGATTATGATGGTGATGGTGATCTTGATATTCTTATAGCAGGTAATGTGCGCGAACTTGACAGCACATACACACATATGGCACTGAGGATCTATAAAAATGAAAACGAAACGTATCTTCCCTTTGATGTTATAAGTTGTATTCCCTGTGAAGGATGGTTCGATTTAACTGCCGCAACATGGGCTGACTACGATTCCGATGGAGACATAGATATACTTCTTGCCGGCACATACAACTCCGGTTCACAGATAGAAGGCAGAGCAAAGATATATACGAACAACAACGGAATCTTTACAGATTCAGGAAATGATTTGCCGGCACCGCGTTCAAGCGGTGACAGAGGCGGAACATTTTCCTGGCTTGATATAGATAATGACGGTGATCTCGATTACTTCATCGCAGGACAATATTTTGTACCGGGCGGTAACGGTCTGGTGGAAGCACAAATGCATGTTTACCGTAACGATGCTGAAGGACAGAATAATGCTCCAACACAACCCGTGGGGCTTAACGCTTCGGTTCAACAGGATAGTTCAGTTGTACTAACCTGGACTGCCTCAACCGATGACCACACACCGGCAGACGCAATAACTTATCAACTTGAACTTTACCGTGATAATGTTCCCGTTAATATTCCCAATAGCCTTCCTGAACCGGGAAATGTAAGCAACGGTACTCAATGGAAATTAGCAGGACTTGAATCCGGATATTATAAATGGATGCTTCGTGCGGTTGATGCTGCATATATAAGCAGTATATCTTCGTTTGGTGAGTTTACTGTCGGTACGCCAACAGATGTTAAAGATGTTAATCAGCCGGTGGTTTATTCGCTCGAACAAAATTATCCGAACCCGTTTAATCCCTCAACGGTAATAAAATTTTCAATTCCATCCGACCAGTTAGTAACTTTAAAAATTTATAATGCAATTGGTCAGGAAGTTATGACGTTGTTAAATGAAACTAAACAATCAGGCGGCTATGAAATAATCTTCAATGCTGCTGATTTATCAAGCGGAGTTTATTTTTACAAACTCAGCGCTAATGATTTTGTTCAGACAAGAAAGATGCTGCTGATAAAATAAAATTAGTTGATGTGTAAATAAACCCCGGCAGTGAATGTCGGGGTTTTTTATTTATAGTGACTAACTAAACCATTTTACCGGCAAGGAAATCGCCTATGTAGTAAGGCCATATCACCAGTGCTAATAATCCTTTAAAGAAAGTAAGTTTCAAAAAACCGATTGTAAATAACCAACCGATAAACCATACCGGACCCATAATTCCGGCTACTTCAACTTTTTTGCTCATATTATTTTTCCAGCTTAATTGTATCTGATCTTCTGTTCAAACTTAAAAAAAAATAATAGTAAGAGTCACTTAAAATATTATGGATTGTCACCTTTTGATCTTGTGCGGATACTTTATCTTCAAACAATTCAATCAACAAATAATCTTACGAGGGTGATATGAAAAGGTATTTTTATACTCTTCTTTTCTCTGTTATAATCTGTTCAACAGGCTACTCACAATTCTGGCAATATCAAACTTCCGGAACAACACAAATATTAAATGACGTTTATATGATCGACGAACTTACAGGCTGGGTTTGCGGAGATGCAGGAACTTTATTACGAACTACAAATGCCGGACAAAACTGGACTCAGGTTACAGCAACCGGAAATGATCTTAATTCTATTTTATTTAAAGATGCAAACATCGGGATAGCTGTTGGTGATAATGGAACGATTGTTAGAACTGTAAATGGCGGGACTACCTGGAGTCCTGTTTCAAGTGGAACAACAGAACAATTCCGCAAAGTTAGTTCAGGCTCAGGCAATATGGTTTTCGCTGCCGGTGATGACGGACTTGCCGCTGTCTCCAATGATAATGGCGCATCATGGACTGTGGTGAATTCTGGAACAACAACAAGATTCAGAGGAGCCGCAGCTTCGGGTTCAGGAAATGTCTGGGCGGTTGGTGATGATGGAGTAATAAGATACTCATCTAACTCTGGTTCAAACTGGACTACTCAAACAGCCCCTGTTTCAAGTAATGATCTTCACGATATTCAATTTATTAATGACAATGTAGGTTTTTCCGGGGGTAACAATTCCACATTCATTTATACAAGTGACGGCGGACAAAACTGGGTTACACGCAACTCGGGAATTTTCTTTGATGTTAACGGAATTTATTTTAAAGATGCCAATAACGGATGGGGCGTAAGTATCGCCGGAACAATTTTCTTCACAACTAACGGCGGACAATCCTGGACAAGCCAGCCATGCGGTTCATCTTCAACTTTGAATGAAGCATATTTCCTTCATCGCGGAAAAGGCTGGACAGTTGGCGATAACGGAACAATAGTTAAGTATGATAATCCAAATCTTCCCGTTGAGCTTAACTCATTCACTGCATCGGTTAACGGAAGTTCAATAACATTAAAATGGAGTACGGCAAGTGAAATAAATAACAGGGGATTTGAATTAGAAAGAAAAGTTAACAATTCAGGTTTTGTCAAAGTCGGGTTTGTTGAAGGAAGAGGAAATACGACTGAACAGACTAATTATAGTTTCGTTGATAAAAATCTTTCAACAGGAAAATATTCTTACAGAATAAAACAGACAGACTTTGATGGTTCTTTCGAATATTTTGAATTAAAATCAGAAGTAAGTGTTGAAGCTCCTCAAACATTTTCGCTTGAGCAGAACTATCCGAATCCATTTAATCCATCGACAAAGATTAAATATTCGATCCCGGCAAATGTGAATGGTCAAACATCAAATGTGATATTGAAAGTATATAATGTATTGGGCAATGAAGTCGCCACGCTGGTAAATGAGAATAAACAAGCAGGCGATTATGAAATTACATTTGATGGTTCAAATCTATCAAGCGGAGTTTATCTGTATAAACTTGAATCCGGAAATATTGTCGAAACTAAAAAGATGCTGATGATTAAGTGATGTAGAATTAAGTAAATCGCGCTTTAATAAAATTCTAAATGACGCTATTTATGTGAACAAATAATCTGTAAATTATATTCAACCACATTAATCAGAAATAATTTACAGAGATGCGATCCGGTAATTTTTCTTTTACACTGTATTGTTCCGCATTTAAAAAAGCAACATTACCTTTCTTTATGCTGCTGTACATCTACAGCAGCATTCTTTTTGCCCAGTCAATTAATTTCAGGCATCTTACTATCAATGACGGTCTGTCACAGAATGCAGTGTTCGCAATTCTACAGGACAGACGGGGATTTATGTGGTTTGGAACAAGCGATGGCTTAAATCGTTATGACGGATATTCTTTCTCTGTCTTCAGTCACAACCCCTTTGATTCAACAACAATTTCTTCAAATAATATTTCAGCGCTCTTCGAAGACTCAAGCGGATTAATATGGGTCGGAACTGTTGATGGCGGTATTTGTATTTATAATCCTCTCAACGGATCTTTTAAAAGAATTAATCTGAATTCAGATGAAAACGAAAACATTTCTTCAGAGGTTACTTCTATTGTTCGGGATAAAGATTCAAATATCTGGATAGGAACAAATGGCAATGGATTGTTTAGACTGTCTGTTCAGTATAATCAACAAAATAAAACTTCAATTAAGAATATCAATAATTATAACATTGAATCGGATTTAGGCAGCAGCAAAGTTTATTCGCTCTTTGTAGATTCTGAAGGAATACTTTGGGCAGGAACTGAAAACGGTCTGAGTAAATTTGATAAAACAAAAAAACGTTTCACTGAATATGTTATTAGAAGCAAAAATCCTGCGGCGCCATTTGATCCTAACGAAACCAGCGTCACATCAATTTATGAAGATAGTAAACGAAATCTATGGCTTGGTAATTTGAGCGGGTTAGTTTTATTTGAAAGAGAAAATGGACACTATCAAACTTATCCGCATCACTACGATGTGTTCAGGTATGGCTGGGGAGTTATACGCGATATTATTGAAGACCGCAACGGTAAGTTGTGGCTTGGCACCGCGGCAGAACTTATGATCTTCGATACACAAACAAAATCATACAGTTATATAAGAAATGATCCTTTCGATATTAAAAGCCTGAGCTATAATTTGGTTTCAAGTTTATGCCTCGACAAAACAGGAATTGTCTGGGTTGGTACAGCCGGCGGCGGAATTAATATTTATGATCCTAAAGCGAACAGGTTTTCAACTTATAAAAGAAAAAAAGAATCTTCATCGAGAGTAACGGGTTTCAGCATTCGTTCAATTGTTGAAGACGACGACGAAAATATCTGGATAAGCACAGAAGTTCTATACAGATGGAAGCGCACCACCGATGAGCTAAGGAGCTTTGAAAAAACTTCTTATGATATTGACGCTTTTGGTAACACAGGCGGGTTTTCAATGATCAATTCATCCGACGGAAAAATATGGGTTTGCTCAACCGAGGGTTTATTCAGATACGATCCCGCAAATGGAGGTGTTCGTTTATATAAATACAATTACAAAGACCAATCCGGGTTGCCTCAAAAAAATGTAAGCGCTGTGATTGAAGATTCACAAAAAAGAATCTGGATAGCAACAGAAAATTATTTTTGTCGTTTGATCGACCGTGAAAAAGGAATATTCAAAAGACATAAATTAAGACAAGACCATCACGAGAGTAACGAAAACTTAAGAGCTGTGATTCACGAAGATCAACAGAAAAACTTCTGGTTAGGCACAAAGTATGGGTTAACACATTTTAACTCTGCGTCTGAATTGATAACACACTACAACACAGATGCGTCTGATCCGCAAAGCCTAAATGAAAATAATGTTAAATCAATTTGTGCTGATCCGTATGAGCCTGAAAAATATTTATGGATTGGTACAGGCGGAGGCGGTTTAAACAAATTTAATATTGAAACAGAAAAGTTTGAACATTACACAGAAGCAGATGGTTTACCAAATAATGTTGTATACGGGATTTTAAGTGATGCCAGCGGCAATTTATGGTTGAGCACAAACAAAGGGCTTTCGCGATTTAACATTAAAACAAAATCATTCAGAAATTTTAATGTAAGTGACGGGCTGCAAAGCAATGAATTTAATACGGGCGCGTTTTATAAAAGCAAAAAAGGTGAATTTTTCTTTGGCGGCATAAATGGTTTAAATTATTTCTATCCTGAATTAATAAAAGAAAATCCATTCAAACCGGAAATCGTGTTAACTGGATTTAAAATCTTTAACAACTCATCATCATCAAAAGAAAAAGAAACATCCATACAGCAAATCATTTCCGAAATAAAAAATATAAACTTATCGTATGATGAAGATTTTATACAATTAGAATTTGCTGCCCTGGACTATTCCGCACCTGAAAAAAATCAATATGCTTATATGCTTGAAAACTTTAACAACGAATGGATTAATTCAGGCACAGTAAGAACGGCAACATACACAAATCTTTCCCCCGGCGAATATGTTTTTCGTGTTAAAGGTTCGAACAATGATGGTATATGGAATGAAGAAGGAATAAAAATTACTATTATCGTTACGCCGCCCTGGTGGGGCACCTGGTGGGCTTATGTTGTAGATGGATTATTATTTATTTCGGGACTTTACTGGATAAGAAAATATGAATTGAACAGAATAAAACTTAAAAACCAGTTAAAACTTGAAAAAGTTGAAACAGATTCACTGAGAAATCTTGACCAGGTTAAATCACATTTCTTTGCGAACATCTCGCATGAGTTTCGTACACCGCTTACATTAATTCTCGGGCAGATTGAAAGCGTTATGACTTCAGACATTGAAACAAAAGAAAAAGGGAAGCTGCAGGTTGCAAACAGGAACGCAAGACGTTTACTGACATTGATCAATCAGTTATTGGATTTATCTAAACTTGAAGCAGGCAGCATGGAGTTAAATTCAGAACAGCATAACATAGTCTCGTTTCTTAAAAGTCTTTTTTATTCATTTGAATCTATGGCGGAAGAAAAAAATATAACACTTCTTTTTGAATCGGAATGTGAAAATATTCAGCTCGCGTTTGACCCGGATAAAATGGAAAAAATATTTTTTAATCTTATATCGAATGCATTCAAGTTTACATCATCACCGGGTGAAATAAAAGTTTCAATAATCGTACGTCATAATGAATTTATTTCAGCATCTTCCATAAAATGGGAGATCCCGAAACAAGCCCGCCTGCCGGTCGGGCAGGTTCGGGATTACAACATAAAAGATTTTATTGAAATCAGTGTCAAAGATTCCGGCATTGGAATACCTGCGGACAGGCTTCCGCATATCTTTGACCGTTTTTACCAGGTTGACAATTCAATGACCCGCGAACACGAAGGAACAGGAATTGGTTTGGCGCTTACGAAAGAATTAGTGGAATTACACAGAGGAAAAATATCAGTAAGCAGCACAGAGAACAAAGGTTCGGAATTTATAATAACTTTTCCTTGCGGTGATTTAAAGAACACAAAAGAAAAATTCATTGACTTGTCTGTAAACAAATCTTATGAAGAAAAAACTCTAGATGAAGTTAATCTCTCTGAATCGGGACTAACTCCAATCACCAATATCCAACCCCCAACTCTCCAAATCCAGCCTGAGATTATTTTGATAGCCGAGGATAACGCAGATGTACGTGCATATATTCGTGAACAGTTAGAGGCTCAGTATAAAATTTATGAAGCGATGAATGGTGAGGAAGCATTACTTATTGCTCAAAAAGAAATTCCGGATCTAATTATAACAGATGTAATGATGCCGAAGAAAGATGGGTATCAACTAAGTAAAGAAATCAGGCATGATGAAAAGACAAGCCACATACCTATTATTATGCTTACGGCAAAGGCGGGACTTGACGACAGGATTGAAGGACTTGAAACCGGTATTGATGACTATCTTACAAAACCATTCAGCGCAAAAGAGCTTAGAGTAAGAGTAAAGAATTTAATCTATCAAAGGTCGCTGCTCAGGAAAAAATTCAGCACATCAACTTTAATCAAACCCTCAGAGGTTTCGGCTAATTCTGTTGACAGAATATTTCTTGAAAAGGTGACAAAATTAATTGAAACTAATTTTGAGGAAGAACAATTCGGGGTTGAAACTCTTGCTGAAAAAATGAATATGAGCGTCTCACAGCTTACAAGAAAATTAAATGCGCTTATCGATCAGCCTCCCGGACAATTAATAAGATCTTTCCGTCTTCAACATGCTGCTGATTTACTAAAGCAAAACGCGGGAACAGTTGCAGAAATTTGTTACAAGGTTGGTTTTAATGACCAGGCGTATTTTTCCCGGGCGTTTAAAAAGCAGTTTGGTGTGTCGCCATCTGAATATAAAACACAGTAATCTATATTCGTTTTTAACTCTTAGTGTAACTAAGTGTCCTTAGTGACTTAGTGGTAAATTAAAATCTTGTTCACTACGAAGACACTTAGAGCACTAAGAAACACTTAGAAATGTTGAAATTGACAAAAAAGTCCAAACAATTGCGTTAATAGTACAAGATAACGCACCCCCTTTCGCCTACTTTTGTCCCGTCATTTTTCTAAATAAAAACCAGCGCAATTAACAAAGTGGATATTCTACGAACAAAAGGTATTTATCAGCCAGAAGGAAAAATTGTGCTTAACTCGCTAAGAACAATTTTGTGGCAAGATTTAAGCGACACCAACTTTCCAAAACTGCCTGCGGGAACTTCGGTGGAACTTTCACTTACTCTTGATGAAAATATTTTTCTATCAGGAATAAACGGTATCGTTTGGGCGACTTACGATGCAAGACAGGCAGAAGTCATTCACAACACACTTCTTGTACAAAATATTGAATCAGAAATATTAAAGATTGAAGCAGGAAACAAAAAACTAATAGCAATAAAGATTTTAAACCCAAAAGATATTAATGCAGTAACAGAATTTATCTGGAGAAGCAGCAGCGGTTTGCGCTTAAAGCCTGATTGGAAATATGCATCCGGCGAATCAAATAAAAGTTTTGAATTATGGCTTAGCGGAAGATGAAGAATAAACACATAATCTATCAACTTAAAACCAAACAGGAATACCAGGTATGAAAATTCTTACAACAATTTTACTGATTTCATTTGTTTTAATTCTCAGCTCGTGTACAAATAAAGAAAAGACAGAACAGACAAAAGAAGAAACAAAAACACAGGAATATTTTCTTTTACGTCCTGAGGTTGAAAAAGCTTACGGGTATTCACATGCTGTACGAATTGGAAACTATTTGATTGTATCCGGGGCTGTGAGTATGAATGATTCCGGGGCCCCGACTGCAGTCGGTGATTTACGGCAGCAAATGATAAACTGTTATTCCGACCTTGAAAAAGTTTTAACGCATTACGGTTATACATTCGACGATGTCGTGGTTGAAAATATTTTCACAACTAACATGGCTGAGTTTTTAAATCAAGCTGCTTATAGAAATGATATTTATAAAAAGAATTTTCCCACGGGATCATGGCTGGAAGTAAAAGGATTGGCGCTGCCGGAATTCATGATTGAAATAGAGCTGGAAGCGCACATGTCAAAATGAAAATTAAACAATAGTTCTCGTTCAAAAATAAAATTCACAAAACATTAAGGAGTAGTTATGAAACAGTCACTTTCAATGTTCGTTTTGTTCTTTTCTATAATTCTCTTTTCACAGATCAGTAATGCACAGCAATGGTCACCCGAACAAAAATCAGTTTGGGCAGGCATTGAAGAGTACTGGGCCGCAAGCGGATCGAGCAATCCAATGTCTTTCTTAGATTATTTTGATGATTCGTACCTCGGCTGGTCTTATGAAAATGAAACTCCGGGTGGCAAAGCAGATGCTAAAAAATCATTAGCATACTGGTTCACCAAGGGCAAAATGCAGTATTACATAATCACGCCTGCAAAAATATGGGTTAACGGCGACTTCGCCTATGCGCACTACTATTATGTTCAAGTGAATGAAAGTTCTGACGGTAAACCAAATACAGAAAGAGGACGCTGGACGGATATACTAATGAAGAAAAACGGCAAGTGGATGCTTGTTGGAGACCATGGCGGCGAAGTTAAAAAGAATGATTAGTAACGAAGTGTTCAACAAATAAAATTTTCCTAAACTAAAAAACTATAAAGGAGATGCATCTTGTTTTCAAAATTAAAAATCACATTCGCTTTTATAATGTTGATGGGCGTTTATTCTTCAACATCATTTGCGCAGGAACATTTTTCAATAAACAATGTTCGCGTAGTAAGTTTTTATAGAACAATGCCGGGTCAGTTTGATAATTATATGAAATACCTTCGTGCTAATGTTCTTCCACAACAGGAGGAAGCTAAAAAACAGGGACTCATTCTTGATTATTACATACTAATCAATGACCCTGCAAGTCCCGAAGATTGGGATGTAGCAGTAGGAAATGTTTTTAAAAGTTTCGGCGATGCACTTGATTTTGACCAGAGCAAAGAAGATAAGGTGAACGAAATAGCCGCTAAACATTTTAAAATAAAAGATCAGGATAAAATAAGTGATCTCATTTCCACCCGATTTGAAATGAGAAAATTTATAGGCACAAAATATTTTCGCGGTGTAACTCTTAAACCCATTAATTAACCTTGCAATAAAAACAAATAATAAAAGGAGTGAGTGCGATGAAACAATTAGCTAAAATATCTGCGATCTTACTATTGGTAGTGGCCTTCTTCAGTGAAAAAAACTTTGCTCAAAATGATGAACGCCCGTTGCTTATAACAAGCTTTAACATGGTTCCAATGAGTGAAACAGGAAAAGTGAATAAAATAGTTGACTCAATATTTGTTCCTATTCTTAGAGAGCTTGTAGATGAAGGTTACATTTATAGTTTCGGACAGTTCGTTCATAACTGGGGAGATGAATGGAATCTTAACTTCTGGTACACAGCAAAAGACATGACTTCCTTTGATAAATTCTGGGATGAATATGTTGAAAGAGGAAATAAACGTCACCCGGGTGCTTTTGCAGAAGTTGTAAAACATTTCCAGGCACATAAGGATAACATCTATACTATCCGCACACAGTACAGAAAGTAATTATTAATTCTAATGAAAAGATGTCGTCTTTAGAAAGATGACATCTTTCTCATTAATAAAAGATCCATCACTTTTAAAAGGAGTAAAATGCTTTCTGTAAAATCAGATAACATAAAATTAAAGTCCTTTCCTTCATTATCTGAAAACAGTTTTCTAAGATATTTTACTTTCTCGGCACTTTACATTGCGCAGGGAATACCAGAAGGGTTATTGTGGTACGCCATACCCGCATGGCTTGCAATGAACGGAAAAACTCCGGCAGAAATTGGTTCATTCGTAGCAGTTGTTGCATTGCCTTGGAGTTTGAAAATTATTAACGCACCGTTTATGGATCGATTCACCTATTTGCCTATGGGAAGAAGAAGACCATGGGTTTTATTCGGACAACTTGGATTAATTCTGAGTTTTCTTTCAATGTCATTAATTACAGACCCATTAAACAATTTGCCCGCATTAATGGTTCTGGGATTTATTGTAAATTTTTTCAGTGTATCACAGGATATTGCTGTTGATGGAATGGCGATAGATATTCTTCCTGTTGAACAACAGGCAAGAGCAAATGGATTAATGTGGGGTTCAAAAACTTTAGGAATATCCGGTTCAGTTGCTTTGGGCAGCAGGATAATCAGTGAACAAGGATTTTTCTACGCAATTATTTCTTTCTCGTTTATTGTCTCGTTAATAATTCTTATTCCTTTATTACTGCGTGAACGTCCCGGAGAAAAATTATTACCGTGGACAAACGGAAGGGTTTCAAAATCATCAGGCGCTATTCAACTTCATAGCTGGAAAGAAGTTTTTAAAAGTTTATTCAAAGTGTTCTTTCTGCCAGTAAGTTTAATAATGGGAATAGCTGCATTTAGTTTTTCAGTCGGTCGAGGATTGATTGATACAGTATTGCCGGTATTTACCGTTCAGCATCTTGGATGGGTCGACACTCATTACTCTCAAATTTTTGCGACAGCAAATTTGATTTCCGGAATTCTTGGAATGATCATTGGCGGATTTCTGATAGACTATTTCGGTAAAGTAAAAATGATCTCCATCTATCTGGTTATCTTAATTCTATTGGTTGCTTCAATGTCATTTCTCAGAACTTATTGGCAAAGTGAAGTTTTTATTACAGCATTTATCATTTGCTTCTATACACTTGTTACATTTACAACCATCGCAATTTTTGCGTCGGCTATGCAATTATGCTGGAAGCGAATTTCAGTAACTCAGTTTACACTTTATATGGCAGTATCAAATCTGGGTTTAGCTGCCGGGGCTGCAATTATGGGACAACTAAAAGGATTTCTTGATTGGGAGTATGTAATTCTCGGATATATTTTCTTTGCGGCTACAATGCTTATACTTATGAGATTCATTAATTTTGAAAAACATCAGAAACGCGTAGACGAATTAGAACACCGGTATAATGAAACAAACAAATTAGTAATTATGGTCCCCGGTCACGAAACAAATATTGCCGGGGCAGAATTGAAATAGCTAATGTTAATTAGCATAATAATTATAAACGAGATCTTCCCGAAGAAAAAAGCAATGATTAGATTTTTCAGAAATATAAGACAAAAACTCGCTGCTGAAAATAAAGTAGCGGCATACCTGCGCTATGCTATTGGGGAAATTGTGCTTGTTGTTGTTGGAATTTTAATTGCGTTGCAAATAAATAACTGGAATGAAGATCGTAAATCCGGTATACAAGAAACCTTATATCTAAATAGACTTCTCGAAGAAAACAAAGAAGATGTAGCTAATTTTAATTCTTATATAAAAGATTTGGAAAAAGGTATTCAGGCGATTGAACTTTTATCCGGGGCATTAAAGAGTAATGATTCCAGCGATTCCCTGTTAGTTTATTATGCTTATGAGTATTTCAAGTATGGAAGTATTTTCCCGATTTTCACCCCTTCATCTTCAACGTTTAGTGAATTATCAAGTACCGGAAATTTAAGAGTAATTCGAAACACAAGTTTGCGTGATAAACTTGTAAAGCTTTATACAAAACATAAGCAGGTTGCAGAAAGGATTCGAATTGATATAGATTGGGTGCTTCCTATAGATGCTCCATTTTATTATCAGCATAACATTATGCGATATGAACCCTCCTCCGCATTTCTTTTTCCCTCTGAATCCCTAAATAAGTTTGCTAATGATTTAAGAACTAATAGAATCTTTTATATTAATAATTCTGCAGCTCATTTTTGGATTAATCAGGATGCGATTAAGTATTTAAAGTTATTGGTGGAAGATACCAATGCTATTGTACTATTACTCAATAAAGAATTGAATAATTATGATTAGAATTTTCAGAAACATCAGGCAAAAACTTGCTTCAGAAAACAAAGCAGCAAGCTATCTTCGTTATGCAATTGGGGAAATTCTTTTGGTTGTAGTGGGAATTTTAATTGCACTCCAGGTAAACAATTGGAATGAGCTGCGTAAACAACGAAACAAAGAACTTCATTACCTGATCAATTTAAAAACTGACCTTAACCTGAATATTGCCGAGATTGATAATTACATCACAACAAGAAATTCTCAGATCATCTCTGCAAAAGAGGTTGTAAATTATTTTGAAGGACAACCATTAGCTGATCTTAATATGTTTAACAGGCATGCTGTTAATGTATATACCTGGCAAAAATTTTTTCAGATAAATAATACATTTCAGGAACTGACCAACTCCGGAAACCTGGCTATTATCTCAAGTGATTCTATAAAAAACAGCTTACTTAACCTGGAGACACTGTATAAAAAGTTAAAGTACGAAGAAGAACATTTTCGGTACGATGCAGAAGTCATGCTTTACGAACCTGCTTACGGTATTTTAGATATCAATTCGATGGTAAAAAATCTCACATTTCAATTTTCTAATGGACAGCAAGGTGAAAACGTTAAACTTTCCGGTAAAGATTTTAATCAATTGTTAAAAAACCGGAAGCAAAAAAACGGTTTTGCAATGGCGGTCTATGAGTTTTCAGTTATGAACAACCAATTAGAGCGGATGAAAAGTTTGTGTAAAAAACTAATCTCGTTAATAGATCAGGAACTTGAAAGAGGGTAATGACTTCGGCAATTTCAAAACTAAAAATATTTAATTGATCAAAAACTACTGGATATAATTATCCGAAAACTAATTTTCCTGTTGAAATAAAAATCACCCGCATATAAACCTTACCACAGAATTAAAGCATTTGTGATTGCACATTCTTTTTATAGTTTTGCAAGTAACTGATTTCCAAACACCTCATTTGACCAATAAATTTTTTAAGAAAGGATTAAGTATGAAGTACTTATCATTAATCATTTTGTCATTTTTGATATTTGCAGGATGTACAAAAAAAGAAGTCGAGTCAACCATCACAACCAAAGATGTTACATACTCCTCAAACGGTACAACTTTGAAAGGATATCTTGCTTATGACGAAAAAATAAAAGGACAAAGACCGGGTGTTATCGTTGTTCACGAATGGTGGGGTAATAATGATTATGCAAAAATGAGAGCGAGAAAATTAGCAGAACTTGGATATACAGCCCTGGCAATAGATATGTATGGTGACGGTAAAACAGTTGATAATCCTACTGATGCCGGAGCGCTCGCAGGTGGTGTTATGCAGAATCCCGAAGAAGCTGCTGCAAGATTTAATGCTGCGATAAAACTTCTCAAAGAACAACAACAGACTAATCCCAATAAAGTTGCTGCAATTGGGTATTGTTTCGGCGGAGGTGTTGTTCTGAATATGGCTGTTAACGGAGCTGATTTGAATGGTGTAGTAAGTTTTCATGGAAGTCTTCCAACAGACTCAATTCCCGATCCATCAGTTGTTAAAGCAAAAATGTTAGTCTGTAATGGTGAAGCAGATGGGTTTATTCCGCAAGAACAGATCGCTGGTTTTGAAAAAGTAATGAGTGATGCCGGGTTAAAATATGAGTTCATAAATTATCCGGATGGATTACATGCATTTACAAATCCAGCCGCAGATAGTGTTGGAAAGAAATTCAATATTCCAATCGCTTACAATAAAGCTGCTGATGAAAAAAGCTGGGAGGATATGAAAAAGTTTTTTAAAGAACTTTTTATGTGAGCGAGATAAAGAATAAGATTGAGAAAAAGCGAAAGCAGTTTTTTAACTGCTTTCTTTATATGATAAAGCAAAATCAATGGCAGCTTTAGCATGTATTGTTAATGTATTAAACACAGGAACTTCAAAATCCTTTTGGCTGATAATCAACGGAATTTCTGTACAGCCAAGAACTATTCCTTCTGCACCTTGAGATAATAAATTCTTAACGGTTTCTAAAAACCTGTTTTTGGTTTCAACCCTGAAATTTTCTTTAAGTAACTCATTCATAATTGCTGAATGAATAAAATTAATTTCATCAGAAGAAGGAACAAGAGATTTTATTCCGTAATTATTTAACCTTGCTTTGTAAAAATCCTTTTCCATTGTCCACTTAGTTCCAAGTAAAGCAATAGTTGAAATGTTACGCTGTTTTATTTCTGAGGCTGTTGCATCACCAATATGAATTAATGGAACAGAAATTTTATCAATAAGTTTTTCGGCATACATATGAAGAGTGTTTGCGCAAAGCAAAATACACTCAGCCCCACTCTGCTGGAGCTTAATAGCAGATTCAATTATTAGTTTTAAAATTCCTTCGTGGTCATTCGCTTTGTTTAGGTTATCAATATCACCATAGTTGTATGAATCGAGTATTATCCTCGCCGAACTTAATCCACCGAGTCTTTTATTAATACCAAGATTCAATTCACGGTAGTATTCAATAGTTGATAACCAGCCGGTTCCGCCGATAAGTCCTATAGTTTTCATATTCGCTTTTTCTTAATTGAAAATTAAGATCCCAAATAAATTAAAGGACACATTTTAAACTTACTATTGAATATACGGTAAATGAAAAAATATTATTTCATTGTCACTTAGTTTAATATTCTTTAAGTTATTTCTCACTCATCGTAATAAAAGGAGAATCATGAAAAAATATTCACAACTTTTCATTTTTACTTTTTTCTTATCCGCATTTTTACGTGCGCAAAATCACCTATCACCCGAAGAACTAAATCAAAAATATCTGGATGAAAACGGAAACAAATCAGGACCAATTGCAGTGGATAATAATTTATCGATGCTAAGTCTAAACTGGAACAGTATGCCGGATGCAATGCAGCCTTTTGGCCGTTCAATCGGCGGTCAAATCGGAAATTATGTTTATGTATTCACAGGGCAGAATGCCGGACTTCTTGCAATGGCTTACGACCTGACAACAAACACCTGGGACAGTTCAACCGTTTGTCTTGACCCGGGCTACAACAGCGGTTATTGTGTTGCAGATGGTGAACTTTATAAAATATCAGGAACTGCCGCTTTAACTACATTCGAAAAATTTTCTCCGGACGGCAGCGGGACAGGTATCTGGAGAGCACTTGTCAGTGCTTCAACAAATATTATGGATGCTCAGAACGCAATTGTTTGGGGAGGCGGTGATTACATTTATGCACATTGTTCTAATTACAGCACAACTGCGCCGGCATCATATCTTGAACGCTACAGTATTTCTACTGATACATGGAGTGTGTTATCTCCATCACCAATAATTAAAAGATACGCCGGATTAGCATATCATAACGGATTTTTATATCTCGTCGGAGGATTGGTACCGACCGGCGGCGATCAGACTGCATGTATGAAATATGAAATAGCCACGAACACCTGGAGTTCTATTGCACCGCTTCCCGAACCTGTAAGCTTCTGCAAGTGGACAACCACAACTGTTAATAATTATATCGTGCTGGTTGGATCCGGCGGCGGTTATACCCAATATCCATCAAACCCAAAAGTATTTTATTATGATCCGTCAATCAATACGTGGACTTATGATGGAGATGTTGCATCAGAAAGAGGACTGGCGCTTTCTTTTTATATGTCTTCACAAGTAAAATTGTTTTATGGCGGCGGCAACATGGGCGGTTCATCAACGAATTATCAGTCGACTTGCTGGACAGGTGACGGAGGATTTATCCCGGTTGAACTAATTTCATTTAATGTTTCTGTTAGCAGTAACAGTGTGAAATTAAATTGGACAACCGCATCAGAAAAAAACAATTCACATTTTGAAATTCAGAGAAGTGATGACGGAGTTGGTTACGCTGCTATTGGAACTGTAAGCGGATCAGGAACCACAACAGAAACAAAACAATATTCATTTATTGACAGCGAGCTTGAACCGGGAAAATATTTTTATCGGTTAAAACAAATTGACTATGACGGTAGTTTTAATTTCTCGAATGTTGTTGAGGCAGAAATAGACTTATCCTATTCCTTTAGTTTGGAACAGAACTATCCAAATCCATTTAATCCAACAACAACAATAAGATTCTCACTTCCTGATGCTGGAACTACTATTCTAAAAATCTACAATCTTCTTGGCGAAGAGGTTAAGACATTAGTTAATGAATACAAAGAAATTGGTAACCACTCAATTCAGTTTAATGCAGGCAATCTTTCAAGTGGAATTTATTTTTATCGATTACAATCTGGCAGTTTTTACCAGACAAAGGAAATGATTTTAATAAAATAATGAAATCCAGCCACCCTCTCATTGACGGAGAGGGTGGAACTTTTAACAGAGTTATTCTTGTATCTCTCCTGAATTTTTCATTTCTTTTTTCCTGAATTTCACAAAACACAAAAAGCTAACCCGTTTGAGAAAAAACAACTTTATTCATTTCATCGTTATAGTTTTGTTTATATGTTTTCCTGTTAAAGCACAGTTACCGGAATTTTATTTTCAAAATCTTACTTTGGAAAATGGATTAAGCTCGAACAGGGTTACATCAATCATACAGGATAAAAAAGGTTTTCTGTGGATAGGAACCGAAGAGGGGCTTAACAGATATGATGGTTATAGATTCAAATCATATTATAAAAAACGAGGGGACAACAATTCCTTATCACACAATTATATTTGGTCGTTGTGTGAAGATAAAAACGGTTATATCTGGATTGCAACAAACGGCGGTGGTTTGAATAAGTTTGATCCTGTAACTGAAAAATTTATACAGTATAAATTCGACAGCCTTAATACAAGCTCACTAAGTTCGGACATTGTTCAGTGTGTGTACATTGACAAACAAAATAATTTATGGGTCGGGACATGGAGTGAGGGTTTAAATTTATACGATCCTGCTTCTGATTCATTTAACAGGTTTAAACATAATCCGGAAGATGAAAAATCAATCAGCAGTGATAAAATATGGTGTGTCTATGAAGATTCTAAAGATAACTTATGGGTAGGAACCGAAAAAGGCGGCTTGAATCTTTTTGACAGATCAAACAATAATTTCACCCACTATCTTCCAGATAAAAACCCTGGCACATCAATAAGTGGTACAAGCGCAGTTACTCTTCTTGAAGATTCAAAAGGTAATTTATGGATTGGAACTTATGGTGATGGCATTGACAGATTCAACAATGAAAATAAAATCTTCACAAACTTTAAGGCTGATCTTAGCCCCGGTTCTCTTACAGGCAATTTTATATGGAAAATCTTTGAAGACAATCAGGGTTTGATCTGGATTGCAACCCAATCCAACGGGATATGTTATTATGACTATGAATTGAATAAGTTCTTTCCGGTTGCTCTTAGTCCTCAAAATCCAACCGATGTTTCGTCGAACAATGGCAGAACAATTTATGAGGATAATACATCCAACCTGTGGATAGGTACAATTGTTGGCGGAGTTTTTAAAACAGATCGTAAGCAAAAAAAATTTTCAACAATAAAAACAACGGCCGGGAAACAGAACAGTCTGCCCGAGGATTTTATTTTCACCATGTGCGAAGATAAAGCAGGTGATATCTGGATAGGCACTTACAGTTATTTATGCAAATTATTTCCAGATGGCAGAATTAAAACCTATTCTACAGCTGGTAAAGCATCTGTTGAAGGCGAAATAATTCGCTACATTTTTGAGGACAGCAAGTTCAATTTATGGGTCGGGACTTACTTCGGAAAATTAAATAAGTATGATCGTGAAACTGATTCTTTCATTAAGTATGATCTCGATTTTGAAAAAGATAATCCCGGCGCCAATAATATCCGGACTATCTTTGAAGATTCTGAAGGAAATTTATGGTTTGGTTCAAACGGTGATGGATTAAAAAAGTTTAACGCCGGCACCAATACGTTTGAAGTACTAAACACAAAAAATTCTAACATAAGTGGTGATGGCATTCTCTCAATTACAGAAGACTCTGACGGATTTTTATGGATAGGTACATTCAGTAAAGGCCTGAATAAATTTGATAAAAAGAAAAAATCTTTTCAGCATTTTTTTCCCAATGATGATGATACAACCTCGTTAGGAGATATATCCGTTCCTGAATTATTTGTGGATTCGAAAGGAGTGTTGTGGGTTGGAACTTTCTCCGGCGGGTTATCCAGATATGATTCACAAAAAAACATTTTCGAAACTTATACCGAAGAAAACGGACTGGCGGGAAATTTTGTTTGCGGTATTCTTGAAGACGATAACTATAATCTGTGGATAAGCACTTCAAAAGGTATTTCAAAATTTTCACTAACGGCAAAAACTTTTAAGAATTATGATTTTAACGATGGTTTGCAAAAAGGTGAGTTCAACCCTGCGGCAAAATTAAAAACGAAAAACGGAATGTTTTATTTCGGCGGATTGAACGGAATAAATTATTTTCATCCTGACAGTCTTTCAACAAACTCATCGTTGGTTCCTGTTACGCTTACATCATTTAAGGTTCACAATAACGAAAAAATTTTTTCCGAAAATATTTCGTATGCAGACACACTGCGGCTGAACTATGATGAAGATAATTTTTCTTTTGAGTTTGCATCACTTGACTATACTTTACCCGAGAGAAATAAATATGCGTACAAGCTTGAGGGTCTTGATAAAAACTGGAACTATGTTGACAACAGGAGATTTGCAAATTATACGCATCTTGACCCTGGCGAATATATATTCAGAGTAAAAGCAACAAATCATGCTGGCAGCTGGAATGAAGCGGGTGTTTCGGTATTGTTAATTATCAAACCACCATTCTGGGCAACGTTCTGGTTCAGAGGAATATTAATATTCGGCTTAATAGGTATCGTAGGATTTATATACAGACTTAGAATATCAAATCTGGAAAAAGAAAAAAAATCACAGGAGGAATTTTCAAAGAGATTAATTCAATCACAGGAAGAAGAACGAAAGAGAATAGCCTCGGAGCTTCACGATAGCATCGGACAAAATTTGCTGTTAATAAAAAATTATGCTTCGCTTGGTAAAAAAAGCAAAGAGCTGGAAACAGGTATTAAACATTTTGAAGATATTTCAGATAACACTGCCTCCGCAATCGATGAAGTGAGAAGAATCGCTTACAACCTTCATCCTTATCATCTTGAAAGATTGGGTTTAACAAACGCGATACTTTCAATTTTAGATAATGCTGAAATATCTTCGCAGATTAATTTTGATATTAAGGCAGATAACATTGATAATATTTTATTAAAGGAAACAGAAATAAATCTGTTCAGAATTATTCAGGAGTGTATAAATAATATTATTAAACACTCACGTGCAGAGAAAGCAGAAATAACAATTGAAAAAAAAGAATTTGAGATCGTCATCAAAATAAAAGATAACGGAATCGGCTTCTCTCAATCAGGAGAAATATCGGCGCAAGATTACGCAAAAGGATTTGGTCTGGAAAATTTAAAAAAGAGAATAAACCTGATTAAGGGGGAAATAAAAATTAATTCTGAATCAGGAAAAGGAACTGAAGTGATGATTAAGTTGCCGATATGAAAATAATTTCCCCGGCGTTTAAGTCGGGTTAACAAGAAAGAACATGTACGGCTTTAACCAATAAATAAAGCATAAAATTATGCCATATATAAAAATTCTTGTTCATTTAATTTTCTCTACAAAGAATAGAGAAAAAATTATAACAAAGGAACTTAAACAGAAATTATTAGCTCACATTAAAGAAAACTCTGTTTCAAAAAATATTTTTATTATTTGTATGAATTGTACAGCTGATCATATTCATATTCTTCTTTCCTTGGGTAATGACCAAACTATTAGCAAAGTAGCACAGTTAATAAAAGGAGAATCTTCGTTTTGGATTAATAAAAACAAATTAATCCGGGGAAAATTTGAATGGCAGGATGATTATATAGCTGTATCAGTTGCGAAATCAATTGTAGAAAAAGTCATAGATTATATAAATAACCAGGAAGAACATCATAAGGAAAAGACATTTATGGAAGAATTTGATGTGTTTATTAAAAAGTATGGTTTTGATATTGTAAAAGACTGATTTGACTAAAGTCAAAATTATTATTTAATATAAATCCCCGAACTAAAGTTCGGGGCAACTACTAATTGCCCCGACTTTTAAGTCGGGTTAAGAAAATAAATAATTACGGCTTTAGCCAAAAATTAAGTAAATAAATAATAAGGAACTCTCATCGGTAATTTAGAATTCTTTTAGATACTGTTTTGATAAACAAAAAAATTAAAATATTGATTGCGGATGATCATCCTATTATAAGACAGGGATTGAACTCAGTATTGGTTCAGATGCCTGAAGTTGAAAAAATTACTGAAGCGAAAAACGGAATTGAAGCATTAGAATTATTGAGAAAAAATAATTTTGACATTGCAACTCTCGATGTTGAAATGCCTGGCCTAAGCGGGTTGGAAATTATAGGAAAATTAAAAGAGTACGAAATACAAACCCGCATAGTTTTTATCACAATGTATAATGATGAAAGAATGTTCAACTTTGCAATGAATGCCGGAGCTATGGGATTTGTATTAAAAGAAAATGCCATTGATGATATCGTTGACTGTATAAAGAAAGTTGCTGACGGAATCCATTATATAAGCCCGGCACTATCACATTTACTTTTAAAAAGAGAAAAGAAAAATAAAGATCTGATACAGTCGTGTCCATCAATAGAGGATCTGACAAAAATGGAAAGAAAAATTTTAAAACTTATAGCTGAAGAAAAGACTACAAAAGAAATTGCCGAAGAACTTTTTATTAGCACCAAAACTGTTGATAACCACAGAACAAACATTTCAAAAAAACTTAATCTTCATGGCGCTCATAGCCTTGTGAAATTTGCGATAACGAACAAAGCCCTTCTTTAATTATTAAATTATCTGTTTGCTAAAATGCTGAACAAAATTATCCCAACAATTAAATCCCGCAAGGCGGGAACATTTAGAAAATAAATTATAACTACTGCTTACTGAAAACTGCCGACTTTTTCCCGTCTTCCATTTTCCATCAACCATCTTCCATCTTCTAGGGGTTTCTACCTATAAAATTAAGGGGTATTACTCATTTAACTTTCAATATTACCAAACCAAATTGAAGCAAGTCAAAATTAATAATAAAAAAATGAAACTCCTGATTGCAGATGATAATCCCGTTATGCGCTCAATCTTAAAAAGATTGTGTGTTGAGCATTTTACTGAAATCAATGAATGTGAAGATGGCGATGATGCGATCAAAACATATAAAGAATTTAAACCTGATTGGGTTTTAATGGACATCAAGATGAAAAAAATGGATGGATTAAAAGCAATGCGTGAAATAAAAACAAATCATCCTGAAGCAAAAATAATAATCGTATCGCAATTCAATGACAAAAGAATTATTGAAGCATCAATAAGATCCGGGGCGATAGAATTTGTTAATAAAGACAACCTGGAAAGAATAGAAGAAATATTTAAAACTTAAATGGAATAATACAATGAATAAAATGGTTGTAATCGCTTTATTCTCTTTTCTAACGGCAGTCTCTGGTCTTGCACAGACTCAATACGAGTTTATAAATATCGGAACTTTTGGAGGAAGTATGGGCTCTGCTAATGACATTAATAACCAGGGTCAGGTTGTCGGTCAGGCAAGCTACCCGGATAATAGAACCCGCGCTTTCTTATGGGAGGATGGTACAATGACAGACCTTGGTACTTTGGGCGGTCCCAACAGCGGCGCATTTGCTATTAATGATGCAGGACAAATAGTGGGTTTTGCCAATACAAATAACTTTAGCCGTGCGTTTATTTTAGAGAATGGAAATATGACTGAGATAGGTACTTTCGGTGGACCAAATAGTTTAGCTTATGATATTAATAACTCAGGACAAGTAGTCGGGGTTGCAGATACTTTGCAGCATCCCAACAAAAGGGCGTTCATATTTGAAGGCGACAGCCTTAGATTTCTTGGTACCCTTGGTGGTTATGAAAGCTGGGCTTATGCAATTAATAATTCAGGACAAGTCGTAGGTACTGCAAGAGATACCGATCAGGTTCAAAGACCTTTCCTCTGGGATAATGGTCAAATGATCGGTCTCGGAAATTTGCGTGGAGAAGCAAATGATATTAATAGTGATAGAAAAATTGTCGGATCATACGTTGACGTGAATGGACAAGCTAAAGCATTTATGTGGGAAAATGGTATTATAACCGATCTTGGAACTCTTGGTGGTAATAATAGTGTAGCACAAGGTATCAATGATTTAGGTCAGGTAGTTGGATACTCGGAAGATGCCAACGGAACTACAAAAGCTTTTATCTGGGAAAATGGTGTAATGACCGATCTTAATACATTAACGACTTCATTGCCGTTGGTGCAGGCAAATAGTATTAATAATCTAAACCAGATTGTTGGAGGTGGAGGTGCCTGGCTTTTAAATCCCGGAGAAATAATCTCAGGAATAGGAAGACCCTCGCCTTATGTTAAAAGGATTTCAGGTGAGACTTACACAATTTCATGGACAGGACCAAACTGGAATGCAGTCAACATTAAGTGCATAACAAATGTCGGTACTCCATTGCAAGGAGAAATTATAATTGCACAAGGTACGCCTTTAAATCAATTTAGTTTTGATTGGGATATCCCGGATAATCTGTTTTCATACAGAACAAAAATTATAGTTGAAAATGCTGATAATATTTCTGAAACAATTGAAAGTGGAATTTTCAGAATCAAACCATATGTACTAACAAGAGTAAATATTGATTCGACTTATTATGATTATAGAAAGAACAGAGACCAATGGGGATTTGAAAATGCAATTGAACATATGTGGCCTCCGCAATGGTGGCTGCAGTTTGATTATAATGGAATAGACCCTTTCACCGGAAGCCAGTATTCGCGTTGGCAGGCAGATGGAACATTTGTAAATGCAAATATCGCTAATCATCCCGATTGGATTTCCTGGGTAAATACTTTCACAGCAGATGCTTGTTATTACAGTACATTTCTTGGAATATATAAGTCAGATGCGGTTCTCAAATGGAAAGCATGGAGAGATCCCTGGGGAGGTTCCTGTTTCGGAATTGCAATTGCAAATGCTCTGGCATTCCGGGATAAAAATGCTTTCAGAACTAAATATCCCGAGTTTCCCAATTTTGTAAACCCCCTTACAGTTGCTTCAAATGAAGGTGTTAAAAAAGTTATTAATGAATTGTACACACATCAGAAAGGGAACCCTCATCTGAATTATAGGCGAACTATTGGGCTTAACAAAACTCCTAAGGAAACACTTATAGAATTAATCGATATGTTTAAGGATGATAATGCACAAGTCAGAACTTTGAGTTTTAATAATAATGGAGGTGGAGGCGGACATGCAATTTTAGCTTATGGATTAGAAAAAGATGGCGTTAATCCAAATATTTTTTATGTAAAAGTTTATGATAACTCTTATCCGGATTCAATTAACAGGATTGTGATTGATACATCTGCAAATGGAGGAATAGGAAGCTGGGATAATCCTGATTGGCCCGGGTGGGGTGGAGACGGTAAATTTTATCTTAGAGATCCTGCAATCGATTATTTAAACATTCCTACTATGAGTAAGGGTGGTAAACAAAACTCTCCATTCATTCTCGAAGATACACTATTGCAGATATTTAATCCTGTAAATGCATCTGTTCAGATTACAGATAGTTTTGGAAATATAACAGGATTCATCAACAATAATATTCTGAATGATATTCCCAATTCTTCACCGCTTATTGTTGATAATGGCAGTGAAACACCTCCTTATGGTTATTCTTTAACAACAGATAATTATTCAGTAAACCTGGATGGATTTACTGAAGATACGATAGAAGTTTTTTTCTTCACCGGCAGCAAATCATTTTCTTATGAAAGATATGGCGCAGAACAAAATGAAACCGACAAATTGTTTTTTGATGGCGGAATTTCCATTACAAATCCTGATGCACAAACTAAAACTATTAAACTGCTAAATCTTATTAATGAGACAACGCAGGAGAAATTAACCGTTATAAGATCACTTGAGCTTGCACAAAACGATTCTGTAAAGATTGAAAACCCCGACAGTAATAAGGTAAAGCTCATTTCTTATGGTTCTGCTAAACACTATGATGTAGAACTTAACTATATAACAGAAAATGGTGTAGGAAGATTTGGTTCTTTTGATATTCAACTTACCGGAAATACATCACATACATTCATTCCTGAGTGGACGACTTTATCAAATACGGAACTACAGATACTGGTTGATATAGGGAACGATGGAATAATTGACGATACTCTTTCACTCAAAAATGAAGTAACAGGAATTAAAGATGAAAGCTCACTTCTTTCCCCGGACGGTTATAATCTTGCTCAGAATTATCCCAATCCTTTTAATCCTGTAACAACAATTCAATATTCAATCCCTCAAAGAAGCAATGTTACATTTAAAGTATATGACATACTTGGAAAAGAAGTAACTACTCTTGTTAATGAAGAAAAAGAAAGAGGCGTTTACTCAATTACTTTTGATGCAGCAAATTTAGCAAGCGGAATTTACATCTATCAAATTCAGGCTGGTACTTTTAGTCAAGTTAAGAAAATGATTTTACTCCGTTAGTAGGATTCAAATAATTTTTTATAAAAAAGAGAATCAAATGAAAAAAATATTAACAACTTTTTTTGCATTTTTTTTAATCAACACATCATTTTCGCAATGTATAGAAGATGTTCGCGCACTAATTGATGAATTTATTGAATTTCAATCATTAGATTTTATTACCAGCAATGGTAAGGGTTATGTCGGTAGAGGCTATAGTTCCAGCGGCAGCCATGTGTACTATTATTCTGTTTCAACCGGATTAAAAACTACTTCGGTATCTAATGGACAACCAATTGCTGTATCTGAAAATGGAAATTATGTTTTACTCGTTTCAGGTAACTGGAATCGCTGGGAGACAGAAACCGGAAATATTCTGCCAATGCCATTCCCTCCAAACTTATCTGGTTACAATGTTGTTGGAGTTAGTAATAGCGGGTCGGTTTTTGCAAACCTTGTAAATTCACAAAATCAGGGGAGGGGGTATATCTGGACATCATCAAATGGATGGCAAACTGCGGGTGCACCAGCTTTAAATCTCAGAGCAATTTCCAACGATGGGAACACACGTGTGGGGCTTGAAAATAATCAACCGGTTATCTGGAAAGCATCTTCGGGCGTTTGGGAATCAATGGAGGGATTTGAGAATGTAACAGTCAGAATTAATGATATATCAGGTAATGGTTTATATACCACAGGATATTTCTGGGACTCCCAGAATGATGTATTCGCATTCCGTTGGTCAAATGGCAGCGTGGAAATAATGCCCGGAAGTGATCCGGATGACGAAGGTTTATTTGTAACGGATAATGGGTCAATCCTTGCATATCAGCGTCGCCCCCCGGGATATACAACCAAATATGTTTGGTGGTCGGGAAGTTCTGTTACAAATTTTTATGATATTCTTATTCAAAGCGGACTTCATCCTAACCTTATCCCCGTGATATTCGATGATCTTCTCCCCGATGGATCAGATGGAACGGTTACTCTTATAAGTAATGACGGCTTTGCTATTGCTGGTTATGAAGGATCTTTTACACGTGTTCTGCGTACTACTAATGATTGTACCATAGGTATAGCCGGTAAAATATATCAATACTCTGTTCAGGGTGGAAATCAACTTGAAATCCATTGGAGTGCTTCGGGTATAAACGGAGATGTAACTCTGGAGTGGAGTGCTGATGGAAGCTCCTTTATGTTTATTGACAATGCGCCTGTTATGCATTTAAATGGTGAGCATACAGGTCATGGTTGGTATTCCTGGAACATACCAAATATAAATACAGATAGTGCATACATTAGAATTACTGCACCGGGTGCTGAAGAAATACTTGGACCAATTAATATTACTTCTTCGCTATCTTTTATAAAACCTTCGGCTGGTAATTTATTCATTGCCGGTGAAACCGATACGATTAAATGGGCGGGTGTAGATTCAGTAAATATTTATCTAAGTATTAATTATGATAATGGCAGCGGAGAATTCACTCCAATTGTTGAAAATTATTTTACCGATTCAGGGAAATATATCTGGGAAATTCCTGATACAATTCTTTCGCGTAAATGTATAATAAAAATTCAAGATGCAAACGATACAAGTATTAATGTAAAAAGCGGTGTATTCAGAATTAAACCGTATGTAATTACAAGAATAAAAAGTGATTCAACTTATGAAGCATTTTTACCATCAGAAGATGGGTGGCAAATGCAAAATGATACTACAGATATCTGGCCGAATGTATGGTGGAGCCAGTTTGATTATTCAGGAATTGATAACATTACCGGAAACCCATATCCATCATATTTTGTAAATCCACCTATGTCTGCGGTGTCGAAGGATTTTCCCGACTGGCAATTATTCGTTGAGCAGTTTGGTGTAAACCAGACTTACTGGATTAATGAAGGAATACCAAAAAGCAGTGCAGCAATAAAATGGAGAAATATTAAAGATGTCTGGGGTGGCTCCTGTTATGGATTTGCTACGTCCAGTTTACTTGCGTTTGCTTTTAAGGATGAGTTTTTATCAAGACATCCCGGTATTCCAAACTTCACTAATCTTTATGATTTATTTATTAACACAACTTCCCGAAAAGCAATAAACGGATATTTTACGCATCAGTATGGACAAGCAGATGTTGAGAACTATCTTGCAAGCCGAAATAAAACTCCTCGTCAAACACTACAGGAACTAAAAGATCTTTTTAAAATGGAAACTCCGGACTCAGTGAAAGCTATTAGCTTCTTCAATGTTGGCGGAAGCGGCGGGCATACAGTAGTTCCATATAAACTGGAGCGTTTTGGAAATCTTTTTCAAATATATGTTTATGACAGCAACAATCCCGGAAATGATAATGCATTTTTAGAAATTGATTCATTAAATAATACCTGGGATGAATATCTTGGATTAAACTGGCCTACAGGAAATAACAGGTTTTATTTAGAGATTCCGGCTGTAAAATATTTTACTTCGCCTGTTCTGGGAAAACTTACTGCACCTTCTGGATCACCCTTTTTTGAGGGGACAACTTTAATAGGAAGTGATATATCTAATAATATCAGTATCGTAAATTCATTGGGAGATTCAATTGGATACAGCAGCGGTGTTAGCTTTAATTCAATACCCGGTGCAATTCCTGTAATACCCAAAATTGGCAGGGATCATCCGCCGATAAGCTATTTCGTTCCAAATGAATCTTATAAACTTAATCTCAGTCATTTTGATTCGTCTTCCGCCTTTATTTCATTTATAAAAGATTCAACAATCTATATTTACTCAAGAGAGGATGCTGAATTAAATCAGACTGATCAGATAACATTAAACAATAATCTCACGTTGTTCTCTCCTGATGTTTCAGAAAAGAATTTAAATCTTCAGGTGATACTCGACTCATTCAGCAGCGAAAGAGTTTTTGTTGTTAAAGATTTAGAGGCTGTGCAGAATGATTCAATAAATTTAAGTGAACTGAACCGTGAAAATATTCTGCTAAAAAATCATGGTGATGAGAAAAATTATGAACTTGAAATCAGATATGTATCTTCGTTGGGTAATTATAAGTTCAGTAATAGTAATATTAATCTTGCAGAAAACTCTTCTCATCAGATTGTCCCCGACTGGAATGATCTTCAAAACCAGCCTGTTAAGATATTAGTCGATATCGGCAATGACGGAACAACTGACGATACACTCTCACTCAAAAATGAAATAACGGGAATTAAAGATGGAGGTTCTCTGCTTTCACCAGACAACTTCCACCTTGCACAAAATTATCCCAATCCTTTCAATCCTGTAACAACAATTCAGTTTTCAATTCCGCAAAGAAGCAATGTAACAATGAAGGTTTATGATATACTCGGCAATGAAGTTGCAACGCTCGTTAATGAAGAAAAAGACAGAGGAGTTTACATGGTCAGTTTTAATGCTTCCGGTTTAGCAAGTGGAATTTATTTCTATAAACTGCAGGCTGGAAGTTTCGTTGAAACTAAGAAGATGATTCTGATAAAATAGAAATTATGTTTTGAAGAGTTAACTGTATTAAATTCATCTTCTTGTTAAAGCGGACATAATTTAATGTCCGCTTTTTATTTGTAACAAATCAGCTCATAAAATTTTAGTTTAATTGTCTATTAACTAAATTAAAGCGGTTCGATTTTTTCACCCGGATAATTTCTTTTAATAAACGAAAGGAAATAATATGCGCTGGCAGGGAAGAAGACAAAGTTCAAACGTTGAAGATAGAAGAGGATTATCTCCCAAAGGTATGGTAGGCGGAGGAATAGGCACAATTGCAATTGTTATTGTTGTACTTCTGCTAGGCGGTGATCCAACTTCAATTCTTCAAAATGTTTCTTCTGATACAGGAAGCTCAAACTACACAGAAAGCGCCGAGGATAAAGAACTTGCTCAATTTGTTTCTGTTGTTCTTGCAGAAACTGAAAATGTATGGGATAAAATTTTCAGTGAACAAGGTGAAACATACAGAAAACCAATTTTGGTTTTATACAGCGGAAAAGTAGAATCCGCCTGCGGAGTTGCAGGTTCATCAACGGGTCCGTTTTACTGTCCGGCGGACGAAAAACTTTATATTGACTTAAGTTTTTATAATGAGCTTCAGCAGAAATTTAAAGCGCCTGGTGATTTTGCAATGGCGTATGTAATTGCTCATGAAGTTGGACATCATATACAGAACTTAACCGGAACAATGGATAAAATGAACCAGCTTCGTTCAAGGGTTAGTGAACAAGAGTATAACAAGTATTCTGTACGGCTTGAACTTCAGGCTGATTTTTATGCAGGAGTTTGGGCTCATTACACAGAAAGACTAGATCTGCTTGATGAAGGTGATCTTGAAGAAGCATTGAACGCTGCAAGTGCTGTCGGCGATGATCGCATTCAAAAAAGCTCGCAGGGTTATGTTGTTCCTGAATCTTTTACACATGGGACATCTGAGCAAAGAAAGAAATGGTTCTATAAAGGTTTTACAACCGGAGATATAAACCAGGGAAACACATTTAATACAAATAATTTGTAGAGACGGAACTGTCCCGTCTCTACAAGATTATTGATACCCTCTATTATTCATTCGGGTGAGAACTAATTATTACTTTTCGATTTGTAAATTATTCTGCTGAACGTATTATATATCCACGCAAAAATAACACCGGCAATAAATCCCAAAACAAACAACCATAAAAATCCATACACAGCTCCGCCCCAGGTGTAGTTATAACCCAGAAGTATCCATGAAATTCTGGATTCAACATTCTCAGGAGTTATTTGAAGTAATAATGCCCACGTACCTAACAGGATTGATAAACCCGCAAGAAGACCCGTTGCAAGTCCGAATGCTCTTTTGTGAAGCAGCATAGTTTCCTCCAAAGATTATATTAAAAGAATTGAATGATTCAGAAACATCCCCATTTAACATTGTCTGATAAGGCAATCCTTTAACTAGGTTATATTCTGCAAACAGAATTAACCATTGTTATACGGATGAAAGATATGTGTGTATAAAATATTGCAACAATAAAATTCAAATTCAATTATGTCTGCTGTTAAAAGTTTTAATTATTCCGGCGGGCAGAATTCCACAAACATATTTGCGCCCGGGTGATTATTGACAAACAACAATCAAAAGACTAATTTACTTTCAGCATCAAAGTATCTAATAAGAAAGCTAAAAAATATCTTGTCTGAATTAACACCTCAAAATATTACAATACTCCTGGAGGATTGTGTTAAGGGAAGAAAAGGGGCGGTGGACGAACTACTTCCTCATGTTTACAGCGAATTAAAAAAAATCTCTTCAAAGTATTTACGTGATGAATACAGAAATCATACACTTCAGACTACTGAATTGGTTCACGAAGCTTATATCAAATTAGTTGGTGATCAGAATATCGCATGGCAAAGCCGCGCTCACTTTTTTGGTATAGCAGCAAATTCTATGAGAAATATTCTTGTTGATCATGCACGCAAAAGAAAATCACTTAAAAGAGGCGAGGGAAAAGAAAATCTCTCTCTTGATGATGTGTTTAATTTATCTGATAAAAGCGATGAACAACTACTGGCGCTTGATGACGCGATGAAAAAACTTGAACAGGTTGAAGAACGTTCCTGTAAAATTATTGAGCTGAGATATTTCTCCGGTTTAACAATCGAAGAAGCCGCGGAAGTTCTGAATATTTCACCCGCAACAGCTAAGCGTGACTGGAACTTTGCCAAAGCATGGCTCTACCGCGAAATACAATCTAACTAAAACCTCTATTATCAATTGAATAAAGAACGATTATTACTAATCCGCCAATTGTTTGACGAAACATTGCTGCTTCCGCAGAGTGAGCGAGAAAGTTTTCTAGATTTAAAATGCGGGAATGATTCAGAATTAAAAAAAGAAATCATCTCGCTTATCAATTCACTCGAAAATACGGAAGACTTTATTGAACAGCAGGTTTCGGGCATTAATGAAAAAAGAAATTCTATAACAGACCCTTACATTGGCAAACAGATAGGAAGCTTTATAATTGAAGGCAAAGCCGGTTACGGTGGAATGGGTATTGTGTATTCAGGACAAAGAAATGATAAAAACTTCAAACAAAAAGTTGCAATAAAGATTTTAAAACATGGTCTGAATTCTGATTATCACCTTAAAAGATTTTTAATTGAGAGACAAACACTTGCAAGTCTTCAGTATCCTTTCATAGCTAAACTGCTTGACGGTGGACAGACCGATGAAGGACTTCCTTATCTTGTAATGGAATTTATAGACGGCATTCCTATTACTGAATACTGCGTCCAGAATAATTTGAACATTAATCAGAAATTAAAATTATTCAGAGATGTTTGCAGCGCTGTTCAATATGCGCATCAGAATCTTGTCGTCCACAGGGATATTAAACCAGGAAATATTTTAGTCACAAATGACGGTCACCCCAAGCTTTTAGATTTTGGAATTGCCAAACTGCTTGATGAAAACATCCTGGAAAATGAAGAAGGACTTACGCGTACGGGTATGTGGCACCTTACACCGGAGTATGCAAGTCCTGAACAAATCAAAGGCGAGCAGATAACAACTACAAGCGATATCTATTCACTCGGTGTAATGCTGTACCAGATTCTTACGGAAGAACAGCCGTACAAAATCACAAACAACTCGCCATCCGCAATAAGCAAAATAATTACAGAAGAAAACATAATTAAACCCAGTGATCGATTTCGAAAAACAATTTCAAAACTTGCTGAAAGTGATAGCAATAACCAATCAGCATCGGATAATGAAAACAAACAAGAGGATAAACGTCAAAAACTTTTTCATAAACTCAGGGGAGATCTTGATAACATAGTTCTTAAAGCGATGCACAAAGATCCTGCAAGAAGATATGTTTCTGTTGAACAGTTTTCCGAAGATATCAGAAGACACCTTGTGGGCTTACCGGTTATTGCACAAAAAGATACTGCCGGTTACAGGATTTCAAAATTTGTTCAAAGACACAAAAAGGGCGTGGTTGTTTCCGCAACATTCTTATTGTTTATGATTGTCAGTCTTATTGCAATCATATGGCAGGCAAATATAGCCGCAATGGAAAGAGACAAAGCACGGACGGAAGCAATCAAAGTTGAAACTGTAAATAAATTTTTACAGGATATGCTTTCATCTGTTGATCCGACTGAAATAGGAAAAGATGTAAAAGTATATGACGTTCTGAAAAAAGCAGCAGATGATGTTGGAAAAAGATTTGAAGGTCAGCCGGAAATTGAAGCCGCGATCAGAAAAACAATAGGCAGAACACTTACTAATTTAGGAGAGTTTGATCAGGCGAAACCGCATCTTGACAGAGCCTTACAACTGAATAAAAAAGTTTATGGTGATGAAAGCAATCAGGCAGCGGCAAGTATTTATGATATTGCATTTTACTATCACTGGATTGCTGATCTTAAAACAGCCGACTCACTTTATCAAAAAAGTATTTCGATATTTAGAAAGAATAAAGACGCACCTCCCAGAGATCTTGCAAGCGCATTAAATGATTATGGAATTCTTAAAAATGATTATGCAGAATACGAAACCGCAAAAAAATATCACCAGGATGCATTAGAAATTTTTGAAAAAAATTTTGGTGAGAAAGACAGGGATGTTGCAAGCACTGTTAATAATCTTGCAATTACATTACACGAGTTAAAAGAAATTGACCAAGCGGAAAAATATTTCTTACGTTCGCTCAAAATGAATATTGAACTTTTCGGTGAAAACAGTCCCGAAGCCTCATCAAATTATAATAACCTTGGATACATTTATATTGATAAAAACGATAATGAAAAAGCGGAGTGGTATTTTAAAAAATCACTTGAATTAAAAATAAATCACTATGGCGATAAACATTCACTGGTCGGGCTTGCCTATATGAATTTAGGCGGATTTCTGTTTCGTGCTGGAAAGTTTGAAGAATCTTATGAGCATGTTTCAAAAGCGCTGGAGAATTTCAAAACATCACTTAATCCGGATCATATCTGGGTGGGAATGACTAATTACTGGTATGGAAAAGTTCTGCTCGAGAAAAAAGAATATGTATCCGCAGAAAAATATTTACGCAATGCTTTGGTAATTCAATCAAAAAATTATCCCGAAGACCATCCGAATATAATAACGGCTTCTGGTGAATTAGGTATCGCATCCTACTATCTTAAAAGATATTCCGAAGCAGAAAAATTATTGTTATATGGTTATGAGCAGGTTGTAAAACAAAGAGGGGCAGACAATATAAGTGCTGTTCGGTTCAGAGAATTTCTTATTAAAGTTTATGAGTCAACATATCAAAAAGAAAAAGCAGAAAAATTAAACCACATCACGAATCCTTCCTGAAATAAATCCCGGTTCATACATGAGCCAAATGAGCACAGTATTACGCATGTGATCCTGAATCCGGGGATCTGATTAATTAAAAACTTATTAAAGGAAATGAATATGAAAACTTTATTTACCTTTTGGGCTGTGTTATGTTTATTTCAATTAGCGACAGCGCAAGTAATGGAACAATGGGTGCAGAGATTTACTTCTGATAGCACCAGGAACGAAAACGTAAATGATATGTATGTTGACGCTGAAGGTAATGTATATGTTACCGGCTCACAAAGACAGACAAATGCAAATGTCGATATACAATCTGTAACTGTTAAGTACAATTCGCAGGGAGAGCAACAGTGGATACAAAATTATGTTGCTGTTAATAACAACGGCGCTTTTACGAGAGCAATTCATGTTGATGCTTCCGGTAATGTTTATGTAACAGGGGAAACTGCTATTTATTCCGGTGGTGGTAATGATATGCTGGTTATTAAATACAGTCCTAACGGAACACAACTCTGGTCATATGTTTTCGAATACAGTGGCGCATACAATGGCGGATATGATATTGTTACAGACTTAACCGGGAATGTTTATGTCGTTGGGGAGTACGCGACCAATGTAATCACTTATAATAATATCTCCCTTGTAAAATTCAGTCCCGAAGGCGCTCTGTTAAATCAGACTTTCTATCACTCTAACAGTGAAGGCGGAAGAAAAATCGGACTCGATGGTGCGGGTAAAATTATTGTCGGTGGATATGTAAATGACAATGATTCGCTTTCATTTGTTGTTTTGAAGTATGAACAAAATCTGGATTTTGTCTGGGCCGCAAGATATGGTCAGGGTATCGGGAATCAGAATGTTATTGACATGGTTATTGATAACAACAGCAACATTATAATAACAGGAACAAATAGCACAACTATTGATTATTCAACTGTTAAGTTTGATCCAACCGGATCTGTTATGTGGAGTAAGCTATATAACTCACCGACTGGATGGGACATGGCCCGTGCTATCGTCAAAGATAATCTTGGAAATGTTTATATAACTGGTTCAACAGGTACATCAGGGTTACCATTTACTTATAAGATAACCACCATCAAATACAGCCCTGCCGGAGATGAACTTTGGGTAGGTCCGTATGATGGTACCGGCATTGGCGCAGACGGTTATACAGGATATAATCTCGCTATTGATAATGAAGCAAGTGTATATGTAATCGGGCAGGTTTATGGCAATTCAAACATTGTAACTGTTAAATATAATACGAGTGGTTCGTTTGAGTGGGCAAAGATGTTTAACGGGGGAACAAATAACAGTTCTGATAATCCTGTGGCTATTGGTGTTGATCAGGATAAAAATGTGGTTGCCGTTGGAAACACCAGTGATAATAATTCAACAACCGGATATGACATAGTAATAATTAAATATGTTCAAACACCAACATCTGTTGATGATGAAGGAAATTCTATTTCATCATTTACTTTAGAACAGAATTATCCGAATCCATTCAATCCAAGTACAAAAATGAGTTGGAAATCACCTGTCGGCAGTTACCAAACATTAAAAGTTTTTGATGCACTGGGAAATGAAGTTGCAACTCTTATAAATGAATATCTGGCAGCAGGAAATTATGAAGTTGAATTTAATGCTGAAAGCTTATCAAGCGGGATTTATTTTTACAAATTACAAACCGGCTCATTTATAGAAACCAAAAAAATGATATTAGTTAAATAATCATTTAACATTAATTAATTATTAAAACGGGATAAAAGATTCTTATCCCGTTTTTATCTCTCTGAATAGTTACGTTGAAATTATTCTTAAATAATATCTTTCATTTGACATCCCTTAGATAATCCTCTATTTTAAGTCCCGAATTCAATATCCCTAAACATTCTGAATTAATAATGCCGGACAAATCTCAACAGAATATTACGCTCCTTCTTGGAGCATACAGCAATGGAAAAAAAGAAGCTGTAGATGAACTTCTTCCATACATATTCAATGAGCTTAGAAAAATTTCATCAAAGTATCTGAGAGATGAATACCGAAATCATACTCTGCAGACAACCGAACTTGTACACGAAGCATATTTAAAACTTGTGGGGGATCAAAACCTTTCCTGGCAAAACCGCTCACACTTTTTCGGTATTGCTGCAAATTCAATGAGGCAGATATTAGTTGACCATGCTCGTAAACGTAATTCTCTAAAAAGAGGCGAAGGAAAAACAATACTAGCGCTTGAACAAGCAATGGAAATGGCAATCGAATCAGACGAAGATATTATTGCCCTGGAAGATGCTCTTCAAAAACTTGAATCATTTGACCCAAGACTTAGTAAGGTAGTTGAGCTTAGGTTTTTTGCCGGACTTAGTGTTGAAGAAACTGCTAATGTACTTGAGTGTTCCGCAGCTACAGTAAAAAGAGAGTGGAGCCTGGCAAAAGCATGGCTGTTCAGAGAATTAGGTGTATAGCAAATTTTATAAACAGCTAATTCAATCCTTTCAAAACTTAACCAATCTTATTTGAGCCCGATTTTCATTTTTTACGCATGAAATAGTGTAAGACACTTTAAAAACATTTTTCATTTACATTAGACAAAAGGCAAAATATGAAAAAGCTTTCCGTTGTTGTGGTTTTAATAATGTGCATTAATATTCTGAAAGCACAATCTACAGCCTCTGCCGGATGGTTCTGGCAGAATCCCTTACCGCAAGGCAATTCACTATTTGGAGCTAAGTTTATTTCGTCTTCAGTCGGCTGGACTGTCGGTCACGCCGGAACAATTTTGAAAACAACAAATGGCGGCATCGATTGGAATTTTCAATCAAGTGGAACAACCAATGCTTTAAATGCTGTTTTTTTTACTGATGAAAATAATGGAACAGTTGTTGGCTCAGGTGGGTTAATAATCAAAACTACAAATGGTGGTGATACCTGGTTTCCCCGGGAAAGTCAAACTACACGTTCGTTAAGAAACATCTTTTTTATCAACACAAATCTCGGAATTATTGTCGGTGAAAATGGTACAATTCTTAAAACTACAGATGGTGGTAATAACTGGTTGCCCCAATCAAGCGGAACAACAAATTCTATATATGGTGTTCATTTTATTGATGCCAATAACGGAGCTGCAGTTTGCTTCGGAACAATACTCAGAACTACAAATGGAGGGACTGATTGGTTTCCGCAGCTATCGGGAATTCAGGCAGGGTTTGACGCTATATTTTTTACAGATGCTAATAACGGAATAGTCGTTGGTACTTCCGGAACAATAATGAGAACAACAAACGGAGGAGTTAATTGGAATCCGGTTTCCAGTGGAACTTCAAACTGGCTGAAGAGTGTTTATTTCAGAGATGCAAACAATGGAACGGCTGTTAGTCTTTTTGGCTCTATCATAAGAACAACAAATGGCGGGGCTAATTGGTCTCCTCAATCAAGCGGAACTGATTTATCATTATTCAGTGTCAACTTTTCTGACTTAAATAATGGAACTGCTGTTGGTGAATATGGAAAAATACTAAGGACCACAAATGGTGGTGTTCAATGGACATCACAATCACAAGGAACATCAAGGTGGATATTTAGTGTTTACTTTCCAACTAATGATAATGGAGTAGCTGTAGGGGAAGAAGGCTTATTATTACGTACTACAAACGGCGGCGCTCTTTGGTCATCGCAATCAAGCGGAACATCCAATTATCTATATGATGTTTTCTTTGCGGATGCAACTCATGGAACAATTGCAGGAGCAAATGGAAAAATACTTAGAACAACAAATAGTGGCTCATCTTGGACTACACAGGTAAGCGGAACAACAAAACAATTAAATGAAATTTATTTTACTGATCCGGATAACGGGACTATAGTTGGAAATGAAGGAATAATATTAAGAACGACAAATGGAGGAACATTATGGTCTCCGCAATCAAGCGGGGTATCAGAAAATTTTTATGATGTTCATTTTATTGATAATGTTAACGGAACTGCTGTTGGCGGCAATGGTAGAATTTTAAAAACTACAAATGGTGGAGTTGACTGGATGCCTCAAACAAGTTCAACTTTTCGAAATCTTAACGGAGTTTTTTTTACAGACTTAAACAATGGAATAATTGTAGGGCATCAGGGAACAATTCTAAAAACTACAAATGGGGGTGAAGAATGGACTCTGCAATCAAGTGGAACTACAAGCGATATAACAAGCGTTGTTTTTATTAATTCTGAAATTGGAATTGCAGCAGGTGTATCAGGTGTTATTCTGAAAACTACAGATGGAGGAACTACCTGGATCTCACAATTCAGCGGAACAAGAAATACCTTATACGATGTTTCTTTTACTGATGAAAATAACGGAACAGCAGTTGGTGAATACGGAACAATTATCAGAACTACAAATGGCGGGGCTACTTTTGCAGAAAATGAAATCAATAAAACCCCAACAGAATTTTTGCTTTTACAAAATTATCCGAACCCTTTTAATCCAACTACAAAGATCAAATATACAATTCCTGAATTAGAGAAGAGGCAAACCTCGTCTCTACAAACAACATTAAAAGTATATGATGTTTTGGGTAATGAAATTGCCATTCTCGTTAACGCAGAAAAATCTGCCGGTACTTATGAAGTTGAATGGAATGCCGCTGGATTATCCAGCGGGATTTATTTCTATCAGCTTCAAATAAATAATCTTGTTGAAACTAAAAAAATGATTTTAATAAAATAAATAAACTGAGAAGATCAAAAATGAAATATATTTTTTTACTCTTGTTAATTTTAATAGTCAAACCAATTAAGGCACAATGGACTTCAATAAATTATCCTTTACCTGGTGAAGAGGTAGGCGCATTAGTTTACGTTGATGATTTTATTATTGCAGGAACAGGGTATGATAATGGAATTATATACAGAACTTCAAATCTTGGCGGAAGCTGGGAAGTTGCTGTGTCCGGCTTAAACGGATCAGTTATTAGGGATTTATTTGCTTATAAAGAACCGGATACAACTTTTATATACGCGGCAACCGACAGCGGACTTTTTAGTTCAACTAACTATGGAACTTCCTGGAATGAATTAACATTAGAACTTACTGACAAAAATATCAATACGATTTACAGAACAGAAAATCATATTTTTGCCGGAGCTGATTCAATGTCTTACCGCTCTACTGATAAAGGTTTTTCATGGAATGCAATAACAATAGATAGTTTAAATTCCAACGTCAGTGAGTTTTTGAGATCAGGGAATAATTTTTTTGCATGTTTATTAGTTTCTTCAGGTAATCTTATTTACAAATCTGAAGATTTTGGTTTAACATGGACTCCCACCGAAAGCAATTTGGGTTCATCAACTTTATCTTCACTGGAAAAGCTTAACGGCAGGTTATTTTATTTGACTTACAGTGCAATGTTCCAAAGTACAAATGATGGAGCTAGCTGGGAACGAATCGGACCTTTCACATGGTATCCATCTGAATTTAAAAGCTATGGAGAATATTTGTTTATCGGATCTTTGATTCCTGAAATGTATAAAATTCATACCGACAGCACATCAATAAACGCCCTGCCGGGCAATACTCCGCCTTTTCAATTTGTTTCTGCTATGGATATTAACTTGGGATTAATTGTTGCTGCCGCTGCTGATGTCAATAATTCTGGTTATGGTATCTGGATACGCAAAACTAGCGATATTACTTCTGTTGAAGAAAATAATTCTTCGCCTGTGGATTTTTATTTAGGACAAAATTATCCGAATCCTTTTAACCCAAGCACAAAGATCAAATACACAATTCCCGTAGTAGAGACATGGCATGCCTCATCTCTACAAACAACATTAAAAGTATATGATGTCTTGGGTAATGAAATTGCCATTCTCGTTAATGCAGAAAAATCTGAAGGTACTTATGAGATTGAATGGAATGCATCAGGCTTATCCAGCGGAATTTACTTTTACCAGATGACAGTCGGAGATTTTAAAGAAACAAAAAAAATGTTGATGATTAAGTGATGCGATCACTTAATCAGAAATCCCGCTTTGCTGGGATGCTGTTTTTTAAGTAAAGTATGACCTAGGCAATATGTTGAGTTATTTATTATTCTCCTTTAAAATGAAAATTAAAATATTTATTCTTGTTACACCGTTCGGATCTTTTATCATTCATTTTTAATAACAGCAGAGTGTTCATTAAGGACAGAAGTCGATGGATAAAAACACCTGGTCAGACCTTAAAACAATATTTTATAAAGCATACGAACTCACTGAAAGTGAAAGAGAAACATTTCTTAATGAAAATTGCAGTGATCCGGAATTAAAGAAAGAAGTTCTCTCTTTACTTAGCGCGCACGACAAATCTGAAAAATTTATGGAATCAGCACATCTTTTAAATCAGTCTGAAAAAGAGAACAGTGCCTTTTTTATAGGTAAATTTTTCGGAAGATATAAAGTTGAAAAACTTATTGCACAGGGCGGAATGGGTTTGGTTTATCTCGGTTTTCGTGATGACGAGGTAAAACAAAAAGCCGCAATAAAAATTATTAATCCCGGCGCTGCTTCCAGTACTGTTATAAAAAGATTTCAGAATGAACGGCAGACTTTAGCTAATCTAAATCACCCGAATATTTCAAGACTGCTTGACGGCGGAATCACTGATGACGGTATCCAGTTTTTAGTGATGGAATATATTGAAGGGATTCCTATCGATGAATACTGCGACAATCATAAATTAAATATTAAAGAACGGTTAAATCTGTTTCTTAAAGTTGCATCGGTTGTTCAGTATGCACATCATAATTTAGTTGTTCACAGAGATTTAAAACCAAACAACATACTTGTAACGCAGGATGGCGAACCCAAACTTCTTGATTTCGGTATTGCAAAATTTTTAACTCCCGAGGGTGAAGCAAATGAAATGCTAACTCACAAAGGGGTCTGGAATTTAACGCCTGAATATGCGAGTCCCGAACAAGTAAAGGGAGAAGCAATAACAACAGCAAGTGATGTGTATTCGCTCGGAATAATTCTGTATAAACTTTTAACCGGTCATAGTCCATATAAAATAAAAAGTATTCTTCAGTCTGACATAAGCAAAGTTGTTACACAGACTGAACCAGCAAAACCAAGTGAAATTATTTATCAGACAATTGAAAAAAAATCAGATGAAGAAATAATCATAATTAATCCTGAATCCGTCAGCAGTACCAGAGAAGGTAATATTGACAAACTCCATAAAAAATTAGCAGGTGATTTAGATAATATTATTTCGATGTCAATCAGGAAAGAGCCCGAACGACGATATTCATCCATCGAACATTTTGCTGAAGACATAAAAAGATATTTGAATGATCTGCCCGTTGCAGCGCATAAAGATTCATTTACTTACCGCGCTAAAAAATTTGTTAAAAGAAATAAAACAGCAGTAATTCCGGCAGCAATAATTTTTGTTTTGATAAACGCCGGGCTGGCAGGAATACTCTGGCAGGGACATCTTGCTGCGAAAGAAAGAGATATTGCAAAACTTGAAGCCGATAAATCAAACAGGATTAAATCATTCCTGCTTGAAATGATATCCGCACCGGACCCCAAGCAGGAAGGCAGCGAAGTAAAAGTTATAGATGTATTAAACAAAGCGTCTGGCAAACTTGAATTTGAACTTGCCGAACTGCCGCAGCTTGAAGCCGAAATAAGAACACTGCTTGGCAACACTTATCAGAATCTTGGTATCTACAGTTCTGCTGAAGCTGAAATGAATAAAGCTCTGGAGATTAACAAAAAACTATTCGGCGAAAGAAGTAAAGAGACAGCAATGAGTTTGAAAAATCTCGGGTTGGTTTATCATTATGAAGGTGATTTCGAAAAGAGTGAAAAGTTTTATAGTACCTCGCTTGAAATGCTGAGAACGGTTGAATCGGCACCTACATTTGAAAGAGCGCTGCTGCTTGATGCAATTGGTTCACTTATGACAGATAAAGGTGAATACGAACAGGCAGAGGAAATAACCAGGGAAGCTCTGATTATTGGTGAAAGTATTAAAGGACCCGAAGACACTGATGTAGCGCAGATAAAAAATAATCTTGCAACATCATTAAACTATCTTGATAAACTTGATGAAGCCGATTCACTATACCGGGAAGCGCTGAGAGTTTTCAGAAAACATTATGGCAATTATCATATACAGGTATCGAGAGTTATAAACAATCTGGCTTTCATAAGTATATTTAAAAAAGAACATGAAAAAGCAATTCCACTTCTTGAAGAAGCTCTTAACATCAAAATAAAAGTCTTGGGACAAGATCATCCTGATCTTATACTTGCCTATTCTAATGTCGGAAGCACATATCACAACATCGGGGTTTATGATAAAGCAGAAAAGTTTATGAAAGCTTCGGTGGATGTAGGCTTAAAAAATTATGATGAAGATAATGTCAATTTAAGCCGCTCGTATATGTGGTACGGCAGAGCGCTTGAAGGAAACGGAAAGTTTGAAGAAGGTATATCTTATCTCAAGAGAGCTTATGAAATAAGAAAAAAAGAATTTGGCGAGAAAAATAATCTTACGCTTACAACTCAATTTCATTTTGGATTATGCCTGCTTACCGCAAAGAAGTTTACTGAAGCAGAACATCACCTTAAAAATTGTTATGAGGGATTAGCTGAAATCTCGGGCAGCAAACATGAAAATACCCGAAAAGCTTTAGACGCTCTTGTTGAATTGTATAAAGAATGGGGGAAAAAGAAAGAAGCAGATTATTATTCAAAAATAATTCTGGAATAAAATGAAAATTCTTTTTGTAATTCTTAGCGCAATCACCGGCATTTTTATTGGCGCTTCAATTGCCGGGCTTACATTGCAGCGTGATGCCGGATTAGCCGGCGGGGCAGCAGTATTTCTTTTCAGCATAGCAGGTTTTGTTGTGGGAATTGTCATATCAGTTATGGTGATTCAAAAAGTAAAACCAGAAGTATTAAAAAAATTAATAATTGTACTTGCTGTGATAAATCTGCTGTTTTTTGGATGGACAATAGTCCGCGTAATGTCTGCCTCATCAGCTTTTGATCATCGTGGAAATTCAGAAATAAATTATGCATCAATAAAACCATTGATCAGTTTTGTCAATCAGAAAAAATCAAATGACGAAATGGGACTCGGTATGGCAAAGCCGGATTTCTTCAACAAAAGAGTTTTATATTTTTATCCTGAACCCGTTTTTGAAAAATCAGCCGCTGAACATTTTCCATCTGACAGTATTGTCTTTTCACACTCTGACCATCATCAATATGATATAAGTTATGCGCCGCCATGGTTTTATCCTGAGCATCAAAAAATGGATTATGAAATTCTGTATCTTAAAATCATTACACTTTCTAAAGATTGGGTTGAAGTTGAAGTAAATAAAGAAACGGAACTGTCAGCATGGATATCTTCATCTGATGCAGAAATAATTTTGTGGCAGGAATTTTTATTAAAAGTTTTTTCAGTTGAAAATCTTTATCCTGAAACTAATCCGCTCCGGGTAAAACCTCTGTCAAATGCTGGTTTAGTTCACATGGAAGAAGTTTCAATAATGTCTCCTGTTTTTGTTAAAGACAATTGGATAAAAGTAATTCTTTACGATGATGACCTTAATAAAAAAGGTGAAGGCTGGATTCAATGGCAATCTGATGGAAAACTTCTGATAAGTTATTCGTTGTTATCATAAAAAGTGATTCGTGTTTACCGCCGGTTGTTCTCTTGACAGAATAACCTTAAAACGCTATGTTCAACATAAATTTTTCTTCCTTTTAGTCCGGCAATATTATTATGAACACCCTGCCGGCAAACTTAACCAGATCACAAATATTTTTATAGGAGATTCTGTATATGAAAGCAGTGATACTGTTTGTTCTGCTTTGTTGTCCGCCAATACTCTTTGCACAAATCGCACCGCAATGGATGAGTTTTTTTACAGCTCCCGGAAATGTACCCGAGACAGCAGAACGTGTTGTGTATGATAATTCAGGCAATGCTTATATAACGGGATACGGATATTTTACACAGGGAGGACAAGGTTCTGATTTAATCACTGTTAAATGTAACATATCAGGAAATGCCGAATGGACAGCTATTTACAATGGTCCGCAAAACAGAACTGACCGTCCTTATGGTATTTGTGTTGATAACTCCGGCAATGTTTATGTAACCGGAACAAGTGACTGGACTTCGGTTGCAAGTAAAATCGTAACTCTTAAATATTCTTCAACCGGTGTGCTGCAGTGGATATGTGCTTTTGATTCTTCCGGTACTTCAGATGGTGAAGCCTATGATGTTTTTGCCGATGAAAATGGTAACGTTTATGTAACAGGAAGACTTTCACCTTTAAATAACGGTTACTATGATATGGCAACAATAAAAATGGATGCAAACGGCAACATCCTTGACTGGCATTATTTCGGACAGGTGACTAATGCAAGTGATGACGGAACAAATATAATCGCTGATAATAACGGGAATATATTTTCCGCAGGACATAGTTTCAGCGGATTAACAAACGGAGAGGAAGTGGTAATTATCAAATACAATTCGTCTCTTGATACCGTCTGGACAGTTAGTGTTAATGGAACTAATAACAGTCTTAATGAATTTGCAATTGATCTTGATCTGGATGATGAGGGAAATATTTATGCGTTATGCAGAATTCAAAACACAAACAGCGGAACAGACTATGCAACACTAAAAATAAATGCTGCCGGACAAGTCTTATGGCGATCAGAGTTCAATGAAAATAATGCTCAGGATATTCCCGAAGATATGGTGTTAGATGAAAGTGGAAATGTATTTGTAACCGGAAGAACAAGAAGGGCCTCAGGAAGCGGGTACAATGATTTCGCAATCGTAAAATATAATAGTTCCGGAGTACAGCAGTGGGTATCATATTATGATGGTCCGAATAATCTTGATGATGATCCCCTTGCAATTAATCTTGATGCAGATGGAAATATTTATGTTTGCGGCGAAAGCAACCGGACTGGTTCAAACTTTGTATTTACTGTTGTAAAGTATAACTCATCAGGAAATTATCAATGGGAATATGCTTATGATATAAACGAATCATCAAGAGCATTTGCAATGTGGATTGATGGAGTTGGGAATGTATATGCATCTGGGGATGGGGAAGGTACAAACGGGAACCAGGATTTAATGGCTGTTAAATTAACAGCAACAACAAATGTTGATGAGGAAGATTTCTTTGTAAAAAGTTTTTCACTTGAACAAAATTACCCTAATCCATTCAATCCAAATACAAAAATTCGATACACTGTTGGGGACGGATACTATGTGTCCCGGGCGTGGGTAACATTGCGTGTTTACGATGTGCTTGGTAAAGAAATTGTTACCCTGGTTAATGGAGAAAAAAGCCCCGGAAGTTATGAAGTCAATTTTAGTGCGAATGAATTATCAAGCGGATTATACTTTTATACTTTAAAATCCGGTCAATTCAATCAGACTAAAAAAATGATACTGATGAAATAGACTTTCATTCTTAAGGTTGAATTGATGAACACAGTCAAAAAAATTCTTTTATCGATTCAACCTTTTATCAATTTTATTGACCATTACAAAAAGTATTAGCCGGGAATAAAAATTATTTACTATTCTGCCTGCCCAAAATTTTTATTAACTAAATTTCAGGAGACACAGATGGCTAACTTAATTAATTGGGTAGAGATCCCGGTAACAAATATGGATCGCGCGGTAAAGTTTTACACCGATGTAATCGGCGGTGAATTTCAGCACGTTGAAATGTACGGTATTAAAATGGCTTTCTTTCCTATGGAAGATCCAAAGGAAGTAAGTGGTTCACTGTGCCAGGGCGAAGGTTACAAACCGACAATGGACGGACCAAAACTTTATTTAAATGGCGGCGAGGATCTTAGTGTTCCTCTCGGTAAAGTGGAAAAAGCCGGAGGAAAAATTACAATGCCCAAAACTAAAATAAATGATGATATTGGTTATATGGCTTTCTTCATTGACTGTGAAGGAAACAACATGGCATTCCATTCGCCTAAATAAAAACTTGTCTGTTTAATAATGATGTCAGTCTGCGCTCCCGGTTGTTTGGGATTGAAGACTGACATTTTTTTAGTTTAAAGAGAAAGTTAATCCAATAAAATTTATTTCAGCAGTAAAAGTTTTTTTGTTGAAATAAAGCTACCTGCTTTTAACTGATAGAAATAAACACCGCTTGATAATCCTTCCGCATTGAACTCAACTTCGTAAGTGCCGGATGGTTTTGTTTCGTTTACTAGAGTAGCAACTTCATTGCCGAGTATGTCGAAGACTTTTAGGCTTACGGCGTGTTGAGACGAGGCGTGCCTCGTCTCTACGGCTGGTATTGTAAACTTTATTTTTGTTGTTGGGTTGAAGGGGTTTGGATAGTTTTGTGAAAGAAAATAATCATTCACAACTGTTTCATTGTCTTCAACTGATGTCGGAGTTTGTACTGTATCAAAGTAAGCATAGGTAGTATTTGAAATCGCGGGACCGGGTTTAATTCCTCCGCCGAAATACATTGCCCACAATCCTCCGGATAATCTTTCTGTCCCGCCCATATAAGCACACAATGCAAGCGGCATATTACCAAGCAGCGTCCATTGATCTTCGGACAGATCGTATTCCCATACATCATTAAAAATTGTTGAGGTGTTGAAATTCCCCCCATCCGTTCCTCCAACAACTATAACTTTATCTCTGCCCCACGGAAATGCGCGTAGCCTTGCACGTGGTCCGCCCGGAAAACTTGTTCCTGTTGTCCATGTTATAACACCGGGATTTGCTGTATCAATTGTCCCGATAAAAACGCTGTCAACCTGTCTTTGAAAATCAAATGAGTTTGTAAATCCGCCGACGTAAAAAATTTTATTTTCGCGATCAAGAATTGCCAATCCGCCGTCTGCCCGACCATCGCCGGGGAGAGGTGTTGCTTCTTCCCAATTTATACCAGCCGCTAATTTGTAGTAAACGCTATTCAGAAGCTGATTTGTTTCGTCAGATCCGCCGATTGAATACATTGCCTTCCAATCGTAAGTGGCAACACGATGGTAGAATATTTTTTTCGGGTAAGGATTTTCCGGGTTCCATTGAAAAGTTTTTAAGTCCAGGGAATAAATTTCATCTGTAGGATCAGTAGCGCCGGTATTAAATCCTCCAATGCTGAAAATCTTTCCGTTCATTTTTGTAAGTTCATTTAATCTTACGGCTTCTGTGATTTGAGGAAGATCTTTACCTGCCTGTCCGCCGTAATCAATTTCAACTGCCTGCTGTGTTGGCGGACCACCGACATCGCCGCCGACAAAATATGTTGAATAACCGCTCATCAACGAGCCGCCGTAATATCGTCCGCTTGGCAGATTAATTTTGGGAAGAAAAGTATCATAATTCATACTTAGTTCAGATAGTCTGATTTCATCCAATGCCGCCGGATTAGTTCCTGATCCGTTGTTGTCATTCTTCCATGTAAAAACAATTCTCATAAAATTTTCTGTGTAAAGATCTCTTTTAAGATTTATAGAATAACCTCTCCAGTAGTCATCACCGCTGTATTCCGATTTTCCCACCAAACCTTCTGTCAACTCAACACCTGCCTGCGGTGTTATCGACGATGAAACAACATGCACGGTCAGGTAATCATTGCCCTCTTCACCAGGACACATAAGTTTAAATGTAAGCATCATATCTTTTGTCACAGCATTTATTGCAATGTCTTTGTAAAAATGAACAATCGCGGTAGTATCGTCAACGTAACCATACGTCGTTCCCATATCATTACTTATATAAGCGCCGGAACGGGAAAAAAAATCGTAATAACTTGCCGCACCTCCTATTACCCATTTATTGGGCTGGGAACCGTTAGCCATCATCCAGCCGTTTGCAGATGAACTGTTAAAATTAGTGAAATCAATACTTGTCTGTGAATACGCAGCGGGTATGAAACAAAGGACTAACAGTAACAATAACTTTTTCATGTTCACCTCAAAAATTTTTTGTTAGCTGATTATTAATCCCCGGCAGGTTATTAAGGCAGTAATTTGAGTTAGGTTCCTGGTTTTAATTTAAGATTAAAATCAAAAAATAAAAACAGGAATTTTTTATTGGATAGAAATAAAAAAGTCACACCGTTTTGCAATAGGTGTGACTATAATTTTAAGCAAGTAATATTATTTAAGTTCGTTAAGCCATGATTGTGCGAATGATCTGCTTGCATCAACGCTTTCCTTACCGGCACGGAACAACATCTTCCATAAATAATCTTTTCTTTCATACTCAGCTTTTGCAAACACCTGTTTGCCGTAATTATTTGCAGCAGTCTTTGCTGTGAAGTCAATGTCTTTTGATTTTTCAAGATAAAGCGTTAGCCATTCTTTTACCAGGAATGATGGTTTTCCTTCCGGGTATTTTGTTTTCCATTCTGTCATTTTGTTGTTGTAATCAGTCATCTGATACTGATAAGATTGATTCATGGAATCGTCATAATTTTTTCCGAACATCGGGTTATCCGGTTTTTCATATTCAGCAAGCATCTGTTTATTCTGCTTTATTACGTCCCCAAACATCGCCTGTTGATCGGCAGGCATTTGTTTCATTTGCGTTTCCATCTCTGAAATACTTTTTTTCATATTAGCAATGGCTTTCTTCTGCAGTTCAGCTCCAGATTCCGGTTTTTGAGGCTCAGTGGGCTTTTTATTTTCACGGTATTCATTATATCGCTTAACAAATTCCTTAGAAGCAGTAAATTCTTTTACATAGTGCCCGATGGTTTTTACCATCTCAACGCGCTCGCCGGTTGCCATTGCTTTTAAAACTTTAACGTTCGGAATATAAAATGATGGTCCGGATATGTTTGAGAAAACCTGGTTCATCGCATTATCTTCACTAAGCTGAAATTGTTTTAACAATGATTGAGTTTTGTCATCAATCATTCTGCCTGCGGTGAAACCGAAAAGCACTACTGATGCGATCATAAGAAAGAATAACTTTTTCATAATCTTACCTTCAAATAATAATTTTTAATTTGTCTTATGAAAATATTCATAAATCAATTTGCTAATTCAATAGTGCAAAGTGACTAATTTGTTTACTGCTGTCAATTGTTTTTAGTGATGATTGCAGGTGTTCTCTTCTTTATTCACAAGCTTACCTGTTGAATACAGAAGGGCAGCTTCATCAGCAAGTGAAACGTCCGTCATTACAGGATTAATTTTATTCTGTTTCAGGTCTTCGATAAGCCGCCATCCGCCGTAACTGAAAATCAGCGCACTGCATCCATCAAGTAAATTAATCAGACCGGAGTGACTATGTCCGTGTGAATGCTCTTCACCGGTATGATCATGTCCGTGCATTTTATGGTGAGTATGATTGTTCTCCTTTATTTCCCGGTTCACAATTTTTCCATCTTCAATTGTGTAGAAAATAAACGCGTTACATCTTCCTATGTGACCTGTAACTGTTTGATTGTCGTCTGTTGCTACTGCTATTTTCATTTTTATATCTCCCTTATTTGTTATTACAATTAGAGCAAATGTTTACATTCGCTTTATTTCTTTTTCTAAACCTGTTTCCGCATTTATTACATCGGCTTTGAGGTCTAATATTGATTTGTTTAAGTGACTCTGAAATTTTTATCGCTTTACCGTTTATAATGCTGTCAGCAACTTTATTTCTTGCTGAATGCAGCACACGCCCGAATGTCGCACGGGATATTTTCATTTTAATTGCCGCATCTTCATGAAATAGTCCATCCAGATCAGCGAGTCTTATTGCTTCCACTTCATCATCGTTAAGAATAATTTCTTCGAGATCAGAAATCGGTATTCCTCTCGGTTTAAAATAATATGCCGAAGGATTGCACCGGATTGTTCGTTTTAATTTTGGTCTAGCCATTTTTTTATTATGAGCATATGTTCATAACAAACATAGAAGAAAAATCATAAAAGGGCAAGGGTTGAATTAAAGTGGTGAGAAAAGATACTTATCGGTTGTAGAATTGGTTAAACCGTAGACGAGGCTGGTTTCTTTTTACTTCCATTTGTTTACGCGCTCAACTGTATCACCGAATTGAGAAGCCACCGAATTAACTCTTGATTTTAGAAGTAGTTTTCTTCCAGCAATTGTACGCGTAAATACTAATTCACAACTTCCAACAAAGCGTTCCCATTGGTTTTTAAAATACTCTGCAAAGGTTTTGTTCTTTCCGATAATCTCGGGAACTGAATGATAATCTATTTGATTAACGAAAAGCATAAACTTATTTTTTCTTATGATTACGTACCTAGGATTATCAATAGGAGCGATGATTTCTTGAAGGGAATTTATAAAGGTTGATTTATCAAAAGTTGTCCCGCCATCTAAATGACAGAATACAGACCCCCTATCGTCGATAGAAGTTTCAACTTTTAATTTAGAATATTCAGTACGAATAATTTTTGCTTTAATTAAAGAATTTAATAAGGCGACTCCTATTTTCTGGATGTCCTTTGAGATATCTCTATACTTAAAATATAACTTAAGTGTTTTGTAAGTTTGGATTCCAAATAAGGCCACACCGATACTGCCAATAACTGCCAGGTAAGAATACAAATCTTGTGGTGATTTTATGTTTTTCGTTGCTCTCAAAAGACCCTGCAAACTTTCCAAACCAAAACCAATCAAGCCTGAGCCTAAAGTTGCCATTAGGTTTGCAATTGTTTTGTTCAAATACAATGACTTCACCGCTTTGTATTCTTTTTTTTCAGCAAATGGTATTTTTATTTCTTCTGTAAGCATCACTCCTTTCTCAAGAGCGGTATTCCATCTTTTTCTTAAGCTTTCTCTGTTTCCAGCATAGTTAAACATTTCAAAATTCTTTTTTTCGGCTTCTTCTTTATTAAAAATATTTTCGGGTAAATTTAGGCGTCCGATACCGTTTTCAATTCCCGATTCTTCTTTAAATGAAACACCAACAAAACCTCTGAAACGTCTTTTTATTAAATCGAAATCATCACCACCAGTTGGCGAGGTTGGATCAATGGTGACTAAATGCCAAATGTTACTTGTTTTCTCTGAATTTTCAAGCTGTGTTCTGATAGCCCTTCCGCGCATTTGATTTGAGAGGACGAAAGAACCAACAAAACTTGCCAATATTAAAGAATTAATTGTTGGAGCATCCCAACCTTCACCCAGCAAAGATTTTGTTCCAATTAAAACTTCAATTTCTCCCTGCTCAAAAATCTGAGTGACTATTTGGATTATACTATTTTTAATTTCATCTGGTTGAAGAATTTCCACGTATCTATTATCAAATGGAACAGGTGTAGAGTTAATCGAAGATATTCCAAACTTCGCAACTTCTAATTTAAAAGCGGTATAAGCTGATTTAGGTATAATTATAATTGAACCTGTTAATACACCTATTTTTTTATTATTTGAATTTTCTCTTCTTAGTTTTTCAAATATTGGAATTATTCCAATTTTATTTAATTCAATAGTGTTTGCCGTGGAATTAGTGTAAAACTCTTTGCGGATAAAATCAGAAAGAATAACCATTCGCAGATTTTTACCTAACTGGTTGAATTCAAAATCAACAATCTCTTTAATTCCATTTAGTTTATTGATACTTGAAGTTAGAAAACTCGTAACCCGCTTGTTTTGGAAAAAACTTATTTGCCGTTTTTCAATTGCACCATATCGCCTTAGTTTGTTTTCAAGATATTTTTTGTGTTCTTCAAATTGTTTAAAATTTTGCCTGTCCCCGTAAAGATAAAAATCCAAAACTGTTTCCATCCAACTATAGTCGAGTGCCGGAATAATAAGTTTTTTATCTCCAATAACTTCAAGATGTATCCCGGGGATTTCTTTTTTATTGGCGTTAAGAAAAATTAAACACGATGAATAGCAGGTAAGATTATCATAAATCCAATCCAGTTGTTCGGTTGGATTAATCCAGGCCGGATGGTTTTCAAATGCTTTAATTATTGTTTCATCATTCTTGATCTCCTGAAAAAGTTTTTTAATATTTTTTCGAAACTCAATTATCTCTCCATTTTCTTTATCTGTAGGTAATGAAAAATACACGTAGTCCTGATGCGGACATAAATCGCCTTCTATGACTAATTCAGGAACTGAAATTTCTGTATCTACGGGTCCATTTAATTCGATATAGCGCTGCCATTCTGTTGCAGTCACATCATATGGTGGAGTTGCGGTTAAACTAACGATAATCGGGTTAAGATTTTCCTTAATCTTAATCAGTGTATGCCACCATTCATTTTTTAAATGATGTGCTTCATCCAATACAAAAGTTTTAATGCCTTGTAATTTTAAACCAGATGCAATTTTTTCAAGATTTGGATTTGTTGATGTGCCGTTTTCATTTTCTTCTATTTCTTCTTCTTCATCAATTTCATGTTCCTGAATTTTCAGGTTATTACAAGCGGTACGAAGTCCTTGATAAGTTACGACCGTAATAAATTTGGGGTTTCTTATATCTCTTGAAATCCAATTTGGTATTGAATTAGTTTGAAGAAAAAGATCACAAAAGCGTTGTATCCATTGATTTCGAATTGCAAGTGTAGGCGCAAGAATTAAAGTCGGCTTGTTCAACCTAATAGCAACCTCGAGACCTAAAACTGTCTTGCCAGAACCTGGAGGCGCAATTACGTGTAAATTTCCATCTGATAAATGGCTCTGTAATTCATCAAGCACACGTTGTTGGTATTTTCTCCAACTGTATTTGAATTTTATTTCTTTAGGATATTCTGTCAATTTAGACTTGTACCCGTATCGTTAAGATCAATCATCAATTTTTCCATATACGATTAAGATCTTTATGCTGAGTAATAAACAGTTGTAATCAATTCTGTTACAAAAATAAAAAAATTTAATTGTAATTGGCTTTAAGAAATTTGGGCTTATTGAAAACTTTTCCCACTTTACTCAGTGTACAAATATTCCCATTTATTTAGTTGTGCCGTTAAACAAATTTTGTTTTGTCGATTCACAATTTACTCGAGGGATATGTTAATACGTTTATTGTTCGCCTTTGCTTTGGTGTCCGGTTTATATCCACAATCTCTCACAGAAGAATCCGCTAAGAAATTTATTCTTCAGCTTTGTTCAGACAGTAATCTATATTCAATGATTGATACTCAAACGCTGAAGATAACTAACAGACTCGGTATTGAATATGATAATGTCCGGAACAAATCAATGATTTCTTATGAACTTCCGGCAGAGATTAAAAAATTATTTTTAGTTGATATATCTCAATTTTCATTTTCGATTGAAAAGATTTCTGATTCAGTTGATAAACTTAAGCTGTCGGCTCCATCAAAAGGTTACTCGACTCAGTATTATTTCACCAATTCAAAATTCACGCACCCTGTTTTAGTTTTTACAAATGACTGGACTGTTCGCGACAGTAAGTACTTTAAGTTTTTATTACAGGATAAATCTCTTACAAATGAATATGCAATTAAAAAGTTGGATGAGTTTGTTGAAGAAACCGGGAAATTATTTCGGTTTACAGAAAAGGATTTTGCATTACTCGAAAAAGAAAAAATATATTATGTGTTATGTGACGGCGAAGATGAAGTTGAAAAGCTCACCGGTTATAAAGCTCGCGGAATGTATAACCTTGCGGGAGATATGATAATCACAACTTACAATTCGCATTATCATGAACTTGTTCATCTTCTCGTAAATTATAAATTGAAAAAACTTCTACTATATACTCATTCATTCTTGCAGGAAGGTATCGCTGTTGCGTTAGGTGGTCGCGGCGGATTTTCTCCATCATCATTGCTTCACATTGCATCATTTCTTGAAACATCCGGCTTTGTCAGTTATAAAGAGATACTAAAGAATTCTGATTTTAAAATGAATGACGCATCAATTACTTACCCGGTCAGCGGATTGTATAGTTCTTTTTTGCTTGAGCGGCTTGGTGTCGAAAAATATTTTGAACTCTACCGGAAATATTCTTCAAACGAAAGTTCAATAAGTGAAATGGAAATCGATACTGATGTTCTTCCTTCAGAATCGGAATGGAAAAATTTTTATCAGGGTTATGTTAATCCAATTATAATCCTGAGTGAAAAATCTGACGAGAGAAAATATTACCAGGAAGGCAATTACTATTTTTTTAACCTTAACGAGCCATTGTTTATAAAAGCAGGAGAGCCGACTGATTATCAAAGTATACTCTTTAAAGAGCTTTTCCCCGGCAGAGAATACAAGGGGGAGAAGTACGGAATCATTCCAAAAGAAAACGAAATAACAGTCTATAATTTTTTTACAAATAATATTGAAGCGGGTTATTCAACCGGGTTTTCGTCTGAACATAAAAATCTAAAAAATGAAAAAGGTTTCTGGTGTTTTCAGATTGAAGCGAAAATGTTTGATCATCTTTTGACTGATGAATAAAAAAAGCCGTGCTGAATGACACGGCTTTAAATTATGATTGCAATAGAGTTTATTTCTCCCCGAACAATCCGCCAAGAAGATTCATTCCCTGGCTGAGTATATCACCTTCCGGCACTTTACCTTCCGGCGTCAGTTTGTCAACAACATTCGGCAATAAGTTAGAAAGCTGTGAAGTCAAAGCTCCTGAATCCATTCCAAGTTTTGAAGCAAGATTTTTAACAGTATCATTACCTAAAATATTCTGAAGCTGGTCACCGGAAATAGGAAGATTTTTTCCTGTACCAACCCACGAGCCAATTATATCGCCAAGTCCGTTGGAAGTAAACTGACTGATCAATCCGTTTAAGCCACCGCCCTGTCCACCGATTAAGTTCATAACAGTATTTAATAAATCATTCTGGTTTCCGTTTTGTTCGCCGGAAGATGATTGAAGATTATCTAAAATACCCATAGTGCCTCCTTTGTTATAATTATTTGATTTCGAATGTAATTGTGTATAGCACAAAGTCAGATGAGTGAAACACAAACAGGATTCTGAGCGCCGTGCTGAAAAAAAATTATCTTCGTCTGGTTGTTCCGCCTAAACCAAGTACACCAAGTAAGCCGCGGGCAAGTTCTTTGACAATTGTATTGCCTATTTGTTTCGTTGTCGGGTTAGTTAACACTTTTTCGAATGTACTTTTTTCCTGTCTTGTTGTTTGCCTTGGCTGAGTTGGAGGCTGGTACTTTGGTAAAGGTTCGGTCTTTGGGGTTTTCGAAACCTCCAGTTTTTTGTTCAGCATTTCGTAAGCGCTTTCTCTGTCAAACTCTTCGTTGTACTTCGGGATTAATTTTGAGCTGCGCACAAGTTCATCTATCTCATTATCTGCAAGTATATCCATTCTTGATTGGGGAGCTCTTAACAGTACTGCGGTTAGTGGTGTTGGAATTCCTTTTTCATTCAATGCGGTGATTGCTGCTTCACCAATTCCAAGAGATGTTAACATTTCATCAGTTTTATAATATTCTGATATCGGGTAATTTTCTGCCGTCAGTTTTATCATCTGTCTGTCTTTAGCTGTAAATGCTCTCAGTGCATGTTGAACTTTTAATCCCAATTGACTAAGAACACTTGAAGGCACATCAGTTGGATTTTGTGTGCAAAAGAAAATACCAACACCTTTTGATCTTATTAATTTTATTATTGTTTCAATTTGTTCGAGTAATGCTTTGGAGGCTTCCTTAAATATTAAATGCGCTTCGTCAATAAAGATTGTAAGCTTAGGCTGGCTCACATCACCTTCTTCAGGAAAAGATGAATAAATTTCTGCGAGCAGTGAAAGCATAAAAGTCGAAAATAATTTCGGCTTGTCCTGAATATCCGCAAGCCGGATTATTGATATTACCCCCCGACCGTTTTCATCTATTCTTACCAGGTCATCTACTTCAAAAGATTTTTCACCGAAAAATTTTTCGGCACCTTGTTGTTCAAGTTCAATCACTTTACGCAGTATAGTTCCAACTGAAGTTGTTGATATTTTACCGTACTCTTTTTCTATCTCTGCTTTTCCTTCATTTGAAATGTATTGAAGCACACGTTTGAAATCCTTTAAATCAAGTACTGGAAGCTGAACATCATCACAATATTTGAAAATGAGAGAAACGAAACTTGATTGGGTATCATTCAGTTCAAGTATTTTTGAAAGCAATACAGGCCCGAATTCAGAAACTGTTGCGCGCAGACGAACACCTTTCTCTTCCGAAAGAGTTAGTAATTCAACTGGAAAACCTGAAGGTGTATACGTCAGTCCGATTTTATTATGACGTTCTTCTATTTTGGGATTTGTTGTTCCGGGCATTGCAATACCGCTGAAGTCTCCTTTAATATCCATAACTAAAACAGGAATACTTTTGGAAGACAACTGCTCGGTGATCACCTGTAATGTTTTGGTTTTTCCTGTTCCGGTTGCGCCGGCAATTAATCCATGCCTGTTTAATGTTTTAAGCGGAATATTGATATGAAGATTGTTTACACAATCACCTTCAAAGATAGCCCCTCCAAGTGTTATATATTCACTGTTGAAAGTGTACGCCGATTTTATTTCTTCCGTAAATTTTTCTTTTGTGTTCATATCGCTTTATTACATTGTAAAATAATTTCTGAATCAAATTTAGATATTATTTATAGTTTACGAAAACGCACTGATACTTTTGTTTTTACTTTTTATAAATCAGCAGCAACCTTACCTAAGATTTTAATAGCTTCTTTAATCTGACTATCCGATATGTAAGGCGCAGGACCTAACCGAAGAGAACTTCCCCTGTAGTCAGTCAATACTCCGCTTTCTTTCAACTTCTGTGATATTGTGCCGGCTGTTTCGGATTTAAGTACAAGAAATCCGCCGACGTTTTTAATATCGACATTCCTGTCACGGGTTATAATATTGTCATCCAGGTTCAAAGCGTCAAACTCTTCAGCAAGTAAAGAAACCTGGTGCTGACTTACTTCACGTAAAAATTCAGGAGTGAGTTTCATTTCGTTATAGAAGTTAAAAACTTCTGCCGCTCTGTAATGACTGGTAGGATCGTATGTTGCACCAGCAAATAAATCACCGCCAGTTCCATAAATAACCTCACCTGGTTTTTTCTTATCTGCTAATGCTGTAAACTCGCTGTACCATCCGGTAATAACGGGACGCAATTTACAGTCTTTCGGAATTCTTAAAAAACAATTTCCTTCACCAAGCTGGCAGTACTTATATCCGCCGCCTATGATGAAGGCATTTTCAAGTTTATTTTCTTTGATCGAAAAAGGAACAACATTCAGGTGATGATATGTATCAATTAATAATTCGATGTTGTTGTTAATACAATGTTCAGCAAGTTCACTTAAGTGAGGTAGAATTAATCCCGATTGAAAAAAAACCGATGACACAATTACTGCTGAAGTACTATCATCGCACTTTGAAATTAATTTACCAACAACTTCATCAACAGGTGAAGATGAAACTTTTGCTATTTCTATTCCTTCTTCTCCAAGCCTGTCAAGCTGTCTTCTTATTGTATGAAACTCACCATCAGATGTTATCAGCTTAGGTTTTGTCTTGAGTGGAAGTGCTGATAAAAATTTTATTAAATGTTCGTGAGTGTTGGAGGCTAGTGTTATATAACCTGATTTATCATTTAATAGTTTTGAAAAACCTTGTTTTACCTCATCTGCTTTTTCAAAAGCTTTTTCCCATTTATCATCAACGAACTCTGCGGCATCTTCCCATGCTTTTTTCTGACCAGTAAAACCGCAGTCCGGCCAGGCTTGATGTGAATGTCCGGTGAATAAAAGTTTTTTAGAAACCTTAAACTTTGAATAATGTGAAGCCAGTTTGTTAGGAGAATTGTAAATGTCTTCGGGGGAAATTTTCATTTACTGAAATCCTTTCTTATTGACCAGAGTAACGGGAAAAATTTTATTGATAAAGTTGCCATTAAATATTTTACTCCGTCTGAACCGCCTGTTCCTTGTTTTGTGCCGATAGTTCGTTCAACCATTTTTACATGGCGGTAACGCCACTCCTGGAAGCCTTCATCCATATCAAGCAGTAATTCACAGAACTGCGCAATGTCAGGGTTCTTCTGATATACATCAATTAAAATCTTTTCTACAGCTTCTGCATCTTCATCGTTTTTGGTTGAGTTGACAGCACTTTCGGGAACTGAATAATTATTCTGTTTCAAAAGGTTTAAAAATGCCTGCCATAATGATGGTGCATCAAACCTTTTCTGAAGGAGTTTTCTTTCAGTAGAATGTTCTTCAAACCGCGAGAGTATTTTATCATTTTTTTGCCCGAGAGAAAATTCAAGTTCACGGAACTGAAACGATTGGAATCCGCTTGCTGTTTCAAGCCTGTCGCGGAAGGTAAGAAATTCAAGCGGCGTCATTGTTTCAAGTATATCTGTCTGATGAACCAGCACTTTTAATATTGTCAGAATTCTTTTCATTGTGTGAAGTGCTCTTGGCAGGTCATTTTTCAGAAGCAGTTTTTTAAGATGATCAATCTCATGCAAAATTTGTTTGAACCAAAGTTCATAGGTCTGATGAATAATTATAAACAACATTTCATCATGATCGGGACCTTCCGAGCGCGGCTGTTGAATATGAAGTAATTCATCTAGATGCAGATACCCTGAATAAGTTAATGACATATTTTTCCCTTTGAGTTATTTGGAAAGGCAACGGCAAATTAAAAATAGAAGTCGAGTAAAACAATTTTATTCCACTGCAGATATGGTCATATTTATTTTATATGTTTTGTCACAAAACAAAGATTTGCGCAACTAATTATTACAGATAAAAGAAATAAGTTCGGTAATTAAGAAAATCTATCCTCACACTTTATTTATAAGGAAAATCAATGAACTCAAAACTGCTGAAACACTCTGTCACAACTTTATTAATTCTGGTAACAGTTAGTTTTATTATCTATGCAAAAACAAACGGCAAAATAGGAACAACAAAAAAGAACGGCGAAGGCTGCGATTGTCACGGCGATGCAAATTCAAAAGTTACAGTTATGATTGATGGTCCATCAGAACTCAAAGCAAACCAAACTGCGGAATATATTTTGACAATAACAGGCGGACCGCTAAAGAAAGGCGGAACAAACATAGCCGTTTCCTCAGGAAAGTTAGAAAGGGGGGAGGGTTTAGTTTTGAAAAAAGGTGAATTGACTCATTCAGATCCTAAGAACCCGGTTGATGGAAAAGTAATTTTCAAATTCAAATATACTGCACCAGAAACACCAGGAGAGATTACAATTTTTGCAAACGGCAACAGCACAAACAATGATGACAGTAAAAAAGGTGATGCGTGGAATCATGCCCCGAATAAAATAATTAAGGTTTCAGAATCTATTTAGGTTCAAGAAAGTATTAGTTATGATAAAAGACGCTGGATAAGATTTACTTTTTATCCAGCTTTAACATCATTAATGTTGAAATTAAACCCAGGATAAAAATAGCATACCACAAGATTCTACTTCCATGAGTTTCCATAATTATTGTTCCAAGCCAGGGTCCCATTGTAAATGCTAAGTTAAAAATCATTTGGTAAAAGCCCATGTAAGCACCGCGTTTATTATCGGGGGCAATGTTTGAAACGTACGAAACACTTATCGGAAGTATTATCATTTCACCAACAGTCCAGATTACAATTGTAATTGCAACAGAAAAGACATCGGTGCAGAAAGCCATTCCGCCGAATCCCAAGCCGGTTAGAAATGCCCCAACAGCAAGCACTCTGCCTTCTTTAAATTTTCCAAGGTAATCATTTAAAGGAACTTCAAATAAAATTACCAACCCTGTATTAATAGCAAATAACAATCCGTATGTAGCTGCTGATATTCCTAATTCATCAACAACAAACAAAGGCATTGTTGATATGTGCTGAAAGAAAACCATTGAGATGGGAATCATAGCAATCAGAAAATAAATTAATTTTTTATTGCTGTCAGAATGATTTAATGTTTTTATATCTTCTTCTGAAGTTTCAGTTGATGAGATCGTATTATTACTCTTTTCCCATGGCGCATAAATAAGAAAAATACCAGCAATGATAGATGTGATTCCATCAACATAAAAAATAATTGAGTAATCAATTAAAGAAAGAAATCCTGCGGCAACTGGACCGATACTCATCCCGATATTGATTGCAAGCCTGTTTAAAGCATACGCTACTCTTCTCTGATCTGCAGAAACAACCTCTGAAATGTATGCAAGGTTCGCCGGACGAAATGCTTCACTTACAACTGCCCAAATAAGTGTTAGTGCAATTAGAAAAATATATTCAGTAATAAATGAATAGACTATAAGAAGAATTCCTGAAATGATGAGAGAAAATATCATCACTTTTAATGCGCCGAGTTTATCGCTTAATCTCCCTGCAAATGGCGCTGTCAGTAAAGCTCCGCCGCCGTAAAAAGCAATCAATAATCCCGCAGATGTTGCGGCAACCCTTAAATCCTGTGTAAGATATAATGCAAGAAAAGGGAGAACCATAGTTCCTGAACGGTTGATAAGTGTGGCAAAGAAAAGTATCCACATATCATGCGGAAGACTTTTAAGCGACTTGTATGGATTCAATTGCAGGACTCTTTATTTATATTTGCTCTTGAAATATAATGAAGAAAATAATTTGTGCGAACAAAGAGTAAGAATAAGAGAAAGATTAAGAATAAAAGTAAGAAATGAATATTGAAAACATACTTACAGTACTTTCAGAAGACCCGATCAGAAATCTGAGCATCACAGGTTTTATAGAAAACAATGGCGTACAGGATTTTAAGCAGGTCGGGCAATCATTAATGATAAAACAAAAAAGTGACCAACTCTGGGTTTATATCAGCAGTAAAGATGATAGTGAATTTTTCATGTTGCTTGAATCTTTAGGCAGTGAAGATGAGTATTATGCTTCAGTTGAAGACTGGATGATACCGCACATAACTAAAGAAAGAAATATTGAATGGAAACTTGTTACTATGCGTTATTATCTGCCAAAAGAAATTACACTTCCGCAAACTGCACATACAACAAGTTCACTTATTCTCGATGATGCTTTTTTCATCATGAAAAATGCAAAGTATAAAGATTATCTTTCTATCGATTATATAATCGAGAGGATTCAGAACGGATTAAGTTCCTGCATTCGTATTGATGATGAACTAGCCGCCTGGGCATTAACACACGATGATGGTTCGTTAGGATTTTTACAGGTGATGGATAATTATAAACGACGGGGATTTGGAATATCAACGACGATCTCTCTTGCACAAAAAGTAATTGCTAAAGGAAAAATACCTTTTGCAAATATTGAAGAAGATAATCTGAATGCAATTAATCTTGTCAATAAAATCGGGTTTAAGAAGGATAGAAAAATTACGTGGTTAAAACTCAAATGATATTAAGCTCACGGGCTTTTTTTATAGCTTTAGTACGGCTGTCAACATCAAGCTTTTGATAAATTGAGTGAGTGTGTTTTTTAATAGTTCCTATCGCGACAAATAATTTCTCAGCTATTGTTTTGTTTGAAAAGCCCGCAGAAATTAATCTTAACACTTCTACTTCTCTATCGCTTAGTTGTTCATCCTGGGGCTGACCGTTGGAACCAAACTCAGAATTTATCTGCTTGATTAAAGAGGAAACATATCCTGCAGAAAATGATTCATCATCAGGATAAATTGCGAGAACAGTTTCAAGCAGTTCAACGATTCTTTCGCCGAAGTCAGTGAACAACCGGAAATATCCCTGTGGTTCGGCGAGTGTTAATGCGTGCCGGATAGATTCAATTGCCCGGTTTGTTTCTCCCTCGCTGTCAAAAGCAAGTGCTTCAAGAATATGAGTTTCTATCAACCAGCCATCCGCATTAAATTTTTCCGATGAATCTTTTAATTCAGATAAAAGAAGAAGTGCGTTATCATTTTCTTTCAACGCAACAAAAGTTCTGGCGATAATTAATTTTGCCTGCGAAAATAATCCAGCGCTTGTCATCGGGTCTTTGCGGAATTTTTCTATCCAAACTAAAATACTTTTATAATTTTTCTGCAGAAGTAAAACCCGCGCGCGTAATGATTCAACAGTAATTTCCCGCAGATAAATTGTGTTAATTGGTCCGACAACTTCAGTCTTTTGCAGATATGATTTTGCTTCCTTAACATTGCCCTGTACCTGTTTTATATAAGCCATCTGAAGCAACGCCATAAGGTAAATTGCGGGATTAGCAATTGTGTTGGTAAGTTTAATACACAATTGAAAATGTTCTTCTGCGTTTTCAACATCATTCATTTCATAAAGAATTTTTCCCATTGCAAGATAAGTGAATGATAACGGCGGGAACATCTTTCCGTATTTAAGTGTTGCGGAATTAATAGTCGAAGATATTAGATGATGAGCTTCTTTTAATTTTCCCTGGTAAAAAAGAATTTCAGCCTGGTTGTTTATAGCTGCAAAAGTTACAAGATGATTCCCCGATAACTCGCCATAATATTGTGCTGATGTAAAAGCTGCCTGTGCCTGGTCCCATTCACACGTAAAGTAATATGTTCCGCCGATTACAAGCTGGAGTATGCTGAGTATAATCGGGTTGTCGGTACGCAGATTTTTTTTCGCTTCAAGTAAAAGTTCTCTGTGCTTTAAAATGTTCTCTGGATTGCCGGTATAAAAAGGACTGAAATAATAAGAACGAAGCAAAACGATATGACCTTTAATATTTGCGACCTCGGAATCGTTATATCTTTTTTGCCCTTCGGTTACAGCGGACTCAGCTTTTAAAACTTCCGGTTCAACTTTTTGAAGTTCTCCCGAAATATTGTAAATCCAAGCCCGGCAGATACTTATTAAAGCTCTTGAATTAATTGCACTTTCTGGAATTTGTGTTATCCATTTTTGAAGAGTAACAATTTCTCCTCTCATTAAAGTATTTACCGAAACTGATTCCAGTAGATCGGCGGCACTTTCATAATCATCACCCTGAATTGCATGATAAAATGCTTCTTCAATTAATCCGTTTTCTTCAAACCAGATACTTGCTCTTATATGCAGATCTTTCACTTTATCGGGATAAGTTTGTGATAACCGATATTGCAAAAGGTCGCTGAACAGGTGATGATACCTGTACCAGATTCTTGTATCGCTTAAAGGAATGACAAATAATTTTGTTTTGGTCAGGTAGTCGAGTACTTCGGTAGAATTATTTCTTCCGGTTACGGCGTCACAAAGTCCACTGCAAAAACGGCTGAGAATGCTGGTCTTTAAAAGAAATTCGGAAATCTCTGCAGACTGATGCTGCAAAACTTCTTCAGTAAGATAATCAACAATGTAACTATGACTTCCTGTAAAATCAGAAATGAAAGATGAAATGTCTTTTCTGTTTTGCATAGCGAGACCGGCTAACTGCAGACTAGCTATCCATCCCTCTGTTCTTGTTTCGAGCGCGGCAATATCATTGTTGGATAGTTCAAGATGCATTGTATCCCGAAAAAAATCTTCGGCTTCATCAACCGTAAATCTTAAATCAGCTTCCCTCAATTCAGTAAGTTGATTTCTCACACGCATTCTTGAAAGATGCCACGGCGGATCCTGCCGGCTTAGCACAACAAGAGTAAGGTTTGATGGAAGATTATCGATAAAAAAATCCATGGTCGTATGAATTTCTTTGGATTCAATCAGGTGAAAATCATCCAGTACCAGAATTGTTTTTCCGGGGGAGGCAGAAATATCATTTATTAAATTTGTTATTATAAGCTCTGTTGAAACGGCCTGCGGTGATTGAAGAAGTGAGAATGTAGAATCGCCGAAATTTTTATGAACGGTCTGCAATGAAGCAAAGCAATAAGTTAGAAAACGGTTCGGGTCATTGTCTGCTGGGTCGAGTGATAACCATCCGGTTTTGATTTCAGTGTTATCTGTCCATGTGCTTATGAGTGTGGTTTTTCCAAATCCTGCAGGAGCCGATATTAAAATTACTTTTGATTTAAGACCCGCATTAAGTTTATCTGTTAGACGTTTGCGTATTATTGTCTGAGGTCCTGATGCAGGTTTAAATATTTTTGTATTAAGTAACGGAACTGTCATATTATTTTTATGTACCCGCGGAATAAGTGCGGGTTTACATTTGCCTGGTCTTTAAATTGATTTTTTTCAGCCGGGTGTGCGATATTTATTCAACACATCAGAAAAAAGTGGTTAAAGATACTGATTTTCAATGCAATGAAAACCATTATTACACCAAACAAAAATATTCATATGAATAACAGAATTTATCCTGAATATGTTGAACGGTTAAAAATATCTATAAAAAACCTGTGAGAATACCTATTTAGATTTTTCCGTTTTTTTTGCTGAGGTATATTTTTCAAGATCATACTTAATCATTCTGTCGGGCATAGGCAGTTTAACAATTTCAACTTTTGAATCAGTATAAAATTGTGTTGCAAGTGTATCGTGAAAATCAGAAAAAACAACAACACGAACTATACCCGCAGCAATCAATGCTTTTGCGCAGGTAGTGCATGACATATTTGTAATGTAAGCCGTTGCGCCTTTAATACTCACTCCGTGAACTGCAGCCTGAACCAGTGCATTTATTTCTGCATGGTTTGTTCTTACACAATGATTTTCAACGATTAAACAACCCACATCTTCACAATGCGGTAATCCGGGTATTGAACCGTTGTAACCTGTTGCAAGCACAAAACGGTCTTTAACCAGCACACACCCGCAATGCATACGCGGGCAAGTCGAACGCTCTGATGCGAGCATTGCTAATTTTAAAAAGTATTCATCCCACAAAGGGCGACTGTTGCTGCTCATTGATTCTCCGGAATAATTATGATGAATTAAACTTTATTATTTTTTTGCCATTCGTCGTAATTACGGCGCATCTGGCTGCAATGTTTTGTTATATGAACGATATAGGTTTTTAGCCACTCTGTTAATTTCAAATTTCCTGTTTCAGGATGAATTACATAATTATCCCATACGTCATCTGGCAGCGAAATCAACAAGTCATGAGTTATCATTCTAAGAAACTTAAACACTTCAACTGCAATATCAATATTCTGATCTTTATAATTTAAAGCCATTGCCCATTTATCCTGGTCATAGGCCGTAATTGTTGAACCGCTTTCTGCAATAATTTTTCTGCATCTTATATAAGCATTTATTTCGCTGTCCATAATATGAATGACAATTTCACGTACGCTCCATTTATCGGACGCGGGTTTGAAGTCCCACATTTCCGATGGAAGTTCTTCCAGACATTCTTTTAGTTTATGATATCCTTCAAGGTATAATCTTATTGATTCATCTTTATTCATTTGGTATCCCAAAATTTTTTGATTAAATGAATTCACTAAAAATTTTTGATTTCAGACTGTTCCATTCATTATTCAATATGCTGTAGTAAATTGTATCCCGCCGCCTGTTGCTGTGCATCTGTGTATGACTCCTCAAAACGCCTTCTTCGACCGCACCGATCTTTGTTAAAGCTTTACGGGATTGCAGGTTCTTTACATCGGTTTTGAATTCAACCCTTTCGCAGCAGAGAGTTTCAAATGCGTACTGCAACATTAAAAACTTCATAGCTTTATTCAAACCAGTATTACGGTACTCTTTACCGAGCCAGGTCCAGCCAATTTCTAATCGTTTATCCTGAGCAGAAATATTTCCGAAAGCAGTACATCCGGCAAGAGAATTCGTTTGCTTACGAATAATTGTGAACGTATATCTGTCTTTATTTATCCTTGAGTTAATACAGGTTTGAAGATATTGCTTAAGCTCATCATCGTTACGGATTATTGTTACTGTAAAATTCCATATATCAGGTTCATATGCTATTTGTTTTAATAATTCAAAATCCGAAAGCAATACAGGTCTCAATAAGACTGATTGTGTTTCAAGATAAATGTCAGTGCTAAAGTCTATCATTCTGATGAATTGCTCTCCGGGAAAAATATAATCTTGTTTTGACAAATTTAAGCTAACATTTGATAAGTTTGGAATTAATAAACTAAAAATTAGTAGTGCTTTGCCGGACTTTTCGAAATGTTAAAAAAAACAAACGATATAATAATTATTGGTGGAGGAGCTGCCGGATTTTTCGCAGCAATAAACCTTGCTGAACTTTTAAAGGGACTGAACATATTTATTCTTGAAAAAGATACCAGAGTTCTATCAAAAGTAAAAGTCTCCGGCGGCGGAAGATGTAATGTAACCAATGGTTGTTCTGATGCGATGAATCTTATAAAGAACTATCCAAGAGGCGGTAAGGAATTAATTGGACCTTTCAATTCATTTGGCACTTCCGAAACAATAAAATGGTTTGAAGATCATGGAGTAAAACTAAAAACCGAAGATGATGGCAGGGTTTTTCCGGTTACTGATAAATCACAAACAATCATTGATTGTTTTTTAAATCTTGCAAGAGAAAATAATATTCAGATTCAAACAGGAAAAAACGTTTCTTCAATTACAATTTCAGACCAAAATAAATTTATTCTTTCGACAAAAGAAAATGAAAAGTTTGAAGCTGATAAATTAATTATTACAACAGGAAGTAATAATCCTATCTGGAATGAATTACATAAACTCGGACACAAAATCATCGAACCTGTTCCATCGCTTTTTACTTTTAATATTGATGATGAACTTTTAAAGGAACTATCCGGGGTTGTGGTTGAGAATGTTCACCTGCAAATACAAAAAACAAAATTAAATAGTAACGGACCTTTATTGATAACACACTGGGGATTGAGCGGTCCTTCTGTCTTATCATTATCCGCTTTCGCTGCACGAGAGTTAAATAAAATGAATTATAACTTTCAATTACAGGTTGATTGGCTGCCTTTGCTTGGTTACGGGAAAATTGAAACTGAGTTAAAAGAAATAATTGTATCAAAAAGGAATAAGTCTGTGTCAGCTCAATCTTTATTTAAATTACCCAAACGACTTGTTGAAAAGTTTTTTGTTAAAAGCGGGATTGATTCAGATAAACATTGGGGTGAGGTTAGTAAAAAAGAAATTTCAGCTCTCATTGAAATACTAAAGGCAACAAAGTTTTTAGTAAAAGGAAAAAGCACTTTTAAGGAAGAGTTTGTAACAGCCGGTGGGGTTGAGCTTAAAGAAATAAATTTCAAAACTATGCAAAGCAAATTGATAAAAAATTTATTTTTTGCGGGCGAAGTTTTGAATATAGATGCTGTAACCGGTGGATTTAATTTTCAATCAGCATGGACAACCGGATGGCTTGCTGCTAACGGAATAGCAGCCTCGATTAATGAAAAAGAAATTAAGGAGTAAACATGATACCCGAAAAATTTAAATCAATGTTGGTTATTGAAGAAGATGGAAAATATATAAGAAGAATCACTGATAAAAATATTTCAGACCTGCCGGAAGGAAACGTAATAATTAAAGTAAAATACTCCTCGCTTAATTATAAAGATGCGCTATCTGCCTCGGGGAATAAAGGAGTAACAAGAAAATACCCGCACACACCGGGAATTGACGCTGCTGGTACAGTCGCTGAATCTTCATCCGGTAAATTTAAAGTTGGTGAAGAAGTACTTGTAACAGGGTATGATTTGGGAATGAATACGTCCGGCGGTTTTGGAGAATACATTCGTGTACCTGCCGATTGGGTTGTTAAACTTCCCGAAGGATTAACTTTAAAAGAAAGTATGATTTACGGAACAGCAGGATTTACCGCAGGGCTTTCATTATTTAAACTTGAACAAGCCGGATTAAAAAATGAAAACGGAGAAGTTCTAGTAACAGGTGCAACCGGCGGAGTAGGTTCAATGGCTGTTGCAATACTATCAAATGCAGGGTATAATGTTGTTGCCGCTACAGGAAAAAAAGATTCTGAAAATTATTTAAAGAAATTAGGTGCTGCAAGAATAATTAGTAGAAGCGAAGTTGATGACGAAAAGAAAAAACCCTTGCTTACAAGACAGTGGGCAGGAGTAGTTGAAACTGTCGGAGGAAATATTTTAGCAACCGTTCTTGCTCAGACTGAAATGGGATGTTCTGTGGCTTCCTGCGGAAACGTTAAATCAGTTGAACTTAACACAACAGTGTTTCCCTTTATTTTAAGAGGAGTAAATCTGTTGGGAATTAATTCCGCCGAAACACCAATGTATACAAGATTAAAAGTCTGGGAAAAACTTGCTTCAGATTGGAAACCGGGAACACTTGAAATGATGTACGAAGAATGTTCACTTGAACAACTGAATGAAAAAATTGATTTGATTTTGAAAGCCGGGATAAGGGGAAGAATTTTGGTAGTTCATAGATAATCCACTTAATTTAAATAATTTCAATGATCCCTTTCCTTTGAGGGACACAAACAATTTATTTCAACACTATCTTTGAAACTCATCGGAGGTAAATATTGAAGTCAATAGTCACAATCTTAGTGCTTTTAATCTTTGGTTCGATCCCTCAAGCACAAACGATGTTCGAATTTCAGGTAATGAGTTCCAAAGAATCATATTTGCTTGGTGAAACCATTGATATAGGGATGTATGTAAAAAATAATGCTCATCCTTCACTTCCCGATGATATAAAATTTGAAATTACAGTGAAGCTTATTGATCAATTAGGTCAACAACTCAGGTATAATCGTTATCATAGCATCGATGGTTTTACACCATCCTTCAAAAAATTAAAATCTGAAGGGGAGTGGTTTTATATAATAGAATTGAATACGTATTTTGGAACACCCAGACATCTAGATCAAGAAAGTATAATAAATCTTGGGAAATATAGAGCTGAACTAACTTTTACTTCTTCAATTTCATCAGAACAAACAATCGTAGTTAATTTTAAGGTTGTAGAACCAACTGAAAATGAAAAAATAGTTTTCGAATCTTTTTCTCAAGCATATATTGATCTGATTCATCAAAAGTATGATTCAAACACTTTGATAAAATATTTAGAATCATTATTAACTGATAATAAAAACAGTGTTTATGCGCCACAAATACTTATTTCACTAGAACTTAGGTATATGTATAAATTAGAAGATAATAAAAAAGCCCAAGAGACTCGTACTACTTTACTTCAGACTTATCCTTGGTCAAGTAAATCCTTTTTTTTAATTGATTTAGTGCTAAACGAAATGAGTTCCTCGACGGAGCGCATAGAATTTCTAAGTAAAATAAAATCCAAGTCACAGGGTTCTTTAATGCATCGGATAATCGAAAAACGGTTGATTCAAGAAATTAATAAATAAGCATTCATTGAAAAATATTTTGATAATAGGAAGAATGAATGAAAGGTTCAATTAACTACATGTTAAGATAAGTTTTAAAGTTCTCCGTAAACTCTCAGAAATTTGAATTCAAGTCAGTTGAAGTTCCAATCTTTAAAATCCCACTTCCCAATCGTGAAGCAATCACTTACATCCTGTATCAAATCGAAAACGCAATCAATTTTGGTGAAATAGACGTACTTGGAGAGTTTTTACTCAAGGCAACTACCTTTCGCTCCCCACCAGGGGCGTATCTCCATTATCAGTCTTCCGGCTTTTATTGCGGGGTCTGCTTCTGTAAGCGCGATTGCTTCTTCCATAGTTTCAACATTAAAAATAAATATGCCGCGAATGTCTCCATCATCTAAAAACGGACCGGCAATGACAACTTTCTTATCCTCAACCATTTTGTTTATGTGCTCAAGGTGTGCTTTTTGAATTAATTGTGCTGTAGTCGAATCCTGGTTTCTGTTCGGACCTTTTTTCAGGAAAGCCATATAGTATGTTTTCATTTCATACTTAACTTCTTCTGAAGAATTTTCCTGGGCAAAATTTGTCTGTGGAAATATCATTACAACAAAGAACAAAATCACAAATAAATACTTCATCATTAACCTCATTTAATTAATATTTCTGCAGAGTGGGATTTCCAGTAAAATGAGGGGTCATTTTACCATCAGCATTTTTTTTATGCTTGTAAAGTTATTCGCTGTAAGTTTATAATAATAAATCCCCGATGCAAAACTGTGTGCATCAAACTGAACATTATACTCGCCGCTGTTTTTAAATTCATCGACAAGCGTTGCGACCTGTTCGCCCAATGAATTATAAATTATCAGTTTTACATTTGCGTCTTCCGGCAAAGAGTAGCTAAAGTTTGTTACAGGATTGAAGGGGTTGGGATAATTATTACTCAAACCGAATTCAGATATCTTCTGCTGCGCAATAATATTTTGAGTTGCGGATTTAATTTCTTTTACCTCGGATATTTCGGGATTAAAATTCAGTTTTTTTATTTTTTGAATACTGAATAATTGCGAGTTGCCGTAAAACTTTGCGTGATCAATTTTATTGTTATTAAAAATTCTCAAGAAAATTTTTTCACCGGGAACAGGAAGTGAATTATCATCGCCCCATAACATAAGTCTGAAATAAAATTTGCCTGTCTCATTCGAATTTTCACCAACGAAATGATTTTCGCCAATCAAATAATCATCTCCGCCGGGTTTTGCAAAATTTATATCTGATTCATTAAGTATCGGCTCATCAATTTTTCCGTTCCTGCCGGATGAAATTAATTGTATAACAGATTCATCATCAAATGTAATGTTGTGTATTTCTCTCCATGGTTTTGAATTATAAACATCAAGAGCTATAAGTTGTTTAAGATCATTCCTTATCGTTTCTATTACATCAAATCCTTTTTTGCAGATTTCATTTTCAATCTTAAGCAGGCTGGTTGTGGTTGATTTTTGTAAACGCAATTCATTCAGGTCGTTTTCAACTTCAGCCAATGTTCTTGTTTCAAATTCTGAAATGGTTCTAACAATACCTTTTCCGTATTCATCAACTAATTTATAACTATCAAAATAGTTTGTGTTGGATTGATCATCATAAAGAAAAGATTTTATTATTTCAGCACTTTTATATAGCGGTGATATTGAAACATCGTGTGTGAGTGACGGCGTTTTACCAACAGCCCAATATGGCAGTGTAACAGTCGAAGCAGGATTTCCAAGTGCTGTCCACATCGTTGTTGTTATCGGTTCTTCTGAAGGAAGCACTCCGTGAAAAACAGAAGCAGAAAGAGTTATGTTTCTGCAAACGCTGTAATTAGAATTAATATAACCAAATGGTTTTATCCCAAACCATCTTGATTTATAGGGCAGAAGAACCTCTTCACTTCTTTCGTCAGAAAAATCTCTGAAATGATTTTTTATAATTAACTGATGGGATAATTCGTTCTGCTTAAGTAAACTTTCAACAAGTGAAACTGTTCTTTTGTATCTGTCCAATCCTGCAGTGCTTCCACCCGCGAATGAAAAGTTTGTCCGTACTACATAACCCTTTGCTGACTGCGAATTATCATTCGCGTCATATTTCCAGAAGTTGTTTCCGCTTGTTTCAAAAATTACTGCGGCGCCTGATGCATCTATCAATCCGAAATTTGCCCGTGTTTTTCTTCCTGACTGATTTGTTTTGAGAAGGATGTTTTCAAATTCTTCAACTGACTTACAGTAACCAAGTGCGTAATACATTAATGATCCGTTTGAGAATCCGGTTGTTGTTCCGGGAAGATCATAAGCAGTTGAGTTTACTATTGCCAAACCTTTTTCGTTTACACCCATCCAGACAGCGCTGTCACCATTGTTCACTACAGCAATAAAGTTGTAAGTGCATGATGAATCAAATACAATATCATTGTTGGGCATTTCGCCGTTGTCACGAAGTTTCCATAGCAATGGTCTGCCATCGGGTGTTGATCTGCCGGAGACAACACCAATTGTACAGCCTTCATTAGAATATTCTTCATTGTATGAAGGAAGGAAATAAAAATACGCGGCGGCAAATGAAGTGAGTATTAAAAGGGCTTGTAACAATCCGTATGTTTTTTTATTGGTCTTCATTTTTCGTAATGAATCGGTTAAGAACCTTGTTATAATTACGAATTAAAAAAATAAACCGCTATAGATGAAATAATTTTATTTATAACTGTCGTACAACTCTCGTATTGAAGCGGGTATTTCGGGTTCAAGTTTAACAATATCTTTCATGCCTTTATCTAATGCCCATCGCTGAGTCCAGATGGGTCCATATTTTCCCACGAAATTATCGGGGAGTTTATAAGCTTCATCGTTCAGTGCATCTTCAAGCGTTGTAAATCCGTAATCATTATTTTTAATGATTTCCGCTACCTGTTCAAAACAATCTGCGTTTAATTCGTTGGCGTGAATCAGAAAAACATGTTTGATCTGTCGTCCGAATAGTTTTTTAGAAAGAAGTTCGCCGTATTCGATAACATCTTTTGTAAACTGAAGATATGCTTCAGTCACAATTTTCATTGTTGTTGAATCGGAATTAGCAATTGCGCGCCTGTAAATGTTGGCAAAATACCAGTCTGAATTTTCGATTGTCACCGGGGCAATTGTATAACCACGATCGGTTAAAAATGTATTAAACTCTTTCTTTGTTTCAATTGATTCTCCGGTCCTTAAGTAAGGATGACGAAAATATCTCATTGATTTTCCTTCACCGGACAAAAGTTTTTTAGTTACAACTTCACCCTTCAGTAAATTTTCCTCATATTCTTTTAGAGAAACATCATGCATTGAAACATGGGAGTAGGTGTGATTTCCAAGATCCATTCCGTAATCAAGCCACATTTTTAAAAGTGCGGTTCTCTTTTCGGTTTCATCGTTTGTATAGAGCTTTGCTTCGTTAACAAATCCAACAGCTTCAATATTTTCTTTACGAAATTTATTCAAAAGATTTATCGTCATGGTTTCGATTGTTTCAAGGTCTTTATCAGGACCATTGATCAGCAAGTCATCAACAGTGACAGCCATTAGCTTTTGCTGGGGAACATTCTGTCCGAACAGAGATCCGTAAGCAATTATCAGGAATACAAACAAATAATTTTTCATCATTAAACTTTAGCTGTTTTTGATGCAATAAATTTATTATAAAGAAGAAGTCCGATAATTGTAACAACACCAATCATACTGAATATAATCCAGAGTGTTGACGGCTGATTTAAGTTATCAACAAAGTGAACGTAAAGATTTGCGCCGAGAATGCCACCGATAAAACTTCCAAGAACTCCATATAGGAATGAGTAACCGAGATATAAAGCTTTTTTATCTTCAGGTGCAATTAAACCAACATAACTAATAAACTTTGGATGCGCAGTCATTTCACCAATTGAGAAAATTGTTATGCCAAGCATAAACACCCAGATGTTTGTATTGATTGCAAGTATTGCCATGCCCAGCGTACCCATTGCTATTCCGGAAATCATAGTTGGAAGCGCTTTTGTATTTTTCACAATGTTTGAAACGAGAATCTGAAGAAGAATAATAGTACCGGCATTTATTACAGTTACATGTTCAACATCAAATTTCCAGTCTATGTTGATTCCAACGCCACCCAGAACACCATTAACAAAGCTATTCAGTGATGTTGCATCAACATATTTTTGAACATACCACAATACGGAATCAAACATCTGGAAATATAGAATCCAGAATCCTGAATAGATAACAATAAGTCCGATGAATTTAACATCGGTTAAAACCATTACCGCACCTTTTAGTACTTCAGCAAATGTTTTAGTGCTCGCAGGTTTTTTCGGTTCTTTATATAAAAGAAAAGTAGGAATTAACATCGAGGCTGTAGCAATAGCGGAAGCCATCATTACATATTGCCAGCCGAAAGTATTTTTTATATAAGGAACAAGAATCAGAGGGAATAAAAATGCACCAAGGTTAATTGACCAATAAAAAATTCCGAATCCGAGTGTACTGTTGGTTTCATTTGTTTCGCGGGCTATTGTTCCGGAAATCATTGGTTTGAAGGCTCCGGCACCAACTCCCATAATAACAAGACTCGCAAACACCATTGCGTATTCTGTTGTCTGGCTTGTAAGGAAATATCCAAGTCCAAGAAAAATAAATGCGAAAGTTAAAGTTCTTTTGTAACCAAACCTGTCACCGATAGCACCTGACAAAATAGGAAGTATATAGAGCAGCGGCTGAATTGTACTTTTAATCACGCCAACACTTTCTTTGGTATATTGAAGCTGATCAGTCATATACACCGAAAGAATACTCATCATTCCGTAATAAGATCCGCGTTCAAAGAACTCCATCATTATTACGACCCAGTAATTTTTTGTAAAGGAAGTGAAGCCCGATTTTTTTACTTCAGTGTTGCTCTCCATAAAGATCCTTTCGCTCAAGAGAATGAACAAAACAATAAAAGATTTCCGGCAAACTTAAATAATTTAGTTCTAATTCTGTACAGAAATTTTTTATAAGGATGGTTCTTTGAAAAGATATTATGGGAACTCCCAACGGGAGCTCCCCTGAGAAGGTCTTTAGACAATGATTTTATCCCTTGGGATAAATCCTTAAACGAAATAAACGATGAGAGCTATCACGGCAAATAATGCTATTATGCCTGGAGAAGAACAACCGTATTCAAGTTTTTTTATCATGCTGACTCCTTTTTGATGTTGAGGAATTATTTATTATGATTTCCCTGACTCTCACTTGGAAAATACCAAAAAAAATGTTTGATTGTCAAATGCCAATATTTGCGGCGAATCAAGATTTGTGTTCGGTCAAAAAAGCCCCGATGGTATTGAAACTACCGGAGCTTATGATAATTATACAGATATATTAATAGTATAGATGGAACTGAAGCACGAATGAATCGTTATCAATTTTCGGATCTTCCATCTGAATTCTGTACTGAGGTCTTATCTCAATAAAACTGTATGGAATAAACTCAAACCCAACCGTTAATCTTGACACATCATTTTTTTCTGAATCGGTGCTAAGATCAAAACGATCATAACGAACAACGGCATTCAGACCTTTTATAATTCTGTATGAACCTTCTACCATCATAGCACTGGATGTTGAGTCCGGTAAATAAAAATCTTTTGCAAGATAAAATTCGCCCATCAACGAAAAACACTCGGAACCTATTCCTGCAAATCCTCCGTACATCATCACATTATCAAAACCGGAAAATGTTGCGTTGTTCTTTTTGAAGTTTGCAAATGAACCGCCAAGGAACAAACCAATATCATCACTTACCGGCGGCATTATTTGAAGAGTGGCAGTATATGCCGGATCAGTAACAAACTGCTGGTTAAATCTTGCAAGATTATTACCCACACTTGCTGTTAACAATGCCATATCAGAAAAATTAAAACCTACTTCCACACCTGTTTCAGTATAACGTGGTTCATAAATTAATCCCTGTGGTCTTCCCGTCTGAAATAACACACCAAGATCTCCGCCTCTTGTGTACGCTGTGTGATCGTCGGTTCGTATTCCAAAGTTAGGAGTAAATGAACCAACTTTTACATAACCATCGCCAGGCAGTATAAATGCTGTTGCATAAGCTTCCCAGATACTCCAGATAAAATCATATCTTGCTGATAAGCTTATATCTTCGGATAATTCAACGCCTGTATATATTGATCCTGTCATTCGCTGAAAGTCTGTTTGTTTGGTTGAGTCCGTCATCTTCAATAAGTATTGTGTCCGGAAATCGAAACCGAAAAGAATGTTTTCGCCAAGTCTGTTTGTCATTTTAAAATCATCATCACGAGGTGATACCATTGCAATTTGATTTTTACCATAAGCCCAGCCGCGGTTGTTTCGTAAATTTCCGCCGGTTGGATTTACATGACAGTCAACACATTTTGAGTTTGTCATTAATGCAAAGCGGGGTAAGGCAAAATCAACATTAAAAGCAGATGAAAATAAGAGAAGCAGTAAAAAGAGTTTTAGTTTTATCATGTGTTTTCCTTTTGATGTGAATTATTGTTATTGGAAAATAATAAATAATTTGTGAATCAATTATCAATTACCTGATAATGTTAAGTGAATGAAACCCAGAAAAAGTGTCATTTATCGGATAGAAACTCAACATCGCCATTTCCCATACGAATATTACATTGATTAAGAGTGCTTTAATTCATACTTTTGCGCACTGAAAACAGCATAAATGAAGAAAATATTAATATTAGGCTCAACAGGTTCGATAGGCATAAATGCACTGAATGTTATACGCAACTATCCTGACCTGTTCTCAATATCCGCACTAACTGTTAATACCAGGATCGATCTTCTTGAACCCCAGATTGAAGAATTTCATCCAACGACTGTTGTTGTTAAAGATGAAAAACTCGCTGAACAGTTAAGGAAGAATGTTGGTAACAAATGTAATATTCTTGGCGGCGAACAGGGACTGATAGATGCCGCAAAAGAATGTGACTATGATATTCTTATCGGCGCAATGGTTGGATTTGCAGGTCTGATTCCAACACTTGAAGCGATAATGCGTGGAAAAAGAATTTGTCTCGCTAACAAAGAAACACTTGTGGTTGCAGGCGAATTGGTCACAAAACTTTGTGCGGAATATGGCGCAGAAATAATTCCGGTCGATTCTGAACACAGCGCCATTTACCAGAGTCTAGTCGGTGAAAATATTAATGAGGTTGAAAAAATTATTCTTACTGCATCCGGCGGACCTTTTCTTAACAGAACAAAAAGCGAATTGGAAAAAGTCACAATAAAAGAAGCGCTCGATCACCCTAACTGGAAAATGGGAAATAAAATTACAATTGATTCTGCTTCAATGATGAATAAAGGACTTGAGGTAATTGAAGCACGATGGTTGTTTGGATTAGAACCTGAAAAAATCGATGTGGTTATACATCCGCAATCTATAATACATTCAATGGTACAATTTGTTGATGGTTCAGTTAAAGCTCAGCTTGGTTTGCCCGATATGAAATTGCCGATTCAGTATGCGCTTTCATTTCCGGAAAGACTTACAAATGAATTTAAAAGAACGAATTTTCCTGAAATAGGCAGTCTTACTTTTTTTGAACCGGACATGAATAAATATGAATGCCTGAAACTTGCATATGATGTACTTGATGAAGGCGGAACAGCACCGTGTATTCTTAATGCTGCTAATGAAATAGCAGTGAGTAAATTTCTTGAAGGAAAAATTGGTTTTACAAAAATTCCTGAAATGATTAATCGTTCACTTGATAACATTGTTAATCATAAAAATCCTGACTTGGAAATGATTATTGAATGTGATAAACTTGCACGCGAATTCGTTTCATCGATAAGTTAATATGTAACAAATCACCTGATCTGGTTTAACTATGATTTTCTACAATTTTAAAATGACAAAGAGGAGCTAATCTTTTAATGGATTATATTATTTATTTCGCAATTACAATCGGCATTCTGGTTTTTGTTCATGAGTTCGGGCACTTTGCCGCCGCAAAATTATGCGGTATGCGCGCTGATGTTTTTGCAATAGGATTTGGGAAAAGACTATTTGGTTACAATAAACTTACGGGATTTACTTTCGGCGATCTTGCAAAAGATTTTGACGGACAGGGGAATACCGATTATCGCCTCTGCTTACTTCCTCTTGGCGGTTATGTTAAAATAGCTGGAATGGTTGACGAAAGTTTTGATACATCCTACGCAGACAAAGAACCGCAGCCCTATGAATTCAGGGCAAAACCCGTTTACCAAAAAGTAATTGTTATTTCAGCGGGTGTTATTATGAACCTGCTTTTATCTTTATTGATTTTCTGGGGAGCTAATTTTTTCCAGGGTAAACAGGTAATAAGAACAACAACCGTAGGTTATGTTGAAACTTCAAGTCCTGCTGATTCTTTAGGATTTAAAATTGATGATAAAATTTTAAGCATAAACGGTAAACCAGTAGAAAGCTGGGATGACGTCCGCGCAGAGTTATTCATTCATACAATAGGCGAAAACCTTAATGTAAAAATCGAACGTAATAATGAAACTTTAACTCTAAATATTCCCCGTTCAAAAATGCCTGCAGATGAAAGTGAAAAATTATTTTTAATTCCATCGGGTATGAAAACAATTTTCACAGATGTTTCAGAAAATTCACCGGCGAATAAAGCCGGACTGCAATCCGGTGATATTGTGTTAAATATTAATAACACACCAATAAGAACAGTCACTCAGACCAAAGATATTATTAAGAGTAATGCTAACAATACTATACCAATTGTGGTTCAGAGAGAAAGCGAAACATTAACTTTAAATATTACACCGGGCGCTGACAGCACAATTGGTGTTGCTCTGGGACAAACATTCGGCGGACTTATAGAATACAAAACCTACGGATTCTTCGAATCGTTTTATTATGGCTGGCTTGATATTGTTAAAATGACAAACTTAACATTTAACATGCTTGGAAAAGTATTTGCCGGCAACGTTGAATTTGGAAAAGCTTTCGGAGGTCCGATAAAGATTGCTCAGTTTGCTGCTAAATCTGCAGATAGCGGAATTATGAGTTTTCTTTACTTCCTTGCGCTTCTCAGTTTAAGTCTCGCCATAATTAATATTATGCCGTTCCCCGTTCTTGATGGCGGTCATCTTATAATTATTCTTGTTGAAGGAATTATGAAAAGAGAAATTCCCATTAAAGTTAAAATCGCAATTCAGAATACCGGGTTCGTACTTCTTTTATTATTGATGGCGTTCATCGTTTATAACGACATTCTTAGTCTCTGACAGAAAAGAACATAAAATTTATTGCCGGATGTAATTTGATTAATAATTTCATCCGGCATTTTTATTTTAAATGAAATTTACCCGTATGTTATGAACGGTATCCACAGATTATTTTGAATTTACCTTCCGCTTATCATCATAATAAACCTTCAATAATATTAAAACGACAGTTAGAAAATATAACAGGTAATTTTCTCCCGCTTAGTTATGAAGAAGTTGGTTCTTTACTTCTTCAACAGTATTTAAAGAGATGAATGCACATTAAGCCACTATGATAAAATTTTTCTTTATATGAACAGGTCAGTTATATTAGATGAGCGGTACAGAAGCAATCAAAACTAAATCTGGCGCTATTTCAACTAAACCGTTAATTGAACATGGTAATATTGAAAAAGATATGAAGATCAGCCGGAAAAAAATTTACTGGATCAGCCAGGCATCAGGATGGTCTTTATTCGGATTGATTAATATTATTGTCATTGCATCATTCGAAAGACTAACCTGGGAACGAGCACTTGTTTGGGCGTATCTCTGTTACTCCGGAGTTTTCTTCACACACTTATTCCGCTCATATATTAAAAAGAATAACTGGCTTAACCTTCCTTTAAAGAAGACAATTCCAAGAGTCCTGATTGCAAGTCTCGTAATCGGGGCAATAATGTATGTGCTTGTTTTTGCTGTAAACTATGCTGCAGGACTTTTTGAATCGCACAGATTCAGAGTAGCAACTCCATTTATTGCGGTGACAAACCTTGGCAGTATGGTTCTTCTATGGGCGCTGATATATTTTGCGGTTCACTACTTTGAAAATTATAAACGCGCGCAGATTGAATCGCTGATCTGGGAAGCCGCCGTTAAAGACTTTGAATTAAAAACATTGAAGTCGCAATTAAACCCTCACTTTATGTTCAACGCGATGAACAGCATACGCGCATTGATAGAGGAAGATCCGGCAAATGCACAAAATGCCGTTACAAAATTATCCAACATACTCCGGTACTCATTAAAGATTGAAAGAACAGAAACAGTTCCGCTAGAAGATGAGATGCAGACAGTTTCGGATTATCTTGCACTCGAATCAATCCGTTTTGAAGAAAGATTAAAATACAAAGTAACGATAGATCCGAAATCATCTAAAGTTGAAATACCGCCGATGATGATACAAACACTTGTTGAGAACGGAATTAAACATGGCATTTCAAAAAAAACACAGGGCGGTGAAATTAGTGTTGATTCAAAAATGACAGGCACTGATCTGCATATACAGATAAGAAATACAGGTCAGTTTGATGATGAATCACTTCACAATTCAAAAGGGTTCGGGATAAGCAACACCAAACACAGACTAAATCTTTTGTTTGGGGACAATGCTTCTTTCACAATTAAAAACGAAAATCAAAATGTTGTACTTGCAGAATTAGTAATACCAACAGGAGGTTCAAACCAATGAAAGCTTTAATTATAGATGACGAACGATTAGCACGCGTAGAGCTTCGCAGACTGCTCACACCCTTCAAAGAAATTAATATTGTCGGTGAAGCTGTTAATGCCGAAGATGCCCTGGATAAAATAGCAGAACTAAAACCGGAATTAATTTTCCTCGACATACAGATGCCCGGCAAAAACGGATTCCAGCTTCTTGAAGAACTTGACAGTGTGCCGGTTGTTGTATTCACAACAGCTTATGACGAATATGCGTTAAAAGCATTTGAGTATAATGCAATGGATTACCTGCTTAAACCGATTGAACCGAAACGCCTTGAAGACACTGTAAAAAAATTAATTGAAAAAAATAAAAAAGAAATCATCTCGCAATCAGCGACACCAGTGCTGACGGAAACCGACCAGGTTTTTGTTAAAGACGGCGAGAAGTGCTGGTTTGTTAAACTTGAACACGTACGTTTGATGGAATCTGAAGGGAACTATGTCCGTTTATATTTTGATGAGAACAAACCATTGATACTCCGTACACTTAACTATCTTGATGAAAGATTAGACGGCAAAGTATTTTTCCGTGCAAACAGGAAACACATAATTAATCTTAAGTGGATTGAAAACATTGAGCCATGGCTTAACGGCGGTCTGCTAGTAAAACTTAAAGGCGGAAATAAAATAGAGGTCTCAAGAAGACAGGCAATTAAATTTAAGGAGATGCTGAGTCTATAAGATTTTTGTGATCGATATTAACCGGAGTAGGATGTTGGTCTTACTCCGGTTTTTGTTTTAAATAACTTGTTTACATTATTTAATCAACATCATCTTCTTCGATGAAACAAAATCGCCTGACATGATTCGATATATATAAACACCACTTGCAAGGTTGTTTCCATCAAACTGAACTGAATATCTTCCTACAGATTTACTCTCATTCACGAGTGTTGCTACTTCTTTACCCAAAACATCATACACCTTTATTGTAACTAATCCGGCTTTGGGAATCTGATAATTAATAATAGTTGCCGGGTTAAACGGATTCGGATAATTTTGAGAAAGCTGATATATAAAAAGTTGTGGACTTTGGTTTTCCACAGACACGGTCGAATCTATTTCCATTTGAAAATATGTACTATCCGATGGCTTGTAATCAAAATGCGAGACTATGCCTCTATCTTTTGCAGTGATTCGATAATTTAGTTTATAATTGGTGTTTAACAAATTCAGATCAATTGGAACATTGAATGTGAATTTCTTCGTCCCAGTTACATTTTCCCCATATACGCTATTAAAAGGTAGCGTATCTTCCGCTGAAGAGTAAAACCCACTTATAAAAACAGTATCAATAAAATTTAAGCCCTGTAATATATAATTGCTTGTATCCACACTGTAATAGTGGTTAACGTTTAATTCAAATGTTAATAGAGTATCTTTAGTTTTAGTTATCGGATTGAAAATGATTTGTGGGTTATATGGATAATCATACAGTTGTAGCGTTCCGGTTGAGTCTTTAACAAACGCCTGAATCAAATTATATCCATAGCTGCCGTTTAACCAATCATCCGAGTATGAATAATACCCAAGATTATCAACGAACCAGTGACTTTTAATTCCTTCACTGTAAGGGAAAGTAAAACCTTTTGCATGAATGTTTGTTTGATAAATATTTCCCGATTGTGTTTTATGATAGTTTACATTATCCGGATCTTGCGTATTTATTACAGGGAAAAATGTATTCTCCGGGAGTTTAAAATCCATGAATGCAAATTCCTGTCCATTGGTAAAGTAATAAAAAATCTTATCATTACTTGAGTAACTTAACCAACCTAAATCAGAAACAAGAAAATACCTCCTGTTACCAATTATTTGTTCATTTGTTACCTCTGAATATCTCAGAAAATGATATCTAAAAGGAAGATACCATTCAATGCCCCAGTACAACCATTGATTACCTATTGATAATGGCAAATAATTTTCTTTTACTATATTCACTGGAGGTTCAAAATTATGATTGTACTTTGTAAGAACATCTTGATATGATGCAAAAATTGAATTATCAATACAGTAGATTTTTATTGAAAAAGGGTCAATATTACTTAGTCCTATATAGTACCAATAATTCCCTCTGTCTGTAGATATATAAACCCCGTTTGCCACAAATATTTCACTGCCTTCATCAATGGATTGTAAAAATCGACATCCAATTCCATTTAACGTTCTCCAATTCACACCATAGTTTGTTGTATGGAATATTTCCTGATAGCCGGAAAAAAAAATTTCATCATTCGGATTTATATCCATCTGTTTTATTGCACTGAACATCGGTGGTTCAAAAAAAACTGTCCAGTTAGTTCCGCCGTCAGTGGATCTCATACAATTTCCATCTTCAATTAAATAAACATTATTTATTCCGTCAAAATCAACATCAGCAATTTCAGAATTACCGATATATGATAAACCCCAGGTCACTCCTAGATTAGCTGATTTGTACAATCTGGCGGGATTGTTTGCACTTATCCAGAGATTATTAAAACCGTCAATATTAATTTTAAAAAAATAACCTTGACCGAGAATAAAGTTGTTCATTACCCAACTAAAGCCACCATCATCAGAAACAAATATATTTGTGTTATTAAATCCCCAAATCCTGCCCAAATTATCTTTTACAAGACCATATAGAACTTGATTAGACCTCTGTGACCAATTGTTCCCTATATCATTTGAAACTAATATGCCCTCGTTGGTTGCAGCAATCAGGGTGTTGTTGTTTAGTTTTAGTATATCGGAAAAATATACGCCCGTATAAAGAGTATCCCATTTAGTTGAGAATTGAGCAAAGGAGTTGATAGTAAACAGAAACAGAAAAAAGAATAATTTCTTCATACAAAATGCCCTTTCATTTACAACTAATATTAATAATAAAAAAAGGAGTATGCCAGTGGCAAACAACTTTTATTTAATAAATAGAATGACCGAAGAGAAATTCAATTAATTAGCATATAGCTACTAAGATTGCAAATGTTTCCCCGAGTCTATCTTATTCCAATAAAAGTCATAGCTTAGTAAAACATAAAACAATATATACTGTATCATTAGCACAGGAACATATTCTTTCCACTCAGGTGCAAGCGGAGTAAAGTTTGAAAAGTTTATCGTAAAAAGTAATGATGTAACAGAATAGAAATTAAACACCGGGTTTAACACAGCAATCCATCCTAAATACCACGGATAGAGTGTTGCGACAAAAACTATAAATGCTATCAGCACACCGTAAACTGCTTTTGAAAAATCTTTGTACTTGTATGAAATGATAAAAATTGAAATTGAGAGTCCCGCATTACAAATTATTCTTGCAATTGTACCATCAGCAAAAATTATTTTTAGCAGGTAATAGATTGAAGCATTAAACTCCCATTTAGCTACGTACTTATTCAAAGCTATTAGAACATTTATATCATCATAGATAAATGGCAGATAACCAGCGATAATAGTTAGTACAAATATTAAAATGAAAATTATACTCTTCTTTATTCCAAATTGTTTAAGAATTAATGGAAGTAAAATTATAGATATGACTTTTGACAGCACTGACAGAGCAAGGAACAGAGCAGAGAGTTTCAGGTTTTTCTTTTCCGAATAGTAAACAAACATTATAAGAAATGTTATTAACAAGGGATCAATGTGCGCATTTACAAAATATTCCATTATCGGAAGAGGAAGCCACACATAAAGTATAATACTGTTCAACGGGATTTTTTTTAGTTCAAGCAGTTTGAGAATGAATATAAAACTTAAGAGTTCGCAAAGGAGATAAAGAAGTTTTAATCCCGTTGTATCTTCCCCGAAGAAAAAATAAGCGGCGGCAAAAACATATTGTGCTGCCGGCGGATAAATCGCAGGAATGTGTTTAAAGGTAAGTTTATCATAAACATCATCACGAAGATGATAAAGTTTATCTGCATCCGGAGCGTATAAATATGGATTGAAACCGTTGTTTATCACTTTACCTTCCCATAAGTAACGGTTAACATCCGGTGAAGTGATAACATCGGTGGGGAATAAAGTCAGTCTGAATAAAATTCCAAAGAGGAGAATAACGAAAACGTACCTGGCTTCAATTGATGATACAGAAACACTCAGTTTATCCAATACTTTCTGAAAAAAAATATTACCGGGTTCATCATCATTATTTCTTTTCACTTTCAGAACAGAAAAACAAAACAGCATTACCAGGAATGTTTCAAAGTAGATGAACATATAAAGAGGAATGTTATTAGTTCCTCCGCCCGAAAGAGTAAGCAGTAAATAAAATAATTCTGTGAAAATTCCACCGACGATGAGAAACTTAAAACGGTGTCTGGATAGTTTTTCCAAGTAAGTTATTTTTTGGTGATTAAATTACTAACGAAAATTATTCGACATCTGGTTAGTTCAGAAATTCCCACGCTACACCAAAACGTATTCCGCGCAGCGGCATTGGATAGTAAGGTACAATAAAATATTCAGCACCAAGAAGATTTTCCCATGTAAAATAAACTATTGCGGTTTTTTGAATATCACCCGCAACGGTAAAATCAATACGGGAAGAAGAAGGCACTGTGTAATTATACAAATCCTGCTCACCTGTAAAATAATAAACAAAGCCGGCTTTAAGATCCAGGTTCGAATTGAATAGGGTATCGGTAAAATATATTCCGGTATTAAAATACTGTTCCGGAATATTAAAAATGTCATAAGTATCTTCACCACCAGAATAGAATGCCCCGCGACCTTCAAACAATAGTTTCCAGAATTTTGTTTTTACATTCAGCTCAATGCCAACCATATCCTGGTAAGGATTAAACGGATCAATTAAATCTCTCAGCTGTTCGGGATATTGAATGATTTCAGATTGCCTCATAAATGCCCGCACACCGGCTTCAAAATTTTCATCGCTGTATTTAACAGCACCTTCAAATGTTGAAATCTCTTCAGCATATTGGTTGGGTTCAAAATATGAATAACCTGCGTACAAACTTATTTTTTCTGAAGGTTTAAAATGAATGTCCAATCCATATCCGCCTAAATTCTTAGTGGTTGACATAAAATCATATTTGATTCCAACAAGTTTAAAGAATCCTGAAAGTTTAATCTTCTTATTAAAAGGACGAATAGAAAAAATTCCTGATGCGGAATAGTTGTTTCTATCCGACAAAAAATCCGTTAGTGCAACGGGAAGTGTATCAACCTGGAAGTACAGCCTGTTCATAAAGTTGGTTGATTCATACACACCGTTTAACTCAAAGCTGAAAATATTTTTGGAAAATAATTGCCGGAGACTTACGCCCAATGTTTTATCCTTTACATCTTCATCAAGTTTTACCGGGTTCTCTGTATTGTTTAATTCTTCAAGACTGAATTTATAATACAGGTTCAGGTCAGTTCTTGAGAAATCGCTTATGTTACTTAATGCCCTTAAACCTAAATGATGTTGTTTAATGTCATAACTTCTTTCGCTGTACCTGACCGGGGCAAGTACTTCGTTATACATAATGCTGTTCAGGTTTGAAGTGTTGCCTATAGAATCAATCAGTACTCCGCCGTTTAATCCTTTTGTCGATCTTACATAACCGTAACTCGCCTGCAGGTTAATAAAATCATTCATAAAATATTTTAATTTTATTCTTCCCAGCCACGAACTTGAACTGCTGTTGAGGTAACGTCTGTCAACTTTTTTGTTTTGTGCTTCAAAGTATAAAATAAGTTTCCTGAAAAGTTTTGTTGATACAATACCATCAATCAATGCTTCACCAAAAGGACCCTCATAGTATTTTATTCGTGAGAATGCCAAACCCGGGACTCTGTCTTTCGAAATAAAGTTAATGGATACGGGGTTATTTAGTGAGCCGTACAAAAATCCTCTTACTGCCGGAAGAATTTCTATGGAGTCAATTAATTCGCTTGGTATATTGTTAAGATCAAGTTGATTGAGCGAACGGTTGTTGATCAGTACGCCGTCTTCAAAATAACTTATTCCTCCAAAGCCGGTTCCGTAAATCATCGTTTCATTATTCTGACCAATGAACCCATAATCTTTTGTGAAAGAAAATCCGTGCAGTTTAAAAAAGTCGCCGGTGTAACGGTAATCTGATTTAAGAAGATCGTTGTTTGAAAGTATGATGCTTTCATCAAAAAAAACATTGCCTGTTATAACGACTGTTGTATCAGAAGCTGCGTCCTGAGTCAGGGTAATGAGAGAATCGGAAATAGTTGTTGTGTCTGTTCTGGTAGTTAGCGAATCATTCTGAGCAGAAATAAGTGAGTCTCTTATTTGTTCAGTTTGTGTAAAAGCAGAAGTGCATCCGGCAATTAACAACAGCAGAATTCTGCCAATCAGTTTGAGTTGAAAATTTTTCATAACTAATGTTGATTGCAAAATAACTAATAATAAAATCAGCACAAAGGCTGAATGTGGTACAGTACTTTACTTAAGATAAAATAAGACATGAATTTTAGCCTTGAATAACAGGCTTAATCGGATTGTCGTTCCCGGAAAAAATTTTGTAATTGAGAACAAAATATTTTGTTTGACAAAAATAATGTTTAATTTGACTGGCGAAATAAACAATCATTAATTATTAAGAGGTTTATATTATGGCAGCTGCAAAACCAATGACCAAATCTCAGATACTCGATCACCTCGCAAAAAAAACCGGACAAACAAAAAAACTATCCGGCGAATTTTTGGATGAGTTAGTAAGTCTTGCACACAAAGAAGCAAAAAAATCTTTTGTGCTTCCGGGTTTAGGAAAATTAGTAGTTGTAAATCGTAAAAAGAGAATGGGAAGAAATCCCGCCACTGGTCAAACAATGGTTATTCCGGCTAAGAAAGTGTTGAAATTCAGAATAGCAAAAGCTGCAAAGGATGCTATCCTGTAATTGACTATACCCTCTAAAAATGATAGTTAAAATGCTTCGTTAAGCCCGTCAACAGACGGGCTTTTTTTATCCGTCAATTATACTTTTTTATTTAGCAATCGAATTAGTATTTTCACACCAACCCATGAAACTATTATACTCATACTTAAAGCAATACTGGAAACTTGTTTTGCTTGCACTTGTACTTGCTGCAATCAACCAGGTATTTTCACTCCTTGATCCCTGGATTTTCAGAATTGTAATAGATAAGTACGCAACAAAGTTTGATCACTATACAACAAAGGAATTTTTTGAAGGTGTAAGTCTTCTTCTTCTTGCAGCTGTAGGCGTTGCTTTTGTTTCAAGAGTCGCAAAAAATTTTCAGGATTATTTTGTAAATGTAATAACCCAAAAACTCGGGGCACAGATTTATGCCGATGGAATCAAACACTCGCTTCAAATTCCTTATTCATTATTTGAAGATCAGAGAAGCGGACAAACTTTAGGTGTACTGCAAAAAGTACGGGTTGATGTCGAAAAACTTATATCGGCGGCAGTAAATATTTTGTTTACGACTTTGGTGGGGATAATATTCGTCACGGTGTATTCTATCTATGTCCATTGGCTTATCGCTCCGGTCTTTTTTCTTTCGGTTCCAGTACTTGGAATATTAAGTTCACTGTTAAGCAAAAGAATAAAAAAAATCCAGAAAGTAATTGTCAGCGAAACAACAGCACTTGCAGGCGCAACTACAGAATCGCTCCGCAATATTGAGCTTGTAAAAAGTCTTGGTCTTGGCACGCAGGAAATTAATCGTCTCAATTCTACTACAGAAAAAATTTTAAAACTTGAATTGAAGAAGGTAAGATATATACGTACACTAAGCTTTATTCAGGGCACATCGGTTAATTTTATAAGGACGAGCATTTTATTCCTGATGTTATTCCTGATATTCACACAGGCTATATCGGTTGGTGAATTTTTCTCATTGTTCATTTATTCGTTTTTTATTTTCGGACCGCTGCAAAGTCTTGGTGATATAATTAATATTTATCGCGAAGCTGAAGTTTCTCTCAACAACTTTGAAGAAATTATTAATACACCGGTTGAAACGAAGCCGGACATTCCGGCAAAACTTGGGGAGATAAGTAAACTTTCATTTAGTGAAGTAAGTTTTAAACACCGCACTGCAAATACAAAAGCACTTGAAAAAATTTCATTCGGAGTTGAGAGGGGAGAAACAATCGCTTTTGTTGGTCCATCGGGATCAGGTAAAACAACATTGGTAAAACTGCTTGTGGGTCTTTACACTCCTCACGAAGGAAAAATATTTTATAATGATCATCCACATGAAGAAATTAATTTTGATGAACTTAGAGAAAAAATAGGTTTCGTTACACAGGATACGCAATTGTTTTCGGGTTCAATAAAGGAAAACCTGTTATTCGTAAACCCCGATGCTACCGATGAAGATTGTTATTATGTTCTTGAAAAAGCAGCATGCCAGACCCTGCTTGCACGTGCTGATAAAGGGCTTGATACAATGATAGGTGAAGGAGGTGTTAAAGTATCGGGCGGTGAAAAACAAAGACTTTCAATAGCAAGAGCATTATTAAGAAAACCTCACCTGCTTGTTTTTGATGAAGCAACTTCAGCGCTTGACTCGCTTACTGAAGAAGAAATCGGAAAAACAATTCGGGATGTTTCGAACACAAAAGATCTTATTACAATATTAATTGCGCATCGTCTTTCTACTATACTTCATGCCGACAAAATTTATGTTCTTGAAAAAGGGAAAATAATAGAGTCTGGAAAACATAACGAACTGCTTGAACTGAAAGGACTTTATTACGCAATGTGGCGTCAGCAGATTGGCGAAAGAAAACTTGGTAACGATGGAATTTCAATTGATGATCTGAAAATACGGACTAAAGATATTTCGAAAGAAACAATGTCCAATTAGCCCGAAAAATTACGAAGTTCGCTTTGTAAATAATTTTATACTGTTATGATATCAACCCTAAAAACATTTCTTCTTCTTTTAATTCTCGCAAATTCATTCACATGCTCACAACAAATTAACGATATAATCAAGCCGCTTAAATTAATTTCGGGACAAGCCGATACGGTCATTATCAGTGATCTGTTTTATGCTGATGATTACGATATCAAAATAAGATCTACTCCCCAAATAAATATCAGCTATGCTGAAGGTTTACTTGTTCTTGCTCCGCAAAAAAATTATGAGGGGCTGGAATCAATTCCATTTAGTTTAATGGGAACATACTATCACATTCCTGTAATAGTTGAAGATGTGCAAAAAATAAATTTCCGGTTTAACCCGCCAAAAGAAAAAAACGATATTTTTTTGTTCGGAAGTTTTAATAACTGGAACCGTGCCAATTTAAAGATGACTGATGATGATAGGAACGGAACTTATGAAATACAAGTTGCACTCGAACCCGGGAGATATGAATATAAATTTTTTGTCAATGGTGAAGAATTGGTCGATCCCGCTAATCCGGAACAACTGCCGAATGGCTTTGGCGGTTTTAATTCAATCCTGAATGTTGAAGAAAAACACAAAGGCAGTTTTTATCTTCATAACATCGATATGAATAATGAAGATGAATTAACAAATTTAAAATTCTATCTCGAAGCTGATTCTGATATAGATAGCTTTTCTGCCGGAAGTGTATTCGCATATTTAAACAACTCATTGATTGAGAATGAAAGTATATCTGTACATCAAAGGTATATTACTGTTCAAATAAATAAAAAAGATTTGGCAAGCAAAAATATTTTCAGAATAGCTGTTAGTTGTAACGGGCATACTTCAAATATGCAGACCATTTTTATTCAGGATGCTAAACCAGAAAATAATGATTCGCATTTTTTGTGGCAGGATGCAATCATCTATTCACTAATGATAGACAGGTTTAATGACGGTGATAAGAGTAACAGTATTCCGGTTCAACACCCTATGCTAACAGCTAAAGCAAATTATCTTGGCGGCGATCTTCAGGGTATAATTAATAAAATTAATGAAGGATATTTTTCAACACTTGGTGTTAATACACTCTGGATTTCACCTGTAATAGATAATACTGACAGCGCTTACCAGGAATATCCTGAACCACATCGTTATTATACCGGCTATCATGGTTATTGGCCCGTGCATCCCACAAAAGTTGAAGAACGATTTGGTGATATTGAACTGCTAAAGAAATTAATCAACACAGCTCATTCAAAAAATATTAAAGTTCTTCTGGACTATGTTGCAAATCATATTCATATCGAACATCCGTTCTGGAAAGAACACAGAGATTGGTTTGGCAAACTTGATTTACCTGATGGAAGAAAAAATTTAAGGTTATGGGATGAACAACGTTTAACAACATGGTTTGAACCGTATATGCCTTCATTTGATTTTGAAGGTTCGGACGAAGCACTTAATGTTATGACGGATAATGCAGTCTGGTGGATTAAAGAAACAGGCGCTGATGGTTTTCGTCACGATGCTGTAAAACATATACCAAATGAGTTTTGGCGGATGCTGACAAAAAAAATTAAAAAGGAATGTTCAGGAACAGGAAAAGAATATGTTTACCAGGTAGGGGAGACTTTCGGCAGTTATGAACTTGTCAGCTCTTATGTAAATAATGGTCAGCTTGATGCACAGTTTAATTTTAATCTTTATGATACTGCACTTCCGGTTTTTATCGACTCTACAGCATCATTTAAATCGCTTGACGAACAAATGAAAAAAACATTTTCTGTTTACGGTGTTAATCACCTGATGGGAAATATTATGGACAGTCATGACAAAGTAAGATTTATGTCGTTTGCCGATAAAGACATTGCTCTTGCAGATGCAATGAATGCGGGAGAAATTGGATGGACAAATCCACCGGAGGTTAATAACAATTCAAGTTATGAAAAACTAAAAGTTAAGATGACATATCTGCAGACAATTCCCGGAATACCTGTTATTTATTATGGTGATGAATTTGGAATGACCGGCGCTGCTGATCCTGATAACAGAAGAATGATGCGGTTTGAAAAACAACTTTCAGAAATTGAAAAACAAACTTTGAACGATATAAGCAGTATTGTTAATCTTCGGAAAAAACATACTGCTTTAAGATATGGTGATTTTTATACTCTGGCAGCCGACAAAAATATTTACGCTTATCTACGTTCGGATATGAACGAAAGAATTGTTACCATACTGAACAAAGGTAGTGAAGAAATACAAATTGAATTAAAGCTGCCTTCTGTATACAAAATAATTTCTTTAACCGACCTATTAACTGGCGACAAATTTAAAATTGAAAACGATAAACTGGTTCTAAATGTTAAACCCTATGGATATTATATTTTAAAAAATAATTAGGAGATTATGCCGGAATTTATTTCAATGATCCGCGGGATAAATGTCAGCGGACAGAAACTGATTAAAATGACCGAACTTCAGAACATGTTTGAAGGTTTAAATTTCAAAAATGTTAAGACGTATATTCAAAGCGGTAATGTTTTATTTGATGATAAAAATAAAAACACATCAACACTTTCAAAAAAAATTGAAAAGAAAATTCGGGAACGTTTTGGTTTTGACGTATCAGTTGTAACAATTACCGGCAGCGAATTAAAAATGGTGATCGACAAAAATCCTTTTAAAAAACGAAAAGAAGTTGACGAAGGAAAACTTTATGTCACATTTTTATCCGGCATTCCCGATCCCGTATTAAAAAATAAAATGACAGAAGTTGATTTTAGTCCCGAAGAGTTTATAATTGATAACGGCATAGTTTATCTTTATGTTCCAAATGGATTAGGAAAAGCTAAACTGAACAACAATTATTTTGAATCAAAATTAAAAGTAAAAGGGACGACCAGGAACTGGAACACCGTAAATGTTTTATATGAACTTTCGGAGAAAAAATAACAACCAAGGAGATCAGTAAACCAATGAAGATTGATGTAATTATTTTCGGCGCAACCGGAATGGTTGGAGAAGGCGTTCTTCTTGAAACATTAAATCATGCTGATGTTGAAAGAATCCTTCTTGTTGTAAGGAACGCTACAGGATTCAGACATCCCAGGGTTCATGAAATTATCCATGATGACTTTTTCAAATTCGATTCAATTGCTGAAAAACTCTCAGGGTACCAGGCTTGTTTCTTTTGTCTGGGAACCACATCTGTCGGCAAGAACGAAATGGAATATACATTAACGACTTATGATATAACCTTGACGGCGGCTGAAACTTTAATTAAGGTTAATCCAGGAATGGTATTCTGCTATGTATCGGGTATGGGTACCGACAGCACAGAAAAAGGGAAAAGTATGTGGGCAAGAGTAAAAGGCAAAACAGAAAATGATCTGATGAAACTACCGTTTAAGGGTGTTTACAATTTCAGACCCGGTTACATTAAACCCGTTAAAGGTCAGGAACATGCATTTACAGCTTCTAAAATAATCGGGTTATTTTATCCTTTGTTGAAGTTATTTCTCTCAAAATATATTTGCCGGATGGATGACATAGCAAATGCTATGATCCATGTCTCAACAAAAGGATATTCAAAACACATTCTAGAAAATAAAGATATAACCGAATTGGGGAATGCTTACAAATCATCATATTAAACTCTTATGAAAATCAAAACGCTGCTCCTGTTTGTAATTGCGGGGCTATTTTATTTAAATGCTCAATCAGACTCAAAAAAAATTTTTATTAACAACGATATTGAACTTTTAAAACTGACCCCGAATGTTTTTGTACACATTTCTTATTATGAATCGGAGCAGTTCGGAAAATTTCCGTCTAATGGAATGATCTATGTTCAGAATAATCAAGCATTCATTTTCGATACTCCCATGACCGAAGCAATGACGATTACACTTTTAAACTATATAAAGTATAGTCTTGGTTATAAAATTAGAGGATTTATTCCGAATCATTGGCATGACGATTGTACCGGCGGGTTAAAAATTCTTAACGATCTTGGTATTAATTCATACTCAAATGAAATGACGAATAAAATTCTTGTCGAAAAAAATCTTCCTGTTACCCAACAAACATTTAAAGATTCTTTGTCGCTTGAGTTTGGCAGCGTGAAAATTATTTGTAAATATTTTGGAGGCGGACATACTAAAGATAATATAGTTGTCTGGCTGCCTGCTGAAAAAGTATTGTTTGCCGGATGTATGTCAAAAGAAATTAACTCAAAAGGACTCGGCAACATTGCAGATGCTGACTTAGAAAATTGGTCAGGTACAATAAAAAAAGTAATGATGGCTTATCCTGATGCAAAGTACGTTATCCCTGGTCATGGAAATGCTGGTGGTAAAGAACTGCTCGAACATACACTTAAATTATTGATGAATTGATGATGATGTTTATTAATTTTGTCTGATGTTTTTAATTAATTGAGTACAAAGGAACTACATTGAAAAAATACTTGTTGATTTTTGTCGCTTCACTATTCATTTATTCCTGCTCGGAAAAAAAAGAACCGGATAACAAAAAAGAAATCGGAACTCAAATGAATGCTATCGCCGAACAATACGTAAAACTAGTTCTTAAAGTAGGGCTTTACGATGAAGGATATGTAGATGCCTATTACGGACCGAAAGAATGGCTTCCCGCTGATTCAAGTGTGGATTTGACTGATTCAACCATCTATACAAAACTTAATGCAGAAACCGATAGCCTTCTCGACAAACTTGATTCTCTGAGTAAACTAAAAGCAAATGAACTTGAAACATTAAGATTCCGGTTTTTATATAAACAACTTCTTGCTGTTAAATCAAGGTTGTTCATGGTTTTCGGAGGTACGCTTGGTTTTGATGAAGAAACAAAATCATTATATGATGCTGTTTCACCACAGTTTAATGGCGAACACTTTGATAGTATTCTTACAGAAATTGGAAAAATAATTCCCGGTTCCGGTGATCTTCAAAAAAGATTTGAGCAGTTCAGGAATAAATTTATCATACCAAAAGAAAAATTAAACGATGTATTCCGTGCTGCAATTGATGAATGCAGGAAAAGAACACTTCAACATATTGGTCTTCCGGCTGATGAAAATTTTGAACTTGAATATGTAACGGGTAAGCCCTGGGCGGCATATAACTGGTACAAAGGAAATAGTTTTAGTCTTATCCAGATTAACACGGATCTTCCGGTGTATATTGACCGCGCTGTTGATCTTGCTGCACATGAAGGATATCCCGGTCATCATGTTTACAACGCACTTCTGGAAAAAGAATTAGTTAGAAAGCTTGGATGGGTTGAATTTTCAGTTTACCCGCTTTACAGTCCGCAATCGTTAATAGCCGAAGGAACAGCTAATCATGGTATCGATATTGCATTTCCCGGTGAATCGAGAATTGAATTTGAAAGGGAAGTTCTTTTTTCAATAGCGGGACTCGACACATCTCTGACTGATGATTATTACAAAGTGCTTGAGCTTATGAAAAATCTGAGCTTTGCAGGCAATGAAGCTGCAAGAAATTATCTTGATGGTAAGTGGACAAGAGAAGCTTCAATAAACTGGCTGATGAAATATTTGCTGATGACCAAAGAACGTGCTGAACAAAGAATGAATTTTGTAGATCACTACCGCGGATATGTAATTAACTATAATCTGGGCGAATCAATAGTTGCAGACTATGTAAAGAGATCACTCGGTAATGATGGTGACGAAGATCTTAGATGGAAAATTTTTGAAAGACTTCTTTCAACACCTCAAACACCTTCAGGGCTGATTAAATAATTCAGTCATTAAATGAATCATAAATAAGCCGGTTCGAGTATTCATTTTTTATTTTGAGGAAGTGATTATCATCGATAAATACTTCCTTAAATATTTCCGTTAAAATATTTTTATCAATTTTGTTGAAATCATTTTCATCAGGCAGAATACATAACCCCCCAACGTCAACCACCGCGGGACTAAATAACAATTTATCATCGCCGGATGAAAAATATACAGCAGGTCTGTGTTTGCTTCTCAGAAACACAACAAGCCTCCAGCCAAAATCTTCCTCATAATTACAGATGATATTCATTTTCGGTTCATCATTTGTATTACAAATGAGTTCAACAATGTTGTATAAAAGAGAAAATGTCTGCGACAGAATAATATTGTCATTGGTTTCAATTGAAATGAATTTTCTAAGACCGTCATCAACAGCCGAAATTTCAACAAGATCATTGTTTAATAATGTCTCTCCATACTCATTTTTAAGTTGATGAAAGTCATCGTCAAATGGCAGAAAAAATTTTTTACCAGCCTGAAAATGTAAATGATCCGGTGCAGATGCCCCGCAATTTGGTCCATTGTACAGCAGCGAATAATTTCTTCCGATTTTTTTTGAGCAATCTATAAGCAATTCAAAATGTGGAAGTATTTCCTGTGGAATATGTTTTCTGTGCGCAATGGTCAAATGTATCGGGAAAATGGGGAATGGATTTATCAGCATCATCATACTATTGTTAATTAAAAAACCAGTTTGTTCATCGGGAAGATTTTCTTCGCACAAAAAACATTTTCTGTTTTTAATACTATTTAAATCAGTTTTTGCAGTGGTTGATGCAAGTCTTTGCGGGTTGAACTGAGCTTTTATTTTAAAACCATCGAAGTAAAAATCTTTTGTCTTCACTTTAGCCAGGTCGGTATAATTCCCGGCTAATGTTTTCCATTCATTTTTCTGAATTTCAAAAAGTTTTTCAATTGCTTCAGGATATTTATTTTCAGAAAGCAGATTTTCAATGTGCGGTTCTTTGGTGATTCTATTTTTCAACTTTGCGGTTCTTTTTTTGACGTGTTAAAATTTCTCTTAGCCTGATAAAATCTTTGTACGCATTATTTTTGTTTTGCTGTTCGTGTGAAATATTATGGTCTGAATTTCCTTCCCATCTGCGGCAGATGTAAACCGGGTCATAGATTCTTCCGACTTTATATTCGGCTGAAATTCGCAACGCAACAGAATAGTCTTCACCATAACTCACATTGGGAAAATTAATTTCTCTGAGTATCGGCGTATAAAATGCACGCGGTGCACCTAGTCCGTTTATACGCAAGGCGTTGTTCATACCGTTATGATCAGTCCATTCTTTATGATCTATCACGCCGGGCGGAATTTCCTGAAGATTAAAATCTGTTATTATATATGAGCCGATGACCATTGCACATTTTTCTTTTCTGAAAACATCAACAATTTTTTGTAGGGTAGTCTCATCTTTATAAAGATCATCGCTGTCAAGTTGAACAGAATATTTTCCGCAGTGAACTGAATGAACAGCTTCATTCCAGCACCCGCCAATACCAGAGTCGTCTCTTTCAGGAATAATATGAACGAGCGATTTATTGTTTTTTGCAATTTGTCTGATCGCTTCAGTGGTTCCATCCGTTGAATGATTATCAACTACAATAATATTGAAAAGAAAATCTGTCTTTTGTTTAAGAGCTGATTCTATTGCATCACAGATTGTTTTAACGCGATCCTTTACCGGTATAATTACTGATGCTTCGTATTCAAAAATATTTTCTTCATGTTCGCTCACAGGATTAACTGCGGGAACCTTTGCATTAATTCTGATCAAATGTTTAGTAAAAACTTTTTCCATTTCTGACTGAACCTCACGGTTCTTGGGATCGACATAATTGAAATGGCTTTCCGATTTGCCTTTGCCGGCAAACATTTTTTTAAATGAATATAGATTTTCAGGAATGTTCAGGATTTTAAATCTTTCTGAAATGTGCAGCCTGATATCATATAACCCGGCATAACTCAGATCATCAGAACATTGTGTAACCGCATAATCAAACGCAAAGTGACTTACATAAATTAATGGACCGAAATAAAAGTCGTCACGTACACAACCGTCATGGTGGTTGAGTACTTCTCGATGTTCTTTTTTTTCATTAATAATTTCATAATGGTTTGAAGTAACAATACCCGCCGCCGAATCATGGGCAATACTAATAATTCTGTGTAAAGCTTCTTTACTAATGTTCAGTTCAAGAGGCTCGGTGATAAAAAGAAAATCATTTCCCTCATTTAATCTGCTGATTTTATTAAATGTGTTACTGCCTGAATAAGATGGAGTTTGTAAAATATTATTATCGGATGACTCAACAGGCTCTTTTGTAGCTCTTATGAAAAATATTTTATTGACTAGAGAATTGTTCTCAAAACTCGCTTTATAATGTTCAGAGTATTTTAACTCAATCGGAAGGAACACATTTATTTTTGGGGGACTCAATTAATTACCTTTTTGTAAATATCTATTACTCTGTCTGTTAATAATTCCAGGTCAAAATTTTCAATTGCTCTTTTTCTTGCCGCGGAACCGAACTCTTTTCGCTTTTGCGGTGAATTGATTAGAAGTGAAATTTTATCTTTTAAACTTTCACCATTCTTAACTTCAAATAAATATGAAGTAACATTATCTACCGCAAGATCAAGCAGACCATCTGAGTTAGCGCAAACCGAAGGCAGCCCCATGGACATTGCTTCCGCAAGCGCTATACCGAACGCTTCAGCATGTGAAGGCATTACAAAAATGTCAATTGCCGAGAGAACATTTTCAGTATCGCTCCTGTATCCTGTGAACGTAAGGTTGTTCAGAGAATAATCAGCAGCCATTTTTTTTATTGAATCAGCATATTCATTTTCACCGCGGCTTGCTTCGCCGACAATTATAAATTTAAGGTTATCAAACTGAGTGTTAAGTTGTTTTGCTGCATATAAAAATTCTTCGTGACCTTTCCCGGGACTAAACCTTGCTATCATTCCGATAAGGATTTCATTTTCATTTACAGAAAATTCTTTTCTTATAACATTTCTATCAACCTTTGAAGGATCAAATCGTTTTGTATCAACACCGTTATGAAGCAGTAAAATTTTTTCTTTTGTTAACGGACATGTATCAAGCAGGTTTCGTTCAATCGTTCTGCTGATTGCAAGAGCATAAGTTACACGGCTGTACAACCATTTATGCATAAAATCTTTTTTAACGATAAAAGATCCCACTTGTTTTGTAAGTATCAGCGGTGTTTTTAAATCTCTGAATTTTAATGCAGGTACAATAAGCCATAAATCTTTTGATGCCTGGGTGTGAATAAGATCAAAATTTCCACGGTTAATAATGTTACTTAACCTGATTGAAGTAACCGGATGAATATACCCGGCGGCTTTAATCGGATGAGATATTATTCCCATGTTCACTGCTTCAATGTGAATACGGGATTCATCAATACATATAAGTTCTGTTTTAATGTTTCTATTTAAAAGCTGTTTAACAGAGGTTAGAGTATTCATCTCCATCCCGCCCCAGCTTTTTGAAAGGCATGAGTAAAGAATTTTCATTTATTAATTAATAAACCTTTTTCAATCTTACATCTTTGAAATAATGTAATAGTATTTCATCGAACTGATGACCCTGAACCGCCATAACTGCTGCGCCTATCTGGCACAGTCCCACACCATGTCCCCAGCCGGCACCGCTAATAATAAATCTTCCGGGTATTCCGTTTTGTATTTCCTTCATATCAACAACAAAAGCCGAACTGTACAGATGAGTTTCAGAGAGAAATTTTCTTATTTCCAGTTCTTTGCCAATGGTAAGAGTTTTATTTGTACCAACAATTTTCAGTTTAACAAGTCTCCCTGAAAAACCTCTTTCAACAGGAATCAACTCAACGATACTGCCAAAATCAATTCCGCTTTTTTTTCTTATGATTGATGACAATTGATCCTGTGTATACTCAATTTTCCACCTGTAAAAATCTTTGGTTTCCTGATCAAATGATGGAAGAACCTGGCTAAGGATATTTTTATCGTTTGTATTGCAATATGCGTGGGGATTTGATGTTATCCATTTACGTGCATTTATTTCAGAAGAAAAATCAACGTTGAAGTTATCCTGTCCAAACTTATAATCAACACGTGATGAGAGGTAACTATACATTACGGGATCCCAAACATTTTCGAATGATTCAGTTATACCTCCGCAGGATTTTGAATAACGGGCGTCACAAATAGCGTTTTCATTTATAAGAACAATCCCATACGTCTGTTCAACTGCTTTTCTTGCAGCATCGGAGGATATTTTTGTTATTCCCTGGTAACGCTGGCAGTGATCGTCTGCACAAACATCAAAAAGTTCGTGTTCTTCTCTTGAGTACCACCTGATATGTTCTGTTTCTTTTATAGTTTTTTCTTTTAAAGAAGGTTTCCCGGATTTTTTTTCGGCAAACAAATTTGAAAGCAGCCAGCTTCTTGAAACAACAGCATGTGCTTTTAATAATTGAAGCGAACTCTTTGCACTCATCTCAGAAGAGATAACGCTTACAAGATATTTTTCAAGGGGGAGATAATTGATAACAACTATTTTCCCGCCTGACTTCAAGAGTTTCAACGTTCCGATGAATCTTTGTTTTTCTTTTCTTTCCCAGTGAAATTTTTTTCCGATTGTAACATCTTTAATCAGAAAAGATTCAGTTTCAATATCCTGCGGAACAAAAGTTATACTTTCAACCGCCTCAAACTTTTCTGAACCGCGTTTTACAGTGATCTTATCATTAAGTATCTCGGCACTAAACCTGCCGCTGAAAAAATTTTTAAAACTCTCCGTTTTGAAATCACCATAAAGTTCAAAATTAATTTGTTTTTCAGTTACGATACCGATACTTATTTCCGGTTCTTTAGATGGGATCTTCATTTTGAGGTATTAGTTATTAACATTCTTTGTTGTAATTAATGAACCATTTTCTTTAATAAAATATAAGAATTAAGCCCTTCATTTTATAAACATAATAAGAACTGTATTCGTATATTAATCCCGAAAAATTTGACCGATGAGTAATAATTAAATAAACATATAATGAAGAACACAGAATCCAAGACCGTTAATATCATAGGCTTTCCTATGGATCTTGGCGCTGACAGGAGAGGCGTTGATATGGGTCCTTCTGCATTGCGTATTGCAGATCTTAAATCCAGGCTTGAAGCACTGGGTTATAAAATAATTGACAGCGGCGATGTTCACATCGAAATAATGGAGAAGCAGCGGGTGACCAATCCAAAGCTGAAGTACTTAAATGAAATTCTGAAAACATCAACTATACTTGCGCGCAAAGTTGAAAAAGTTCTTGACCAGGGAAACTTTCCTTTATGTATCGGCGGTGATCACTCAATGGCAATCGGAACTATATCCGGAATTGCATCACATTGCAGAAAAAATAAAATGAAACTAGGGGTGATATGGATCGATGCACACGCCGATATGAATACTGATGAAACCTCACCTTCAGGAAATATTCATGGTATGCCTCTATCCGCTTTAATGGGTTTAGGAAATGAAAAACTGGTTAATTTCATGGGTTTTACACCCAAAGTTAAGCCCGAGAATTGCGCGCTTATAGGCATTAGAAGCATTGATTCACTTGAAAAACAAATTATTACGAAATTGAAAGTACCGGTTTATACAATGAGTGATATTGATAAACTCGGGATTCACAGAATAATTGTGAGAGTGCTGAAACAATTCCGCGAAAAGGTTGATCATATACATGTCAGTTTTGATGTAGATAGTGTAGACCCATCGATTGCACCCGGTGTTGGTACTCCGGTTCCCGGCGGATTAAGTTATCGTGAAGCTCATCTCTTAATGGAATCAATAGCCGAATGCGGATGTATGTCCTCATTGGAAATAGCTGAAGTAAATCCAATTCTTGATGATAAAAATAAAAGTGCGGTTTTCACTGCCGATGTAATTGCTTCAAGTATGGGGCAGAGGATTCTCTAACTGTAAATACAATCCGGAAAATTAATATTGAAACATAATCCAAACCTTGTTTATTACGTTATCGCCGTTTTTCTGCTATCAGTATTATTAAAAGCGGTTGGCTTAATTGATTTTAGTGTTTCTGAATACAGCGGTTATGTGCTCATCTTTTACGGAATTGTTTTGGTAATTAACCACTTCGGCAAGTATGAACGTCTGGCACTTTTCAGCGGAAGTTCGATTTTTCTAATAGGCATATTTTTACTTTTAATGAACTATTTTGAATTTTCAAACTTGCGGCTGCTTTATCTGCCTTCAATTATGTTCATATGTTCCGCGGGATTTTTAATTCTGTTTCTGGAAGACACAAAATATTTTTTAGCCATAGTACTCTCTGTAGCTTTTTTGGGGGCAGCCATTGCAGTAATATATTCAACGGGCAGACTCGATGTTGTGCTCTTCATCCGTTCATTGTGGAATGTAATAACGGGTTACTGGGCAGTTTTTCTTGTTGCTGCTGTTATAGTTTTTTTGTGGTGGAGAAGAGCCTGATTTCTATATTATGTCATTGAACGGGCGAAGAATAAAAATAACTTCCGCTGAATAACAGACTATCAACTGCAGTTGTGGTATCGTTTGAAGCAGGTTCTGAAATCACAAAAATAATCTCACCGTTGCTTGCCGGCGTCGCAAATGTAAGGGGATAAAAACGATTTTCTTTTTTATCTGACAATTCAGCTAACATCAATTTTTTTTCTTGTGAAATGCCCCACAGTTTGAGTGAAATTCCAGCCGGCTCAGTTAGTACAAAATTTGTTTGAAGAAAACCTGAAAAAGTTTTTTCATCAATTAGAATTCTAACAAGCGCGGTTGTATCACCATTTAAAGGATTAAGCGTAATGATTTTGAGGTCACCCGATTCAATTAAAGCAAGCAATTTTGCATTTGCTTCAGATTCAATTTTCAAATTGTCTATTTGAGTCCTTAGTTCATTTATCTGCAGGCCGAGCCTGTCATTTTCACTTGTGTATTTTATATAAATAATAGCTGAACCTATCATTGCAATTGCAGAAATAAAAATAAGCAGCATTGTAAAGAGCTTACTCTTTTTTTCGACATTTTCCTCAACGACAGGAAGTTCAACCGGAAAAGTTTCTTCATCCTCTTTCGGCTCGGATTCTTTACGGGAGGGTTTACGTTTTGTTTCGCCAATCGGTATATCAAGTTTGCGTTGAGTGAATACTATATCCCCTTTAACAGTGTCGTCGGCAAGAGAATTTATTTTTTCAAATCGTTCAGTAATCTGTTTGGGTTTTTCATTTGATACGGGAACAGGTGTTTCAACAGGTTTTTGTTCAACAATGTTTTCGGGCTTTTTAGAAATCTTATTTATATCAAGAGGTTCCGGAATTTTTGGAGTTTCATTCAACCCGGGAATGATTTTTTCCGTAGTGTCTTTTGTGTTTGAATAAACCGGCTTACTTATAGAATCTAAGATAGTACTGGCTCCGGTATCTTTTAATCTGTAAACCTTTCGGGCTATTTTATCTTTTATGGTTTTGTCTGCTTCGGCAGGTTCAAGCACAAGCGGCAGCATTGAAACAAGCTGTTGGTAGATACCAAGATTCTTTTCCTGAAAATCTTTATTACCAATAATTGATTTATTAAAAAGATTGACCTCATTGTTATCCAGGCATCCAAGTGCAGCCGCAAAAATTTTTTCATTTAATTCTTCTGTGCTCATTACTGTTTTTTCCGGCTTTTGATAAGAAATTCATTCAGATTTGTCAAAGCCATTTTTATTTTTGACTGTACAGTAGGAAGCGGGATATTTAATTTTTCTGATATTTCACTTTCAGTTAATCCCTCATAGTATGCAAGCTCAATTACATACTTTTGTGCATCGGTAAGATTGCTAAACGCATCAGAAATATTTGCTTTCATCTCCTGGGCAGATTTCATATCCATTGACATTATACCTGAGGAGAGCACCGGTACGATGTGATTATTTTCATATTCATCAGTGTATTCCGGGGAGTTTTCTTCGTCTAATAACCGATGAACAACATCAATAGCTTTATTTCTAGCAAGCGTTATAATCCACGCGTAAACATTATCTGTGTTAAAGTTAAAAGAAGTTGCTTTTCTCCAGATTAAAACGAAAACATCAACAAGAGTTTCCTCAGCAATTTTTTCATTACGGATGATTTTCAGCAGCAGCGGATAAACCACGGGGGAGTAGCGCAGGTACAATGTTTCGAGTGCTTTTTTATCATTCCCCGTAACTTTTTTTAGCAGCTCATAATCAGTAAACGATGATCTTGAACTCAATTTTTTTTCGTGGTTGTTATTGAAAAGCCAGCACAAAAGTAGTATTAAGAAATCTAAAAATCAATTGATGTTGCCGGCTAAGTGATTTTATTATTTAGTTTTAGATGACAGAACTTAATCGTTGAATTATCTTGCACCAATTAAGACGGCTGCCTAAAAGATTTTTTAAGACAGCCGTATCAATCAGTCTTTCGAAATTATTCACTTAGTAATATTCAGACAAAGCGGAATTTTTTATAAAGAAATTAAATTATTTTATCAACAACATTTTCCGTGTTTGAATATAATCACCGGCAATTACTGAGAAGAAATATGTTCCGCTTGCAACCTGTTGGTTAAGATCATTTCTTCCGTTCCAGGTAACCTCGTAAGTGCCTGCATTCTGAAAATTATTTACTAGTTCTGCCACTTTTGTCCCGATCACATCATAAATAATTATTTTAACATCTCTTGCTTCGGGTAATGCATATCTGAATTTTGTAGTCGGGTTAAATGGGTTTGGATAGTTAAAAGACAAATCAAATGCTTCCGGAATTTCACTATCAATCTCTTCAACAGATGTCGGGAAACCTACAAGTTTGATTCCGTCTAATCCAACAAGATCACCGTCATTACCGATATACTGCCATCCAAGTTTTACATTCTGTTGATTCGCATAAGAGGAAAGATCAACAGTTTTTTGCCTCCACATAAAACCCTGTCCATCATTTTCTGCAGACCAGATCTCCTGCCAGTTTGCACCGCCGTTTACGGAGATATGTAATTTTAATGTTGCTGCAGATAACCATTGTGTGCTGTAAGCTGCATAGAATTCAATTGAAGCCGCTCCGTTACCCAAGGCTAATGTTGGTGAGATTAACCATTCATTCTGGTTCTGTGCAACCCAGGGACAAATTGCAGAATTCGTACTTGATGGATCAATCTGGTTAAAATTATTACTCTGCGGGTTCCCTTGTTGCCAGGTATATGAGGAATTTAATATCTGTGTAGTCCAGCCTGCCGGAGGGAATGACTGATCAAAACCTTCCTGCATAAGCGTTACCTGCGATCCTCCTCCTCCGGATGTATTTACGAATGCAGTATAAGCATCTAATTTTCCGCTGCCAAATGTGTTGTTAGGAGTACTTCCTGTAAATCCATCCTGTCTCGCAGAATTTTTTAGCAGCACAACAGTTTGATCATAATTTAACGAGGAATTTTTTTCTAACATAAGTGCAACAACACCTGTAACATGCGGGCTTGCCATACTTGTTCCCTGCATCTTTTGATGTTTACCGCCAAGTAAAATATCAGTAGCCGGAGTCTGTGTTAGAAAACTTGAGTAAGCTGCAATTATAACTTCACCGGGAGCGGTCAGATCAGGTTTAATTCTATTGTCACGAGTTGGTCCAATGCTACTGAAATCTGAAATGTTTCCAATTGTCGGGTTACCAGGTTGAAATTGGGTAACACCATTAATATCTATCCATGAATTTTTTGTTACATAAGAACCGACACAAATAACTTTACTTGCAGTACTGGGTGCGCCTATAGTTTTTAAATTATCACCTGGTCTGAACCAGTTTTCAGGTACGAACGTTGAAAACACTCCGCCGGTTACAGCCCATGCATCAAATGTTCCTGTGCCATAAGTGAATACCGACCAGAATACATTTGTTATATCTACCTGTCCATTATGACCATCAACAACAATAAGTACTTCATTACCTCCGTTATTGGGATTGTTAGTCCCCGTAGCATCAATAGTAACATAGCCATATGTCGTTCCACTGATGGTAAAGGCTACATCTTCGATCTTTTGTCCAGGCGCAATACCATTAGTGTATCCTATAAGTTGTAAATTTGAAGTAGAATATGCTGCGAGTCCGACAGAAATATTTCCGCCATTATACCACATATCACTGACAAAAATATTAGCTCCGTTAAACAGTTCAACAAATGTTTCATAAGAATCATTGTATGAAGAACCATTCGGCACAGCATAATTTAAATGAATATTTCTTCCGCCTTCATTACCTGCTGCTGCAACAATTATTTTTCCATTACCCGTTAGATTACTTAATGCCTGTTCATAAAGTGAAGTACCATCGTGCGGACTGAAATGACCGCCCAAACTTAAATTGATAACAGATGGTTTCCCCAATTGTCCTGCTTTCTGAAAGATATAATTACATCCGTCAACGACATCGGTACTTGCAAAACCGGGACCATTTCTGAATCCTTTTACAAAAACGATATCGGACTCAGGCGCCATTCCGATATAACTTCCGTTTGCGCCGCCATTACCTGCTGCTGTTCCTGCAACGTGTGTTCCATGTCCGCCGCCATCATCACCGTCAATTTGCTGACACTGGTTTGCATCCAGTTGTGCTTTGGTGTATTCTCTTCCGTAGTTATAACCCGATGGCGGATTACTTGAACCGGACATATCCCACAGATACTGAATTCTATTTCCCCCGGTATTCTTAAAATCCTGATGCTGCCAGTCAATCCCTGAATCCAAAACTCCAACTACAACACCATTACCTTTATATGGTCTTGAAATTCCGGTTCCATTATGTAATTGATTAACTTTTATTTCAGTGCGGCTAATATCAATTTTTAATTCTAAAATTGTACTTGCTTCAAGGTATGTTGTTTCGGCGGATTCAATTAAAGAATAAACAGATGATACAGGAATCTCTGCTGAAATAATATCTCCGGCAATTGTACCTATCGTTCCGCCTGCTGATAAAATTGTGCTTTTGGTGGATTCAACAGAGTTAGTTTTTATTAATAAAGGAATGATAAGCTGATCTAATTCATCGGTATAAAAGAACATTACCCTGTTAACACCAAGATATGACTCTGGTAATTGTACCTTCACTCCGTTGTTCTCGCTGATGCGGTTCATAAAATAACTGAGTAACGGGCTTACTTTGCCGCTGTACCTGTTTGAGTAGTTAACATTTCCGGTAATCAGTTTATCAATATTGGTTTTCGGATTTCTTTCAACTGTAGAACCAACCGGAAAAGTCTGTGCAAAAATATTTATTGAAAATATTATTGCAGCTAAAAGAACGGTAAACATATTTTTCATATACATTCCTTTGGATAGTTATTTAATATCTAATGTTCTTGCTAATTCCATGTAAATAACAAATTCACAATTGGAAATTTCTTTTATTGCCGATGCTGTTCCTGAAGCAGTAAAAATATTCGTTACAACACTTGAAATGATTATGCCTTTTGACTCCAATTCTTTTTTCATTTCAGAAGACATATCCTCTTTTGTTTTGCCGGTGAACTGGATAATGGAGTTGGAATTATCTTCTTCTACACTTCTTATTTTTTGCTGAAGCGGAGTATCCATTTTTTCGGGCATAAACTCGGCAGAACCGGAACAGTTAATATTCAACATTGGTAATCCCAACAACATGAACATTAATGAAAAAGTTGATAATATTTTTTTTGTTGATTTTTTCATAGGTACCCTTGATTAGTAAATATTTAGTTAATAAAAAGTTCATTTAACTGATATTGTATTGCGAAAGTACTTTTAAAACTAACCAGGAACATTGGAAAGAAATAAGACTACAACTTCATTTTGAACGAAATGAAAAGTTGAACACGCTAACTGTACATGCGTAAGAACTTAAAAAAGAAGCTCAATTATTTGGAGGTCAATGCATTCTATTTAGAAATTACTACTAAAAGATTGTGTTGATAGTTCGCCCTGATCTATCTTCCCCAATCTTTATAATTAAAGTTATTGAATTAAGAGGCTGCCGGAGAGACAGCCTCTAAACATTATTGAAACGAATGAATACTACTTAAGCAGGATCATTTTCTTTGTCTGTACAAAGTCTCCTGCTGTTACTGAATAAATGTAAGTACCGCTTGCAACCTGTTGGTTCAGATCATTCCTGCCGTTCCAGGTTGCCTCATATGTACCGGCATTTTGGAAATTATTTACAAGTTCGGTAATCCTTTCGCCGTTTATATTATAAATGATGATCTTAACATGTCTCCCTTCAGGCAAAGAATATTTGAATTTAGTTGATGGATTAAATGGATTCGGATAGTTCTGGGATAATTCAAATTCATCGGGTATTTCACTGTTTATTTCTTCCACTGAAGTTGGGAATCCAACTAGTTTAATTCCATCTAATCCAACAAGATCACCATCGTTACCAACATATTGCCAGCCAAGTTTCAGATTTGACCTGTTAGAGTATGCAGAAAGATCAACACTCTTCTGACGCCACATGAAAGCCTGTCCGTCATTTTCTGCAGACCAGATTTCCTGCCAGACGGAACCTCCATTAGTAGAGATGTTCAGCTTTAGTGTTGCGGCAGATAACCATTGAGTGCTGTATGCAGCGTAAAATTCTATGTATGCACTTCCGCTGCCTAATTCAAATGTTGGCGAAATTAACCATTCGTTTTGATTCTGAGCAACCCAGGGACATATAGCCGAGTTAGTGCTTGAAGGATCTATCTGATTAAAATTATTTCCCTGAGGATTACCCTGCTGCCAGGTATAAGATGAATTTAATATCTGAGTTGTCCATCCTGCAGGAGGAAAAGCCTGATCAAAACCCTGCTGCATTAATGTGATTTGGGATCCGCCGCCTCCACCTAAGGTGGCTGAGTACATGCTTCTGCCATGTGTTGCGGCAAATATTTTATTATCACTTGCGCGGTAATCAAGATCTAACACAGGAACATTTGCCATTCCATTAGCATCCTGAACCCAGGAACTTCCGCCGTTTTCGGTAGAGAAAATTCCAAGATCAGTCCCGACAAAAATATTATTTCCGTTAGCAGGATTAACTAATACACAATTCGTCGGCAGGTTCGGAAGATTGCTGGAAATGTTCGTCCAGTTCTGACCATAGTTAACTGTTTTATAAATTTTTGATCCGGCCGTATAACCGGAGAAAGTAACATATGCTACTGCGGGGTTATTAGGATCGGTTGCAATTTTTGTAACACTTAAATTAGGTAAACCTGAATTTCTTAATGTCCAGTTCGTACCTCCGTTTGTGGTAACCTGAACTCTTCCGTTTGTACATCCGGCATAAATTACACTTGAATTACCTTTAGCCACAATAACAGTAGAAATGGTAGCTCCGGAACCACCCGATCCGTCACCCGTAAGGTCAGTACTAATCGCTGTCCAGTTACCTGCACCATTTGTTGTTCGCCATACGCGATATGTTCCGGCAACAATTGTACTTGAATTATTCGGATCCATTGAGAATGGTGAAATAAATTGTGTTCTGTCCGTAGTGCCGTCGTAAAAATTTGGACCTGTTGGAATTCCTGTCATCGCTTTAAAGAAAGATGACCCGCCATCTGTTGATTTGAAGAAAGCGAGGTTTACATATTCCATATAAATGTTATTTGGATTATTGAAATCGATTTCAGTTGCACCTCCGTCACCACCAAGAATTTCAGACCAGTTAGTTGAACCTGTTGTTCTTAAAGTTCCATTATCCTGAGTACCACCTGCATAAACAGTTCCGCTCGGATTTGTTGTGCCGTAATAAAACTGTGTAATAAATAAATTATTATTTAATGAAGACCAGGTTTCGCCTTTATTGTTCGATCTGTAAATACCGCCGTCATTACCAAGATATACAATACTTGAATTTGATGGAGCGAAAGCATAAACATGCTGATCAGCATGTGCGTAAGGTGGAGCGCCGCTTTGTGAGTACCAGTTCGTTTTCTGTGTCCAGTTAGATCCGCCATTTGTTGACTTCCAGTTATCGATACCGCCTGCTAAAACATTATTTGCATTATCAGGATCGACTGTAAGTATATTATCATACCATGCCTGGCTGCCTGTATAGGTAGAAGCACCGGCAAATGATGGACCTGGTATTGTTCTCGGTCCCCATAAATTTCCGCCATTCGTTGTATAAGCCATTGCGCCTGTGCCATTAGTACTTAAATCCATAAAAGATGCATAAGCTACAAGTGGATTTGATTTTGAAACTGCCATTTCAATTCTTCCCGCACCGGTTAAACCATAATTAAATGCAAATGAACTTCCTGCATTTGTACTACGCCAGATCTCAGATTGATTAAATAATCCGAATGTTGCATAAACAGTAACAGGTGATGTATAAGCTATTTCAACATCAGTACAATGGATATCTGCACCACCAGTACCGGTTAACAAACCGCCGAAAGTTGAACCGCCGTTTGATGAAGAAAACAATCCTTTACGTGTTGCAGCGTACAGAACATTATTTGTGTTATCATACTCAAGTTTATTTACATAATAAAAATTAGCATTGTCTGTAGAAGATAATTTTGACCAGGTAGCTCCGGCATCTACTGATTTAAAAATTCCTGCACCACGTATAGCGTCAAGATTAAAAAATCCTTCTCCCGTTCCTGCATAAATCGTATTCGGATTATCGGGATCAATAACCAAAGCACATACTGCGATATTTTCCATAAAATCGTGTAAAGCAGTCCAGGTTGTTCCGCCGTTAACTGATTTCCATACACCTCCGGCAACCGCTCCAATATATACTGTATTTGGATCTGTTGGGTGTACGGCTATTGAACGAATTCTGCCTCCGATATTTCCGGGACCTAATTGAGACCAGCTTAATGCAGCTGGTGAGTTAGCAGGAGAAATATTATTTCGGCTTATGTGATCCATTGCCTCTTCCTGCCATCTTTCAGGAATAAAATTATTGGGGTATGCACGCTGTTCGTAATACCACAACATTGCTTTGTCGGGTTGATCATATTTTAATTTTGATTTTTCTTTTTTCTTTTCAATTCTGAATTGACGGAAATCTTCCATAGTAAAACTTTGTTTATCAGATTGAAAGTAAAAGAACCCCGAAGTAATGACAATAAGCACAAAATAAAGTAACAGATTTTTTTTCATTTTATACCTCTTAATAAATTAAAAAATCAATCAATGTAACCTTCACTAATCCATACTTAATATTTTCTGGATAAACCATCCTTTTTGATACTCATATGAAATTTCGGCTTTAAACTTTTTACCTGATGATAATCTGCCGAGTTTTTTTAAAGATTCATTCACATCACTTTCGATTAACTGGTTATCTTCATATCGGAAATTAGGTATGAGTGTATATTCGCTGCCGCTGACTGCCATACTGGGTAAACGATCGGTTGCTTCAACTGTAGTAATATCGGCTTTTATTTTATAATCAGTCTCGCTGTTAAATTGAACTTCATTAATTGTTGCTGTAACTACAGAAATATTTGGTGTAGTAGTAGTTGGGTTCGTCTGATTGTTATTGGTCTCTTCGCTTTTAGTTATCTTACAATTTGAACACGAAACCAGTACCGGGGCAAGAAGCAGAATGAAGATTCTTAAAAGTGTTCTCATAAAAATACCTTTGAATAGATAAGAATAATTGTGTTATAAAATTCTAAAAGTGCATATATAGAAGCCGTAAAATTTACTCCTGGTTTAAATTAATTTTATAATTAATTACAATTGCACAGAATAAAAACGAACAAAGAGTAGCAGGTAAAAAACCACAGGCAATCTTTTATAAAAACTCTAACTGAATAACGAAATAATTGAAAAACCGGGTAGTGAATATTTTATTCTGGCTGAATATGGACAGTTGAAAACTCGCCGGAATATTAAATAAATATTGTTTCTTTCACAAATACCGTTGCCTTATGAAAAACCAGGACAGTTAAGTACAAATACTATTCCACAGAAAAAAAGCAATTAAAAATTATTAGACGCATTGTGTAATCAGAAAAACAACAGAAGTATGTAAAAATTAGTCGTATACGGGCGAATATTTCTGAACAGGAATTTCATTATTTTTGCACACGAAAAATCAGAAAGAAATAATGAAGCCCGAAATATTTCACGACGAAAAAAATCATAAATTTTATTGTACTATAGAAGGCAGGGAAGCATACCTCAGATATTTTATGAAAGATACCGGGACAATCGATTTAAGATCTACATATGTACCAAACGAATTAAGAGGAAAAGGAATTGCCGCTTTGATAGTTGAGCGGGCTTTGACTTTTGCTCATGAGAAAAATCTTACTGTGATACCTACATGTTCCTACGTATCTTCATTCATAAATAAAAATGAAAAGTATAAAGAACTTATAACAAGAGCATAATAGAACACCTCCGCAGCTTTTTAAACTGCGGAGGTTAAATAACTATTTTAACTTTACACTTAATGTCATTGGAACGCTTGAGAGCGCGCGCGAAATAATACATGCAGTTTTTGTTTTTTCTGCATACTCATTAAACTTTGTCGCATCTATACCTTCAACATCACCTTCAGTACTTATCTCGATCTTCGAAATACTAAATCCGGCATCTCCCTTTTCAAGATGAACTTTATCTACCGTTGAAATTAAGTTCACTTTAAATCCATCATTTGACAAAGCATTCGCAAGTGCCATGGTAAAACACCCTGCATGTGACGCACCGAGCAATTCTTCGGGATTTGTAACTGTTCCGGAATCAAACCTTGAAATAAAATTATATTCATTTTTGTTAAGCACTTTACTGTCGGTGGTAAGATTTCCTTTACCGCCTTTGAGATCTCCGCGCCACTCAGCGGCTGCACTCCTGATCGGCATAATAATACTCCTTTTGTTTATTTAAGATATTCTTTGGATTGTTTAAAAATTTGTGGTTCAATATACTAAAAGTAAACTATTCATTTCCCGTTTTGGGGGATTCAATCTTTCCATAATATTTCTCTGGAATTTTAATTCTCTTTTAATTATGCTCAACAAGGTCAAAAATTTTTATGAGCAAAACAGGTAAATGATTTACAGACTAAAAAATATTTCATTCGGATTTCTGCTTCTGTTTCTTCTGCTTTTCCCGAAACAAAACCATGCACAGGTTTCAAGAAACATAAAAGCTGATGCGGGAAACAGTGCTGTTATCCGGGAAGATGAGCACGCCCGCAAAAGTTATTATGATGACAGGAAAAAAGAAACCGGGTATGATGAAAAAACTCCGGATAAGAATTATTCAGATACTAAAAACAAAAAAGAAACTGAGAGCAAAAATTATTTCAGAATTGACAAATCGAAAAACTCTTTGTGGGATGGTAAACACTGGACAGAAAATCATTGGCCGTTAAAAGTTTATGTTAAACCAACATCATCAAAATATTTTAAAAAGAAATACGCCGACTTTATTGAATACGCCTTCAATCACTGGAAGAAAGCCGACAGCAGAATAAAGTTTGTAAAAACATCTTCTTCTGAAAATGCAGATATAAGTATTCGGTTTATTCATAATCTTATGGAAAAATATGACGAGAATTACCTGGGACTTACCGAGTACGAAACCAATCAGAAAAAACAGATCAAGTTTGCAGATATTCAGATTAGTCTTTTGAAGTTTAATAATAAACCCGTTACTGAAGGTGAAATCAAAAACACAATCATTCATGAACTTGGACATGCACTCGGGTTAGGTCACAGCAAAAATGAAAAAGATATTATGTATTCCATAATTGATCCCGACGCCGATTCAGATATGAATTTTACTGATCTTTCTGAAGGTGATAAACTTGCTGTGCGTGATGCTGTTAGCCTTGGCTTTAAGAAGAAATTCGTGAATCGTTAATTCCCCGGAATGCTGTCCGTTTTTTCAATAAGTGTGTTATAGAAATTATATGAAGCAGAATCGTTTTCCTGCTTTGCAATTATAAGTTCCTGTTCAAAAAGTCCCTTTAAACCCGCATAATATTTTTTATTCTTAGTCTCCCTAAACAATATTTCAGTTAACAGCAAATTGTTGTCAGTCATACCAGCAAGTTTTATTAATTGCTGTGTAAGGGGGATATTTTCTTTGTCATACTTTAATCCCTCTACAACGGATTGTAATGCTTTTTCATAGTTGTGTTGTGATTTGTAAAAATTAATCTGAAGAATTCTATACTGTACATTTGAGGGGTTTATTTCCAAAGCTTTTTTCAGGTTTTTTTCTGCTTCGGAGAAGTTTTTGTAATGATTGTTGTAATTAAATAATCCAATGTATGAAAGATATCTCCGGGGATAGTCTTCAATCACATTTTCCCATAATGTTTTTCCGTCGCTGTATTTTTGAAGGTGATAAATAGTTCCGAGAGCAAGAACAAAAACATAAACATATCCAAGATTGTGAACTTTCTTCTGTTCATATCTGTGACTTAGGCTCTTAAGTATCTCGGAAACAGGAAAGATCATTGCGGAAAGAGGAAGATATGATCTGCAATCCCAGTAATAAAAACCATCAAGCGACATAGTTCTGAAAAACATACCCGGTATCATCAAAAGAAAAAAAGAAATTATTCCGGCATAATAAATTTTCCTGTTTATATCTTTCATTAAAAACGGAATCAATAATACAGCAATTATTATTATCACTCCGGCGGAAGTTGTAATCGGACTGAAATCTGGAAGTACATCAATATTAAACGGAAATAAAAATTTGGTTAATGTCTCCGGTAAAACTCTCAGGTTTATAAAGAATGTACTTAATGCAATCGTGTCAGTTCTTACAGTATCTGAAACAAAATTTCTTAGTAACAGATAGAAAATTACAACAAGTAAAAAAACGATTGAAGCAACGAGCTTCCTTTTTGTTTCAACATCTTTACTAAATAACAGGTAAGCGGAAAAAATAAAAGGAAGTACAATTGCGGATTCTTTAGATAATACTGCGAGCAGAATACACATAAGCGAGGCTAATATATTCCTGATATTTTTTTCCGATTTATACTTCAATAAAAATAAAAATGCTGCTGAACCGAAAAATCCTGCAAGCAGATCAGCGCGACCTGCCATCCAGCCTACAGCATTTATATGAATTGCAGACAAACCATATATCATTGCAGCGAGTGCTGAAATAAATTCTTTATTGCCCGCAAGTAATAAAATCCGGTAGACAAAAAATGATGTAAGAACATGAAGAAGAAGGTTAACTAAGTGATATGAGAACGGATGCTGCCCTGAAACAACAGCATTAAGTATGAATGTAATAACAGTAAACGGTCTGTAATAGTGTCCGCCAAGATAATTTGATGTGAATGTTTCGGGGATCTTATCTAAAGAAGAGATTCTCCCGTAATCATCGTAAACAATTGATGTGTCATCAAGAAAAACAAATTCATAACCAAGAGATGAAAGAAATACAAGTGTTGTGAGAAAGATCAGCAAAACACCGTAAAGCTTTGACGGATTTTTTAGAAATGATTTTATTTCTTCCATCTCCTTTAAATTTGTTTAATCACTCTTGCGGCTGCATTCCGTAATCGACCCACTCTTCTTTTGAGGGACCGTAAATACCCGGCACCTTTAAACCTGATAATCTCATCAAAGTTGTCAACTGTCCGCGGTGATGTATCTGATGCGTAATTAACACGCCCAGAGTTTTGCCTCTTGACCACATTTCCCCGTACATATTGTCTTCAGCCTTTAATGAATCATCATTCCATTTTGCCTTTAATTCTTTTAGAAGATTTTCAGATGAATGTTTATACTCATCAGCAATTTCTTTTGCTGTTGCGGGAACAGGAGCTTCGTGATTCTTGCTGTCGAATGATAATCCCGTGCGCGATACCATTTCATTCATAGCAGTGGTAATATGCCATGCAAGTCTTCCCGGGGTGCGTACATTATCACCAATTTTTTTTGTAAGTGATTCATCGGTAAGATTGTTAAGCAGTTTTAATGTTGCTTGTGATTCATAAGCCCAGTCGCTTAAGAAGTCATTTAGTTTGTAGTACATTTTCTCTCCCTCATTTTTAAATTATTGTTTCGTCACACTTCGACGAGCTCAGTGTGACACACTTTGCTCAAAAAACTTTATTAACTATTACCCTCCAATGTCATCCTGAGCCTGTCGAAGGATGACGTAACGTCTCTTTTACTTTTCGCTGGCAATGCCCACTCAATGTTACAACCTCTTTGTCAGTCTGATCATGCTTGTCCCTATGGGATCGAAGACTGACGACGTTCTCTCTTATTGTTTGACAACTCAATCAACAACTCAAAATCACCAGCAATAAGTGCTTTCTTTTTTCTTCTGCTCCAACCTTTAATTTGCTTCTCAACTTCGATTGCTCTGTTTATATCATCAAATCGTTGCGAATAAAGTAACACAACAGGTAATCGTTTAGATGTATATCCTTTAATCATTCCGGAGTTATGTTCGTTAATTCTTTTTTCCAAATTATTAGTTATACCGGTGTAATAAGAATCATCCGAGCATTTTAATATGTAAACAAAATAATCTTTCATAAAAAACTGTCACACTTCAACGGGTTCAGTGAGACTAAAATATAAGGTTATTAGTCCTTTGTCAGTCTGAGCATGTCGAAGTCTGACGGTTATACACAGTCACATTTCGACAAGCCAATGTGACATGCAACACCATAATATTTTATTAGAACTAAATCCTGTGTCATCCTGAGCCTGTCGAAGGATGACGATTGCTAACTTATAATTATTAAAATTAAAATTATAATCCTACCCCAAACTCACCAGTATCTCCTTCAACTTACCAATGTTAGCAATCCATTCCTTCTCCTTCGCGCGTTCCTTCTCAACAACATCAGGTGCAGCATTAGCCACAAACTTTTCATTCGATAACTTCTTCTGAATACCAACTAATGAATTTTCAAGCCGTGTAATTTCCTTTTGAAGTTTCTCCCGCTCAACATTCAAATCAATTAAACCTTCAAGCGGGATAAATATTTCGCATCCGCTGATTACTGCCGAAGCACTCGCTTTGGGTTTGGTTATGCTTGCATCTGCTGAAAGCTCCTCAACCTTTGCAAGTCGTTTTATATACTCGACCTGGTGAGGTTTAACTGATGAAGTTTTGATTATCGCGTTAACTTTTTTAGAAGGCGCAATGTTCATCTCACCACGGATATTTCTTATTGCTGTAATAATATCCATCACCATTGTCATTTCAGTTTCAGCATCCTCGTTGATAAGGTTTTGATTTACAAGCGGGTACGATGAAGTAGAAATACTCTCTCCGTTTTTTCTTTCGCCAAGAAGATGATAAAGCTCCTCAGTTATGAACGGCATATACGGATGAAGTATCTTAAGCGCATTTTCAAAAATTGAAATAGCGCGCGTTAGTACCGCAGATTTTATCTCTTCATTATCAGAATAAAGACGGTTCTTAATCAGTTCTATGTACCAGTCACAGTAATCATTCCATATAAAAGAATAAATAAGTTTGAGGGAATTATTAATCTCAAACTCATCCATCGCCTTATTAAGCTGCTGAAGCGTTTCATTGAAGCGTGAGATTATCCATTCATCCGCAAAGTCGATATGCTCATTTTTTAAATCACTCTTAACAGGTATCGTTTCCTTGTTCATCAAAAGGAATCTTCCGGCATTCCACATCTTGTTTGCAAAATTTCTTCCGAGTTCACACTTCTCCGTGCTGAACAAAACATCCTGACCAAGCGGAGCTAAGTATATCACTGTAAATCTTAGCGCGTCGGCACCATAATCTTTTATTACTTCAAGCGGGTCGGGAGAATTGCCGAGCGACTTGCTCATCTTTCTTCCCTGCGAATCGCGAATGATACTCGTGAAGTAAACATCACTGAAGGGAATGTCATTCATAAAATGCATTCCAGCCATAATCATTCTTGCAACCCAGAAGAAAATTATATCAGGACCGGTTACTAATGAGCTAGTCGGATAATAATATTTTCTTTCATCATCACTTCTGAAAATTGCATGCGCCCACAACCAGCTTGATGCCCACGTATCAAGCACATCTTCATCCTGTTTCCAGGCTTGTAAATCTTTTGGCGGATTAACATCACAATAAACTTCTTTTGTTTTGATGTTATACCAGACAGGAATCCTGTGTCCCCACCATAGCTGACGCGATATACACCAATCTTTAATTCCTTCCATCCAGTGATAATAAGTTTTCTCCCAGTGCTGCGGATAAAACCTAACCTTGCCGTTCCGTACAACATCAAGAGCAGGTTTGGAAAGTTCATCCATCTTCATGAACCACTGCTCGCTTAAATATGGTTCAATCGGAACATTACCGCGTTCGGAGTAGCCTACTTTATTCTGATAATCTTCAATCTTGTGAACCAGTTCTAACTCCTCTAACCGTGCTATAACTTTTTTTCTTACCTCGTAACGGTCAAGCTCTCTGAATTCATCAGGCACATTTCCGTTTGTGGTCGCGTCATCATTAAAAATATTAATGAACTCAAGATTATGTCGCTTGCCCATCTCATAATCATTAACATCGTGTGCAGGAGTTACCTTTACAACACCTGTCCCGAACTCCATATCAACATACTCATCACCAAATATCGGGATCTCTCTTTCAGCTATTGGCAGTAAAACTTTTTTGCCGATAAGATGTTTGTAACGATCATCATTCGGATTTACTGCAATGCCTGTATCACCGAGCATTGTTTCAGGACGTGTGGTAGCAACAACAACAAATTCATTTGAATCCATCACAGGATATTTAAAGTACCACAACTTTCCGTTAACAGTTTTAAAGATTACTTCTTCATCAGAAATTGCGGACTTATTTGCCGGGTCCCAGTTAACCATCCTGTAACCGCGGTATATCTTTCCTTCCTTGTAAAGCTCAACGAACGCTTTAATTACTTCGTGATAATAATCATCATCCATCGTAAAACGTTCACGCCGCCAGTCACAGCTTACACCAAGCTTCTTCAACTGCTGGATTATTATTCCGCCGTACTCCTTTTTCCAAACCTGGCAATGTTCCAAAAACTTTTCACGACCTATGTCGTATTTTTTAATTCCTTTCTCTTCAAGGAACTTCGTCACCTTAGTTTCAGTCGCAATTGAAGCGTGATCTGTGCCGGGAACCCAGCATGCATTATAACCCTGCATACGTTTTGTGCGTATGAGAATATCCTGAAGTGAGTTGTTAAGAATATGTCCCATCGTTAACATACCTGTAATATTCGGCGGAGGTATTGCTATCGTATAAGGTTTCTTTGAATTGTCTATATCTGAATTGAAAAGATTATTCTCAAGCCAGTATTGGTACCATTTATCTTCTACAATAGAAGGATCGTATGCTTTGGGTAGTTCGGAAAAAGTAATTGCGGACATTCGTATCTCTGTTAGTGAAAATATTGAGTGCAAATATAAGAAATTTTGATGTGAGGAAGATTTGAATAAAACCAGATTCAAATAGAGTTAGAGAAGCGACATCAAATTGATTTAATAAGTAAGAGCACTTAATTGTTGGATTTTTTAGTTGTTATATAGGGAGGAAGATAATTCTTAATAGGTTCGTTAAAAATTTGTTCAACGGGTCTAGATTTGTTATGAATACTCAAATCGAATTGAATTGTAGAATCTAAATTTTCCTTTACTTCGATATAGTTGGTATTGAAAACCAATTTAGGTGGACTAATATTAAGTAGCTCTATAAGATTAGGAACGATTGTTTGCTGTATCGAATCAATTTCTTTACTAGTTAATTCAGAACTTTTATCATTTTCGTATTGCATTTTAACAACAGTCAACTTTCCATGCTCTTCTTTATATATTCTATTCAACATTGAAGTATCAATACTATCCTGGATGAATCGAATTTCGCTATTTATTATTTGTTCCTTGAATATTAAATAGTTAACCAATTTTTTGAACGAAGTTCTATTTAAGGGCGAGATTTCTAAATTATTTTTACGAATGTCTGAAATAATCTTTGTGACCTCATTTATAAATTGATCCGATGAGTATTCATAGAGATAACCATTTTTTATTATTTCTTCTAAGATCAATTGATTTTTTACATTTTCTATAGAAGTAAAAACTTCCATGGTTGAAACGTTTGCTGTATTAAGAAAGTTGATGATTCTAATTGATTCATCAATATAAAATTCGTCCGATTTAATACTTGACCTTAACAACTTAAGATATTTTTCTTTTTCAGCTTCCCAATCTTGCATTGCGGTCAATTGCAAAGCTAGTAGAACCCCAAGAAACATTAAGAATAAATTAAGTAGTAAATCAAAGCTCTTGGTTAAACTATCATTTGGCTTATCCTCTGATTTAGAATTATTCTTGACGGTTCCAGAGTCATTATTTGGAGTATGAGGATTACCCAATAAAAATTCTTTAATCAGAAATAGAATGAATACAATAATAATACACCCCAAATAAATAGCTTTGCTAGATAATTTTTTTGTTAGAAAAGGGATCAGATCAAGTGGCCAAGAAATGAAGACTAAAAAAATGATTATTAATGCAAAAGAAATGAGTAAAACACGTCGATTTAGAATTCTTTTAATTATACTCAAGTTAACTCACAAGAATCAATATTATAAATTAGGAATCAATTACTTATTCAACTTAAATCAATAAAATTTAAGTCGCAATCAAATCAGTTCTCCTCCTCTCCTCAATCATATCAATCAACAAATTTTTCACCCCCCTTGCCCTAAAAAAATATTTACATATTTTACCGGCAACAAATAGAGCTATATGTACTACCGTCGTAAAATAATACTATCACTGCTTGAACTGATCGGCAGGGAAATATCCAAACTTGATTTTCAAAAACTGCTTTTCCTTTTCAGCATAAAACAAGAAACCCCCGCTTATAATTTTGTTCCCTACAAATTCGGTTGCTACTCATTCCTCGCAGCGGCTGATCTTTCCACATTAAGTAAATATGGAACAGTAAAAGAAGGAGAAAAATTTTATTCACTCATAGATAATGGAAAATATTTTAGCGAATTAACAGACGATGATAAAGAAAAACTGAAAGACACTATAAAGACATTTGGTAATTATAGTACAGACGGACTTATCAAATATGTTTATAAAAACTATCCTTACTATGCTATTAACAGTCTTGTCGCAAAGGATAAACTAAACGCAAATGAAATTGCATTGGTGCAAAAACAAAAACCATCAATCAATACAAAACGTCTATTTACAATTGGCTATGAAGGGATCAGTGTTGAAGAATACTTTAACAGAATAATAACGAATGATATTAAAGTATTATGTGATGTTCGCAACTCCCCACATAGTATGAAGTACGGGTTTTCAAAAAGTCAGCTTGAAAAATTCTGTGATGGACTTGGTATAATCTATATCCATATCCCCGGGCTTGGTATTGAATCAGATAAACGGCAGCAACTTGTTACGCAGGATGATTACGATACTTTATTTAACACATACAGAATCACAACACTTAACAGTAATCAAAAAGATCAACAGCAAATAAAAGAGTTGCTGAACAAATATAACCGCATCGCGCTTACCTGTTTTGAAAAAAACATTCATCAGTGTCACAGGTATCATCTTGCTAATTCGATAACGACTGTTTTTGCAAAAGGGATAGAAGTAGAACATATTTAATAACCGGGAGGAATATGGGCACGCAAAAAATTCTGATAACCGTCAAAACATATCCATCAATCTCAACTAAGTATGACGAATTAGTTTGTACAGCAGGTCTAACTGAAGAAGGCAAATGGGTACGCCTATATCCTGTTCCTTTCCGAAAAATGCCATATACCGAACAATACAAAAAATATGAATGGATTGAAGTTGATATTGTTAAGAACTCATCAGACTTCCGCCCTGAAAGTTTCAGACCTTATTCAGCAGATACAAAAATTACTATTGCTAAAAAGGTTGGAACAGAAAATAATTGGGCAGAAAGAAAAAAAATAGTTCTTCAAAATATTTACACTGATCTCTCTCAATTGATTGCCAATGCTAAAGACAAAAGTATTTGTACCTCACTCGCTGTTTTTAAACCGACTGAAATAATTGATTTTACTTTTGAAGCTGTAATTGATCGTGAATGGAATCAGGCAAAGTTAGCTGAACTCAAACAATTGAATTTATTTTCTTCCAATAAGAATCAATTCAAAGTAATACAAAAATTGCCTTATAAATTTTCTTACAAGCTCAGGGATGAAAAAGGGAAAATATCTAAACTGATGATTGAGGATTGGGAAACCGGGCAGCTTTATTGGAATTGTTTAGCGAAATATAGTGATGAAAAAAAAGCATGCGAAAAAGTCCGGGAAAAATATTTTGATGACTTTGCGAAAACAAAAGATCTATATTTTTTTCTTGGTACAACAAAGTTAAATCATTTCAGGGCACCAAATCCATTTATAATCATTGGAACATTTCATCCCCCAATTGACCTGCAAGGTGATTTGTTTTCGATATGACATTTCTAAGAACATTAAAATAAAAATGCCCCTCTGCAATTGAAGGGCAACACAGGACTATCTCATCCTGCGGGGGCAAAATTCCTTCCCCTGTTGTCGCGGATCAATCCGTGACAGTACATCAACCACACTCACCCACCGCGTTTCTTCTCCTCAATAAACCGGTGAATCTCCTCCAGCTTATCAAGCGAAAGCCCTCTCAACTCCTCAGACAAAACCACAACCCTTCTGCTGTTTGTTAACTTACTCAACTCATAACCATTCGCGTTATCAGTCCCGGCATCCGGTTCCCACTCAAGCAAGTCGTGTGGAGTACAATTCAAAAGCATACACAACCTTTCAAAATGCTTAAGATCAATTACCTTTACCTTACCCCTTGCATACAAAGAAGAACTATACGGAGAAAAGCCTGCCTTCCTCAAAAATGCATTTGGTTTATCAATTCCCCTTAAAGTAAACAGAGTTTTTAAGTTTAACCTTAACATATAATCCACCTTTTTATTTATTTATTGACTAAAAACTCAATTCTCCATCGGAATTTCGTTCAAATCTACAATTGCAACGTTCAATGCTGCAAATATTTTGTTCATTGTCACAAGATCTTAGCGCATTGTTGCAAATCATTTGTTCAATGCTTAAAAGATTTCGTTCATATCTAAAATTACTTCGTACAATTCCTCAATAAAAAAGTACAATGCTCAAACCACTTGGTTCAATTCCACAAAGTTTTAGTTTAATGCTAAAAAAACTTCGTTTAATGCTACAAATATTCCGTTCAAATCTGCAATGATTAACCCGAAAGACTAAACCCGTTCAAACCCTTAACTATCTTCACCGTTCGTAATTAAACCCGCCTATAGCGTACCCCTCTGTCACACTGAGCCCGCCGAAGTGTGACCACGTGCGACACTCTCATAAACCAACAATCCAACAATGAATCAATGCAGCAATTCACCTCACTTCATCAAAACCATCTTCCTCGTCTCAACAAACGAACCTGCTTGTAGTTTATAAAAGTAAACTCCGCTTGCCAGCTGCAGACTGTTGACTGCCGGCTGAAATTCAACCTCATAACTTCCTGCGGACTTATACTCATCAACAAGTGTTGCCACTTCATTCCCTAATAAATTGTAAACCTTCAACACTACCTTTGACATTTGACCATTAACATTTGACGCAACTGTGTATCGAATTTTTGTTGATGGATTAAACGGGTTGGGATAATTTTGCTCAAGAATAAACCCTGAAGGTACATCAATATCATCATCAACATCCGTCACAGTTAACTGGTTGTAACTTATCAACTCCGACTGGTAAACCATCTTGGAAGTATTACTCTGAACAAAAACCATTACGTGCAGACTATCAGCATCCATAATAGCATCGATAGGAATAATTTGCTCAACAGTTTTTGTTTCAGATGGATTAATCGTAAAAGGTGTTCCGGTGGTTGTTGGTAATATCTTTCTCATCACGTGTTTATGATTCTGAATTCCGTTCCTTCCCGCATAAAAAACATCCTCAGCAACAACGAAATAAATACTTAAGTCGCTGTCAGAAATATCTCCCGTTCTGGTAACCTCAGCAGAAATGATTAATTCATTTTCATCTCTTGTTCCGTTTAACATTATTGTCAGCGGACTTGTCATCATAATTCGCGCATCAAGTGAACTGCTCCATCCAGAGGTTGTACCCTGCATAGCGCCGTCAAAAAAACCTCTTGGTGTTCCCGCAACAGGATTGTAAAATATATGTCTCGCATCAGAACCCTCACCGCTCTGATGATAAAGCTCATCATCACCGTAGGGATATATCATGTGATAATAAATGTAATTTATGTTCTCGCCGTTAGGGCTGTTCATCAGGTAATTATCAAGTGTGTTATGCGCCGCCGGGCATAAAGGGCAATGCGAGTTTGTAAACACTTCAACAAGTGCTTTCCTCTGGTTCTGCGCGAATGACATAACAGATATCACCAACAGAAACAGGACAAGATGTGGTTTCTTCATCGTATTTCCTTTTTTGATTTTAGTATAAGGAGATGAGAACAAAAATGAAAGGGAAGTGTTAATCCCGTAGAAACAAAGTAATAACCCGGATGTAACTAAATGTTATTCCACCCCATACTGATAGTTAGGAAGCTTAACCGCTATACCACTGTTTCCGCCGTCAAGATCACTTTGCTGATCGCCAAAGTTAGCTTTTATGTCATAACCTTTTTGAGTTAACGCATTTCTTACAGCAGTTTTATAATCAACCGCCGATAACTTATATTCATCTTTGCTGCGTGTGATTAGTGTATCGAATTGTGTATAACCTGTAGCTTTCAGATTATCATAAGTAGGCTGATAATGATAGTCTCTTCTGCCCGTTAACAATATTATTCTGAATCCCTTCTCAACCAGATAGTTATAAAAATTTCGGACAGGAATTATCGGTTCAGCTTCCGCTTTTGCAATCCATTCATCCCAGATATGTCGTTCATATCCAAAATCATACTGCTTCATAAACTTATAATTTGAAAGTGTTGTTTCGTCAACATCAAAAATAACAGCAGACATTTTTCCCGGTGTAATTTTATCTATTTCAGGTTTAACATCATTCAAAATTTCTTGTAGTTCTTTTTCATATTGCCCGTTTTCATAATAATCTGAAACTAACTTTTTTGATACTGCAAGATTTTGAAGTGACGATGAACACCCGCTGATAAACAGTGATAACAAAATCAGTAATGCTGCTGAAAGCTTTAATCTTTTTTTCATTTTGAATTATCTATTTGTTGCCAAAAAAGAATTTTAACGGACGCTCAAGTCTTTTTGCCCATTCTTTCTCATGATGTTCAGCCCCGGGGGCATAATAATAATCCACATCGGTGCCTATAACAAATCCCTTTTGAGTCAGCGCGCAAAACATTTGCTGACCGCGGACTAATCCGTCTTCACCATGATCTATATAAATTTTTATGTCCTTTTTATTCCCGATATAACTTTTTACCAGGTTTATTACATGGTCTGAATGATAATAAAATGAACTTGACATACAACCTGCTTTTGAAAAAACATCCGAATAATTCCAGACAGCCAGGAAAGAGATCAATCCACCCATTGATGAACCCATAATTGCCGTGTTGTTTCTGTCGGTAAGTGTCCTGAAGTTTGAATCGACAAATGGTTTTAGTTCATTGACTATAAACTGTAGATAGTTTCTTCCTTTTTCTGTTTCGCTGTACTCATCAAGCCGGTCGTTTGTATTATTAATGCCGACAATAATGAATGGCTTTACTTTGTGATTTTTAATAAGCTTTGTTGCTGTTTCATCAACTCTCCAGTCATAACCGGCATAAGCTGTTTTGGGATCAACAAGATTCTGACCATCATGCATATAAAGAACAGGATATTTTTTGTCGGGGTTACTTTTGTAAGCAGGAGGCAGCCATACAAAAATTTTTCTTTTGTTATGAAGGAATTTTGATTCAAAATCGTCAAAGAATTTCACATCCCCGAGAATTTTAATTTTTCCCTCATCTTTATTCTTTATAAAGCCGGAAGAAAGTTTTTTAACAGCCTCTCTCATAAACTCACAATTAATTTGAAATATATTAATTATCGAAAAGATACTTATTGTTTTTAATACTACAAAAATCGGGCAGTACCGTTTAGATTGAATTAAAATAGAAATTCCGGTTTTAATTTGATATGCCCGGGTAATTTTCATCAGGTTTAAATGGACTATTGTCCTTTTTTTACAGATTTTAAACCCAGCAGAAAAAAAAGTTTAGGAGATTTATCATAATGGCTATTATCAGACCTTTCAAAGCACTAAGACCAACAAAAGAAAAAGCACAACTTGTAGCAAGCGTTCCTTATGATGTAGTTAACAGGGAGGAAGCAGCAGAATTTGCTAAAGGAAACCCGTTAAGTTATTTACACATCACCAGGTCAGAAATTGATCTGCCGGAAGTAAAAGATGTTTACTCCAAAGAAATTTATCTGAAGGCAAAAGAAAATCTAAACAAGATTATTAAAGAAGCTCCGTTAAAAACTGAAGACAAAGCGTGCTTTTATCTTTACAGATTGATCATGGACGCAAGATCACAGACAGGTATCTGCGCAACATTTTCTGTTGATGATTATGATAATGATGTAATACTCAAACACGAAAAAACACGTAAGGTAAAAGAAGACGACAGAACAAATCACATAATCACAACTGAAGCACAAACAGGAGTTGTGTTCTTAACATATCGTGGTGTAAAATCTGTTAATGAACTTGTTGATAAGACAATCAAAGAAGTAAAACCCGAATATGATTTTACCGCCCCTGATGGAATTCAGCATACTGTCTGGGTTATGCCAGAACAGTTTAATGAATTAATAGTAAACGAATTTAAAAATGTAAGTAAACTGTATATCGCTGACGGTCATCACCGTGCAAAAAGCGCAAGCCGGGCAAAAGAAGAAAAGATGAAATCCAATCCGGCTCATAAGGGAGATGAAGAGTATAATTATTTCATTGCTGTTCTTTTCCCTGAAGACCAGTTGAAAATTCTTCCTTACAACCGTGTAGTGTTTGATCTTAATGGATTGAGTAAGGATGATTTCTTAAATGCTGTAAGCGATAAATTTGAGGTGGCAAAAACTTCTGTAAAAGAACCATCTGTTCAGAAGCAATTCTGTATGTATTTAGATAAGGATTGGTATTTATTGAAAGCGCGTGATTCGGTTCTTGCAAGTTTATCTTTGGAAAAGTCGGTTGGTGAAAAATTGGATGTAAGTGTACTTCAAAACTTTTTATTAAACCCTGTACTTGGTATAGATGATCCGAGAACAAACACTCGCATCGATTTCATCGGAGGAATACGCGGAACAAAAGAACTTGAAAAATTAGTTGACGTCGGAAAAGCCGCAGTGGCATTTTCACTATATCCTGTAAGTCTTAATGATCTAATGAATATTTCGGATGCAGGGGAAATTATGCCACCCAAATCAACGTGGTTTGAACCAAAATTGAGAGATGGATTGTTGACGCATTTAATTTAAATCTCTGTGCCTCTGTGGTAGATGCTTTTTTACCACAGAGACACAAAGCCACAGAGAAAGTCATAAAGAAAATAAACTAAAGGAAAAAATATCATGGAAAAAAGAATTTATAACTTCAGTGCTGGCCCGGCAATATTACCGGAAGAAGTTTTATTAGAGGCACAAAAAGAATTTTTTACATTGCCCGGTGTGGGAATGTCAATACTTGAAATTTCTCACCGCTCAAAAACTTTTGACGCAATTCACGCCGAAGCAAAAGACGGTATTAAAAAACTTCTTAACATCTCTGATGATTATCATATCCTGTTTTTACAGGGTGGCGCAAGTCTTCAGTTCTCAATGGTTCCTCTTAATTTGATGCCTCCTAAAAATAAAGCGGATTATATTTCAACAGGAAGCTGGTCGAAAAAAGCTATTAAAGAAGCAAAGAGAGTCGGAACAGTTAACGTTGCCGCAACAACTGAAGAAGGTGAAGGAGAGAACAAATTTTTCAAAAGAATTCCCAAACAAAGTGAATTGAAACTTGATGCGGATGCAGCTTATGTTCACTTCACATCGAACAATACAATTTACGGAACTCAATGGATGAATGAACCGGAAGTTGGAAATGTTCCACTTGTGTGTGATGCTTCATCAGACATCCTTCATAAAAAAATAGATGTGAGTAAATACGCTTTGATTTATGCCGGCGCACAAAAAAATATTGGTCCTTCCGGCGTTGTTCTTGTTATAATAAGAAAAGATATGCTTGAAAGAAGCCAGGATTCATTACACACAATGTTGAATTATAAAATCCAGGCAGAGAATGATTCCCTTTATAACACACCAAATACATTTGGCATATACATTATAAAGCTTGTTACTAAACACCTGCTCGGTTTAGGCGGACTTGATAAGATGTATGAAATCAACAAGAACAAAGCAAAGATTCTTTATGACGCAATTGATAACAGCGGCGGTTTCTATAAAGGTCACGCTGAAAAAGAAAGCCGTTCGTTGATGAATGTTACTTTCAATCTATCAACCGCGGATCTTGAGAAAAAATTAATTGATGAAGCAACTAAAGCCGGTTTTAATGGATTGAAAGGTCATCGTTCAGTAGGTGGTTTGCGAGCTTCTATCTACAATGCCTTCCCGACAAAAGGTGTTGAAGATCTTGTTTCGTTTATGAAAGATTTCCAGAAGAAGAACGGATAAGGATTATGGAAAGACTTTTTAACCACAAAGTTCACAAAGAGTTTTCACAAAGAACACAAAGTTGAATGACAGAAGATGAACTATCAAATATTGTAATTGGACTTGCGATTAAGATTCACAAAAAGTTGGGTCCCGGTTTACTTGAGTCATCGTATAAAGAATGTCTTTTCTATGAGATTCAAAAAGAAAAATTTTTAGTAGAAAAAGAAAAGCCACTACCTCTGATTTATGAAGAAGTAAAACTTGATATTGGATATAGATTAGACCTGATAGTAGAAAATAAGTTGATAATTGAAGTTAAATCCGTTGAGGCTTTAAATGAGGTTTATATTGCACAAGTTTTAACTTATCTAAAATTAAGTAATTGCAAATTAGGACTTTTAATTAATTTCAATGTAAAATATCTTAAAGATGGAATAAAGAGATTAATACTTTAGCTTTGTGCTCTTTGAGTTGTGTTTCTTCGTGTTCTTTGTGGTTAATTCTATTCAGAAAAATAAAAGGTTAAGGATGAAAAAAATATTTTTTGTATTACTCACCGGATTGGCTCTGATAAGCTGTGGTAAAGAAGATTTAAAACTTGAAGCTTTTAATCCTGAAGCTTTTGCGTTTGATATCGGAGATACCTGGGAAGTGAATGCTTCAACTCAGGTAAAAGGTTTTGTTCAACTTGAAGAGAATGAAACTTTCAAAGCAGCATTATCTTTTTCGGTTGATTTGGTTACTCCGGGAGGAGATACAATTCCAGGACTAATTACACGGGTTGAAGATCTTGTCAATAATGAAAAAGTACTCGACACCTCGCTTGAAGCGCAATTTGAACTTGACTCAACTTATACTGCAGGGAAATATAACGTGGTATTTAATGTGAAGGATGTGAATAATGATCAGACAGCATCTGCCACAGCTTCATTTGAAATTACCGAAGAGTGATCATTCATTAAGGTACTTTTCCGGAATCAGTTTTCTGCCGGCAAACCCGGTTTCATGTTTGTGATAATATCTGATGTCTTCTTCATCACTTTTCCAGCACAATAGAACTTCTTCACCATCAATTATTGCGGGAAAATCAACAAGACCGATAGTAAAATTCCAGTCTTTATAATCGCAGCCGATTTCTTCGAGCTCACTGATAAATCCGTTTATTTCTTCAATTAATTTTTTTACCCGCAGGTCCTCTTCGGGATTTTTTCCAATCTCATCTGCATAAAGTTTTAATTCGCTGCTTGCAAGAATTATATCATTAACGATTTTTTTAACAAGCGGCAGAGTTTTGTTTGCTTCGGCAACAGTAAAATATTTTAATTCAGTTGTCATTTGTTATAAATCATTGTTATGAAATTCATTTTGAAGATACATTTTATAGAGATTAAAAACAGTCCACAATTATCAACTTCATTGTGAATCCTCCCGTTAAAAATTAACTCTAACAAACCAGAAAAAGCAATTAATATTTTAAGAGGAGGAAAAACGGTGAAACCAGATTTTATTGATCGTCTTTATTCAAACGGACTCACTTACAATCAGTACGTGAAAAGAACTATTGAGGACAGCGAAAAAGTATTACCCGCCAACGCATCCGAAACAGAGATGCACAGACACTCGCTTCTTAAATTAAATATTCAACGAATGAACCGGATCGATAAAACATATTCCGTTTCAGATGAACTTTTAAGTGAAATGAATAAAATTTCGGAGAAACAAACATGGATGATCATTTCTGAGCCATGGTGTGGTGATTCGGCTCAGATTATTCCTGTATTAGCAAAAATTGCTTTGACAAATACATTGATAGAATTAAAAATTATTCTTCGTGATGAAAATCCGGATATAATGGATTTATACGTTACTCCGGAAAATAAAAGAAGCATTCCCGTGCTGGCAGTTTTTGATAATGAAAATAATGAGTTGTTCAGATGGGGTTCAAGGCCGGTAAAAGCAGAACAGCTTGTCTTTGAATTAAGAGAAAAAGGAGCGGCTAAAGAAGTCTATCTTAATAAACTGCATTTATGGTATTCTCAAAATAAAGGTGCGGAATTAGAGAAAGAAATATTATCATTATTGATACATAATTCGATCGTGATTTAAGCTCAAAAACCAAGTTTTTGCTTTTACAACTTCGTATAAAAATATTTTTAAATGGTCTTTAAGTTAAAATGTTCTTAAGTTCTAATCAGAATTTTTAAGTACATAGTAATATTATACGGGGTATCAAATGAAACGTTTGCAACAATCTTTTCTGTTCGCTCTTCTGTTTTCCATTTCTCAGATTTTTCCACAATCACCGGTAGTTCAACAGATACTTAATTCTGTGAGTCAGGATTCACTTGTCTATTTTGTTCGTGAACTTTCCGGTAATGTTCCTACTATTATTAACGGAACTTCACAGACAATTGTCTCAAGGCATAAAAATCAGCCGGGTAATTCGCTCGCTGAAACTTACATAAAACAAAAGCTTGAGAATTACGGTCTGACTACATCAATTCAGTCATTCAGTACAACGGGAAAAAATGTTATCGGCGTTAAAACAGGTACTGAATTTCCGAACAAAAAATATATTATCTGCGCACATTATGATGACATGCCAAGCGGTACCACCGCACCCGGCGCTGACGATAACGCAAGCGGAACCTCTGCAGTTATTGAAGCCGCAAGAGTATTAAAAAATTATTCTTTTCCATTCACCGTAATTTTTGCTTTGTGGGATGAAGAAGAGCAGGGATTGATAGGCAGTGAATATTATGCTACACAGGCCGCTAATGCCGGTGATTCAATACTCGGTGTAGTAAATATGGATATGATTGCATACGACGGCAACAATGATGGTAATGCAGATGTTCATAATAGTTCTATCGCAAACACCGGTTCAATAAAAGATAAAATGCTTGAAGTAAATCTGGCTTACGGAATTAATCTTGATCTTGATGTAGTGCCTGCTGAACCGTACAGTGAT